>NZ_OY764901.1:0-355000 GCF_963668665.1 uncultured Anaeromusa sp. | reverse complement strand
GAAGCGGTGCGTAAAGACGTGCAAAAAGACTTTTCGGACCATCGCAGAAAGTATTTCAAGAAAAGTCGTTTCCTACTTCTGAAACGACATAAAAACCTAATAAAAGACGAGGATAAAGAACAACTCTCTTTGATGCTGCAAGTGTCTGAACGATTACGGCACGCCTATCGCTTAAAAGAACTTTTCTATGAAGCGATGGACAGCTCCGGCAGCAAAGAATATGCTTTGCGATTTCAGCGTTGGCAACAAGAGGTTTTACAGCATAATCTTCCTCAATTTACTCGATTGATGAATACCGTAATCGAATGGAAACAAGAAATTGTGGCCGCCCTTGAAACCGGATACAGCAACGGCTATATCGAAGGCTGCAACAACCGAACCAAAGTCTTAAAACGAACTTGCTATGGCCTGCGTAATTTTGAGCGAATGCGTAACCGTATCCTCTATCTTGCGGGTACTAAAAATAGATAGCAGCGAGAACTTGCATCCTCGCTGCCAACATTACTTTATGCTTTTACCCCAACCATTGACATAGAACCTTTTTTCTAGGCCGCGCAGCGGCCTGCGACGCGCCCGGACGGCGCTAGTATCGTGCGCGCCAAGGATGGCAAAGCGCACGATGGGAGGATTGTAGTAGCTTGCTTTAAGAAGATGCCGCGCAGCGGCGTGCGACACGCCTGGACGGCGTTAGTGTCGCGCCCGTCAGGACGACAGGGGGCGCGACGGGAGGGATAGGTATGTTGCCGGGATATCTAAGCTGACTAGATGAGTTGATGTATAATAAGTTAATATTTTTTAAGTCTATAGTACATAAAGCTAGTTTATAGTAGCGTCCTTCCCCGGCATCCCCGTCAAAACAAGAGCTCGTTCAGCTCCTGCGCAGCCAGCTGAAAGGGAAATACGGGAACTCGCTGCGCTCAGACATCCGTATTTCTAATCCTTTCAGCTAGCATTGCAGGCCCTGCGGACCGCTTCGCTCGCAAAAGTTTTGCCGCAGACGCCGGGCGCGGACCGAGGCTGCCAGCCTGCTAAAAGAGATGCCTACCTTGTCAAAGGGAGGTGGCGCGAAGCGACGGTGGGATTGTTGTTTCCTTCGAGTTATATCCCGTAAGAGCCGCTGATTGCATGAGTGCATCGCCAGGGCGAGGAGCTTTTTCGTCTGACAAGAAAGGGGGCTGCAGAAATAGCGGTGCTCTTTCAAGGTTTCCCTGACGTAGTCAGACGGAAAAAGAACCGCTCTGGCGTATGACAGGAATCAATTAGTGGTTCTGCAAAAAACTAGAGCTCGCTCAGCTCCTGCGCAGCCAGCTGAAAGGAAAATAAGGGAACTCGCTGTGCTCAGACATCCGTATTTCTAATCCTTTCAGCTGGCCTTGCAGATCCTGCGGATCGCTTCGCTTGCAAAAATTTTGCCACAGACGCCGGGTGCGGACGTTAGGATGCCAGCTTGGTCTTCCTTGTTAAAAGGAAGTGGTGGGCTTGCTGTTTCTATATCTCGGAATAGAGTGCAATATCGACCTGATTTTCTTATATATAATGAAGGAAAATGAATATTTTTCCTCAACCTTGCAGTATTGTTAGGATATAGTTTAAAAAATTAAAAGCTGTAAAGAAAAATTCAAAGTAAAATTATGTAAAAATAAAAAGAAAATTCTAAAAAAATAAAGACGTTGAGAGTAAAATAATCCGCTGAAAAAGGGATTTTTCGCAAAAATATGTTTATGAGTAATTTTATGAAAACTGAAAAAGTAAATTACAATTGGCGTTTATTTGATGAAAATGGAAGTTGTGTTGAATTACTTTGTTTGTGGATAGATATGCAAGTCGCAATAGCGATGATTACAAAATTTAATATTTTAAAAATAAAATAGATGAAATGGTAATAAAAAATGAAACAAATAAAAACAAAAATCATTCCCTGAAACACATGGCGGTTTGACAGCCCAAAAAAATCATGTTACAATGACTAAACCTTTAGAAAGGGGGAGTGGAATGAAAAACACTCTGTCTCTAAAGGTGCTTTCTGAGCGGAAAGAGCTGGTGCTGATTTCAGCGCTGGCACTGTCGATCTTCTTTTTGACCGGCTTTGTATGGGCATATAAAACGGTCGATGTGCAGGTCGATGGGCAAGCTGTTTCCATTCGCACGCTACACAGCAAGCCCACGGACATTTTGGCGGAAGCCGGAGTGGAAATGGGACCGCAGGACGAATATCGCTTGTCGACGCCTTCGGTGCAGAATGGTACGGTGGTGGAGGTGCTTCGTGCATTCCCCGTAACAGTTCAATTAAAAGATGGAACTAAAACCGTTATGACGGCCAAGCAGACGGTTGGGGAATTGGCAGGAGCGCTGGGCTTTAAGCCTGAAACCGTGCGAACCGAACCGGGGGACGGGGTACGCCTGTCTCCGAATATGACGGTACGCCTCGTAAAAATCGAAACAAGAATGGAAACAAGGGAGATTCCTGATCCCTTCTCCGTGATGCAACAGCCTGATGCTACTCTTGAAAAAGGGGCAACAGAGGTGCTGGAAACAGGCACCGACGGAGTGAAAGAAGTGGCTGTCCGTATTACCTTAGCGGATGGTGAGTCTATCGGGGAACAAGTGGTGTCAGAGAAAGTCAAGGTAGCCTCCAAAGCGCAGACGGTGAGAGTTGGTACACGAGATGTAGTAAATACGTCACGCGGTGATCAACGCTTTAGCCGGACTTTGACTATGGAAGCTACGGCGTATCTGCCCACGGACGGAGGCGGTCATGGGATTACCGCCAGCGGCATTCCGGCTCGCTGGGGGGTTGTGGCAGTAGATCCCAGAGTGATTCCGTTGGGAACACGGTTGTATATCCCTGGTTATGGCTATGCAGTGGCCGCAGATACCGGCGGCGCCATCAAAGGCATGAAAATTGACCTTTGTATGGAGGATTATGCACAGGCATGGGGATTTGGCCGACGTTACGTCAAAGTATATGTGCTGGAAGACTAACAGTACAACAGGCAGGTAATGTATCGGATGCTAAAAGATGTCATTGTGGTAGAAGGAAAACAAGATATTCAGGCAGTGAAACGCGCTGTTGATGCCGAATGTATTGCTACTGGCGGATTTGGCTTAGGACCGCGTGTGTTGGAGCGGGTTGCTCAAGCTATGCGGCACCGGGGCGTCATTATTTTGACAGATCCGGACAGTGCTGGAGAGCGAATTCGACGTTATCTTAGCAACCATTTTCCAGAAGCACGCCACGCCTTCATTCCGAAGGAAGAGGCCCAGGCGGCAGGCGATATCGGGGTGGAAAACGCATCGCCGGAATCCATCCGCACTGCTTTAGAAAAAGTTCGTGTGGAACAGTGGCAGCCGGAAGAGCCTTTTGTTTGGAGCGATATGCTGCAAGCAGGGCTGACGGCTCATCCGGAGGCGGCGAAGCGACGCGCCTTATTGGGTGCAGCGTTGGGCATTGGTTATGCTAATGCAAAAACCTTTTTTTATCGCTTGAATCATTATGGCATTACGGTGGAAGAGTTCTGGGCTGCTGTGGCAGCCGGGGAGGAGCCTAAATCTTGTTGAACCTGAAGCCTGTCATTGCGAATAAAGATGTGACTTTGCATATTCTGAAACGCTTTGGCATTCGTATGAGTAAGAAACTTGGACAAAACTTTTTGGTGGATCCCTCAGTGGTGGCTGGTATCGTCAAAGCTGCAGGCATTCAAGAACAAGATGTAGTATTAGAAATTGGCCCTGGAATCGGCACCTTGACGCAAGGCTTAGCCGAGACAGGCGCTAAGGTAGTTGCCGTAGAATTGGACCGGCATTTGTTGGACGTCTTGGCCCATACCCTGGAAGGGTATGAAAACGTCCGGATTGTGCATGGAGATATTCTTAAAATCGATATTCTACAAGAAGTAGGCTGCGGCCCGTTTAAGGTAGTAGCCAATCTTCCCTACTACATCACAACGCCCATCATCATGGAGTTGCTGGAAGCGCGCCTTCCCATCGACTACATGGTGACAATGGTGCAAAAAGAAGTGGCCGAACGCATGGCGGCCGAACCGGGGAGCAAGGCCTATGGTGCGTTGTCGGTGGCGGTGCAGTATTATACCAAACCGCATGTGCTGATGATAGTACCGCCCAGGTCTTTTATTCCCGCACCGGCTGTAGACTCGGCAGTCATCTGTTGCGAACGTCGGGAAAAACCGGCTGTCGAAGTAGAGGATGAAGCCTTATTTTTCCGCGTAGTAAAAGCGGCCTTTGGCCAAAGGAGAAAAACCTTGGCCAATGCCCTAAAGGCCGGAGGATTTCCTCAGGAACAGCTTCAATTGGTATTGGCAAAAGCCGGTATCGATGCTATGCGGCGAGGCGAGACTCTTTCATTAGATGAATTTGCTGCTATTGCTAATGGTCTATTCGCTCAGAAACGTACCGAAGAGAAATTATGACAACAAAAAGCACGCTGCATTTCTATGCAGCGTGCTTTTTTGTTGGCAGGAAAAACGAAGGAAATGGCGAATTTCCATGATGTGGCATATAGATTTCTTTGAATTTAGCTGTAGAATCACCTATAATAAAGCGTATAGTGGATGTTTCTGTAAAGAACAAAAGACAGGAGGGCTGTGAAATGGAAGAAGTGCAAGCTAATCAAGAACTGAAGCTCGATGAACTGCAGATGGTGATCTTCCGTTTGGCCAATGAGGAATATGCTTTACCCATTACCAAAGTGCAAGAGATCAATCGTTTAGTGCCGATTACCAAAATGCCGCAGACTCCTTCCTTTGTGGAAGGAATCATTAATTTACGAGGACGCATTATTCCTGTTTTGGACATGCGCAAGCGGTTCCAACTAGAAGCAGGAGCCTATAACGACGATACTCGTATTATTATCGTGGAAGTATCTGGACAGACTATTGGCGTGATTGTTGATGCGGTAGCTGAGGTGATTCGGCTGTCGCAATCGGACATTGAACCGCCGCCGCCATCCTTTGTGTTGGACGCGAAATACATACAAGGCGTTGGCAAGGTGGACGGGCGGTTGCTCATTTTATTGGAGATTGACAGTATCATTACCTCTGACGAAGAAATTATGCTGAAGCAGATTAACGCATGAGTGAAACGGTAGTTCTTCAAGGAAACGCCAAGATTAATCTTTCTCTTGATGTGCTGGGCAAGCGTCCGGACGGGTATCATGAAGTATCTATGGTTATGCAGAGTGTTAGTTTGGCGGATGAAATCATTTTGCAAGAGGCAAAAGATATTTCACTGACAGTAGACGTCCCCGGCTTGGAAGCGGATTCAAGAAACTTAGCTTGGCGTGCGGCGGAGCTTGTGCGGCAGAAATGCGCTATTGCTAAAGGCGTAGCCATTACATTGAAAAAGAAAATTCCGTTAGCGGCTGGTTTAGCTGGAGGCAGCGCCGATGCAGCGGCTGTCCTACGCGGTGTGAATAAGCTATGGCAGGCGGGGTTGACGCAGCAGGAGCTTTTGGAATTAGGAGCTCAGCTGGGCTCGGATGTACCCTTTTGCCTCTTAGGCGGCACACGTCTTGCGACTGGCAGAGGAACGGAACTGGAGGAATTGCCGGCGATGCCTGTTTGCGGCGTTGTTTTGGCAAAGCTGCCTATGGCAGTTTCAACAGCCTGGGTTTATGGTCATTTTGCGGCGGCTAGGGTAAAGCAGAGGCCAGACTTGTTAGGGTTGAAAACGGCGCTGCAAAAGGGGAGCTTAGAAGGTATAGCTTCGCGGCTGTGCAATGTTTTAGAATCGGTCACGATTAGTGAACACCCGGAGATTCAAAAATTGAAGGACGATATGCTGCGCCAGGGCGCGAAGGCTTCCCTGATGTCCGGCAGCGGCCCAACAGTATTTGCTCTGACAGAAAACGAAGAGGCAGCTGGTGACGTAGCAGAGCGGCTCCGTAGTAGCTGGGGCGATAGAGTCTCTATTTTTACAGCAAAGACAGTGAGGAAAGTGGATGGTGAGTGATATGGAACGGAGATTGTTGCCGGTAAAATTAGATAGCTACCAGCCCTTGCGGGAAGTGGTGTGCGAGACATTACGGGAAGCGATTATTAGCGGTGTGTTGCGCCCGGGAGAGCGTTTGATGGAGATTCAGTTGGCGGAAGAGCTTGGCGTTAGCCGGACTCCGGTTCGCGAAGCGATTCGCAAGCTGGAGCTGGAAGGCTTTGTGATTATGATTCCGCGCCGCGGTACGTATGTGGCGGATTTGTCCATTAAAGACATCAATGAAGTGTTTGAAGTCCGTTCAGCGCTGGATTCGCTGGCCAATGGTCTGGCGGCGGAACGCATTACGGAGGAAGAGCTGGAGCAGATGGAGCGCTTGCTGGTGCAGATCGGTGCGTGCGTAGATAATGGCAATATGGAAAAAATTGTGGAACTGGACGGCCAGTTTCATGATATTTTGTACCGCGCCAGCCGCAATGACCGGCTAGTTGGCATTATCAACAATTTGCGGGAGCAGCTGACACGTTTCAGGACTATCTCCATGGCTTATCCGGGACGCTTGAAAAAGACGATTGAAGAACATACGCAGTTAGTGGAAGCCATTGCGGCGCGCGACGTCGATTTGGCGCAGCAATTGGCGGTAGAGCATATGGCCAACTCGGAGCAGACGTTGTTGCAGGATATCAATGAACGTCGGCAGCAGCAAAACAAAGAACGCTAAGTAGACTTTAAAAGCATGGCATTTTGATGCCGTGCTTTTTCGCTTAGATGGGGATTTGGGGAAAGTTGAACAAGAGAATCGGAGAATATGAGGGCACGATGAGGGTTGCGGTTTATATTAAAACCAAAATCCTCTGTCGAACCCTCCCTCGACTCCGGTTTTCTTGTTCAATGCTATTTCATACCCTATATCTACTTCTGTTCAAATTAAATTTTCCTAAGACGATGAAAAAGCGTAAGATGAATGGTATAATTGAACTTAATATTCGGGAATAAATGCGAATGGGAGGAACCGTGGTGGAAAAAGTACGGAGGATTGAGAGGGTGGTGGCATTAACCAAGCTTCTCGTAGATATGCCAAGCCGTCTTTTCCCGTTGAGCTATTTTAGTGAGCGTTTTGGCACGGCCAAATCAACGCTGAGCGAGGATATGGTGACCATCAAGCAGGCCCTGCAGCAGTTTGGTTTGGGCACGTTGGAAACCGTTGCTGGCGCAGCAGGGGGAGTTCGTTTTTTACCTCGCCGCGAAGGAGAGAGAGAACAGGCTGTTTTGCAGGAACTGGCTTTTCGGTTGAAAGAACCGGAACGCATTATTGCAGGCGGCTTTTTGTATATGACGGATTTGTTGTTTCAACCGGCGTTGATGGCGCAGATCGGGGAAGTTTTCATGACTAGGCTGGCTCATTTGCGGCCGGACTATATTATGACGGTGGAGACCAAGGGTATCCCGCTGGCTTTTATGACAGCCAGGGCGTTTGATCTGCCGCTGGTCATTGTGCGTCAAGGCAGTAAAGTAACCGAAGGGCCTTCGGTGAGCATTAACTATGTCAGTGGCTCGACACGGCGTATTCAAACCATGTCGCTTCCTAAGCGCGCGTTGCCTGTCGGGGCGAGAGTGCTTTTGATCGACGATTTTATGAAAGCCGGCGGTACGGCTAAAGGCATGGCTGATTTGGCGATGGAAGTAGGGGCGGAGGTAGTTGGCACTGGCGTGCTGATTGCGACAGCTGAGCCGCAGCGCAAGCTGGTGGAAGGCTATACAAGCTTGCTCATGCTTCATGAAGTAGACGAGTGGAGCAAGAAAATAGATATTCGTCCGATTGAATGAAAGATGTAAATCGAAGCATCCTTGCCGAAAAAAAGAGATATTGCTACTAAAGAGCGAAGAATGCTTGTTTTTATTATAATATACGGGTGGCGTTGACTTGCTTTTTTCGCCAAATTCGTGTAGCTTTTTTACCATGGGCTTTTTTGCGCTGGAATTGGCGATACATAGAGAGGCTGGCATGGTTGTAAAACAAGTGTTGGTCGAGGAGAAATGGGGGTAAAACAATGGGGGAATTGGTAGCTGTAATCTTGGCAGCTGGCAAGGGGACCCGGATGAAATCAGCGTTACCGAAGGTTTTGCATGAAGTGGGCGGCAAACCTATGGTGCAGCATGTGCTGGATGCAGCTCGCAAGGCTGGGTGTTCGCGCAGCGTAGCTATTATCGGGTTCGGCAGTGAAAAAGTGCAGACCTTGCTCGCCGGTCAAGCGGAAACGGTACTGCAAGAAGAACAATTGGGAACCGGTCATGCCGTATTGCAGGCGCAAGGTATCCTGGAAGGGCACCGAGGTTCGGTGCTTGTACTGTGCGGCGATACGCCGTTGGTTACGGAAGAAACGTTGCAACAGCTTTGCGAAGCACATGCTTCTGCTGGTGCTGCGGCGACGGTTTTGACGGCTGTCATGCCGGACCCGACTGGATATGGGCGGGTGATTCGCAATGCAGCTGGCGACGTGGTGAAAATTGTCGAACAAAAAGATGCAAACGCGGACGAATTGGCAGTGAATGAAATTAATACAGGCATGTATTGTTTTGATAGTACGTCTTTGTTTCAGGCGTTGCAGCAGGTGAATTGCCAGAACCAGCAAGGAGAGTATTACCTGACTGATGTCATTGGCATCTTAGGCGGTCAAGGCAAACGTGTCTGGGCCTATAGTACAGAGGATCATGAAGCGACGCTTGGGATTAATTCCCGGCAGCAACTGGCGCAGGCGGAGAAAATTCTGCGTCGGCGCAAAGTGAATGAGCTGATGGTCGCGGGCGTGACTGTGATGGATCCGGACAGCACCTTTGTGGATGCCGATGTCAGTGTCGGCGCAGATACGGTGTTGTACCCGTTTACCTGGCTGGAAGGGAAAACGATCATCGGCGGCAACTGCACCATTGGACCTAATACGCGGCTGACAGATGTGCAAGTTGGCGAGGGCAGTACGGTACATTTCACTTATGCGCATGAATGCGTTCTGGCCGAAGGCGTGACAGTGGGGCCTTATGTGCATCTGCGTCCGCATACAAAGCTGCAGGCAGGCGTCAAAGTTGGGAACTTTGTGGAAGTGAAAAACTCGGTGGTGGGACCTGGCAGCAAGCTGCCGCATTTGAGTTATATTGGCGATACCGATATGGGCGGCGGCGTAAACATTGGTTGCGGTACGATTACAGTAAATTACGACGGTAAAAAGAAGCATCGTACAACGATTGAAGACGAGGCCTTTGTCGGCTGCAACAGCAACCTGGTGGCGCCGGTGACGGTAGGTGCCGGCGCTTATGTGGCGGCAGGCTCTACGATTACCAAAGACATTCCTGCCAGTGCTCTGGGCGTGGCCCGGGCGCGACAGGCGAATATTGACGGTTGGGCGGCAAAACGTAAATAGCGCAAAGACGCAGGAAAGGCAGGAAGAAAAAACATGGTATTGCAAGGCAGTGAGGACATTTGTTTGTTTGCGGGGAATTCCCATCCGGAGCTGGCCCATGAAATGGCTAGCTATATGGGGATTAAGGTAGGGGATGCCTTTGTAGGGCATTTTAACAATGGAGAAACGCAGGTCATGATTGACCAAAGCGTTCGAGGTAAATCGGTTTTTATTGTACAGCCTACTTGCGGACCCAATATTAACGATCATGTCATGGAACTGCTCATCATGGTGGATGCGGTGAAACGCGCCTCGGCTCGCTCGGTAACGGCGGTTGTGCCGTACTATGCATATGCGAGACAAGATCGCAAAACCAGAGGCCGGGAACCTATTTCGGCCAAATTGATGGCCAATTTGCTTACAACAGCCGGAGTGGACCGGATCATTACCATGGATCTTCATGCAGGTCAAATTCAGGGATTCTTTGATATTCCCTTGGATCATTTACCAGGGGTGCCGATTTTAGCAGATTATTTGAAAACAAAAAATTTACAGGACTTGGTAGTTGTTTCACCAGACTTGGGCGGGGTAACACGGGCGCGCCAGTTGGCAGACCGCTTGCATGCGCCGATTGCCATTATTGAAAAGCGCCGTCCTATGCCGGGCGTGGCGGAAGTAATGAACCTGATTGGCAATATTGACGGCAAAAATGCAGTCATGGTTGACGATATTGTCGATACGGCCGGCTCGCTGACGGAAGGATCCAGAGCGCTGCAACGCTTGGGCGCCAAGTCGGTTTTGGCTTGTTGCACCCATGCCGTGCTGAGCCCGCCAGCGGTACAGCGCATTAAGGACTCTAATATTGAGGAATTAATTATTACCAATACGATCCCCTTGCCGCCGGAAAAGAAATTGGATAAAATTAAAGTGCTGTCGGTGGCGCCTATGTTTGGAGAAGCCATGATTCGTATTTATAAGCAGCTTTCGGTTAGCTCCTTGTTTGACTGAGAAAAGACTCTTTAAAATAAGAGAAAACAGAGTTGGCAGAGGGGAAGAGGATCCTCTGTTTACTCTGTTTTCTCTATATCTTATTCAATCTCTATTTTGCGTGTGGCGGCTAGCCATGCAGGAGGCAAGAGCGTGGACGGTTTGTTTTGGCGTATGGAGGATTTGGCTGGTTGGTTGACTGCGCTTATCGTACTCGGTTTGATCTTGGAGTATAAAGGCTGGGGGGAAAAGCGGCTGCGCCATGGCGGCCTGGTGCTGGCAGGTCTGGCTTGCGTCGCCCTTATGGGGACGTTCGCCTGTACTATCTTGCCGGAGGCAGATTTTTTTCATACGGTTTGCTCGCAAAAAGGAACATCCGATAAATTAGTGGCGTTGACCTTTGACGATGGACCGGATGCGGTCTTTACGCCGCAAGTGCTGCAAATTCTACATGAATATGGCGTGACAGCTACTTTTTTCCTTTTGGGACAAAATGTAGAGCGCTATCCGGAGCTGGCGGCTTGTTTGGCCCAAGAAGGGCATCAGTTGGGAAATCATACGTTTCGCCATTCGGACTTGCTAAAATCCAGCCGGGAAGAGTTGGAGGAGGAACTGGATCATACCAATCAAGCAATTTTTGCGGCTGCCGGGGTCAAACCGACGGTTTTTCGCCCGCCTCATGGTTTTCGCGATGCAGCGGTCCTGCATGCCGTCAATCAAAGGGGCATGCGTATTATTGATTGGTCCGTTATGAGCTGGGACTGGGAGCGCATTAATGCGGAAACTATTGCCAGGCGCACCTTGGAGCAGGTTAAGCCGGGAGCGATTATTTTACTCCATGACGGCGAAGGCTTGAGTAGTAAAGCAGATCGTTCGCAGACCGTAGCGGCGCTGCGGCGGATCATACCGGAGCTGCAGGCGCAAGGTTATCATTTTGTGACAGTAGAAACTTTATTAGGTCGATCGGGGGAAGCGCGTTGAAGTTGATTGTCGGCTTGGGGAATCCAGGCAGAGAATATAGCGAAACCAGGCATAACATTGGCTGGCTGGTATTGGACGAACTGGCTAAGCGCTGGGAAGGAACCTGGCGTTTTAAAGATAATGCAGAAGTCTTGGAAGCGCGCCGTGATGGCGAGGTGATGCTTCTTGTTAAGCCGCAGACCTATATGAACTTGAGCGGCGAGGCGGTGGCTCCTCTGGCTCGTTTTTATAAAGTGCCAATGGAAGACATCATTGTAATCTATGATGATATGGATTTGCCCACAGGCAAGCTGCGCCTGCGGATGAAGGGCGGCAGCGGCGGGCATCGGGGGATTGAATCGCTCCTTTACCATTTGGGGCAGGATGCGTTCAATCGGGTTCGGCTGGGCATTGGTCGTCCCCCGGCCGGCTGGGCGGTGCCGGACTATGTACTAAGCCGCTTTCACCAAGAGGAACAAGAAGACTTGAACGCTGCCTTGGAAAAAGCGGCGGATGCCGTAGAAGGAATTTTGAAGTTGGGCATGTCGAACGCGATGAATCGATTCAATCGCTGAAAGCTGGGGTTATCCCAGCTTTTTTTCATAGGCTTCGCCAGCGGCGGTAACGTGCGCTAGGGATAAGTCCACTTCGGCAGGGTAGGGGCTATCCTCCTGGTAGGTGTAGACGACGCCTTCCAGATAGCCTTGCTTTTCTAAGTGCTTTAAGGCCATGGAGAAGATGCGAGGATCAAAACCTAAGGCAGCGGCAGTGATGGCTGAAAAACCTTGCTGCTTTTGCTGAGCTTGGCAAAGACGAATTAAAATAAGATCATGTGGGCCGGTAAGGGAAACGTTTTCCCAGGGGCCGTCTTGGTTTTTAAGATGAGTTTGTGTGAGCTTTAAAAGTAAATCCGAACGCATACTAGGTCCTCCTTAGTAATTCATGTGAATGTTTTGTAAAGAAATAGGCTTATTTTGCAATGCTGCAGGAGATAACTGCCCAAGAGCGAATCCAATGAAAAGACAGAAAAAACTGTCTGATTCTAAGTGCATAACCTGAAGGAGGGCATGGGCTGTGAAAAAGATTTTGCTTTTGGCGGGAGATTGTGCGGAAGATTACGAAGTAAAGGTTCCGCAGCAAGCATTGCAAATGTTGGGGTACGAAGTGGTTGTTGTTGCTCCTAATAAAAAAGTCGGCGAAACGCTGCAATTGGTTGTACATGATTTCATCGGGCTGGATACATACGTGGAGCTGACCGGTCACCGTATTCCGGTTGACGCAGCGTTGGAAAGCGTAAAGGCAGCTGATTTTGTGGGTCTGGTGGTTCCGGGAGGCCGCGCTCCAGAATATGTGCGCATGTATCCTCAGGCCATTGCCATTGTGAAAGAGTTTTTTGCGCAAGGCAAGCCTGTGGCTGCTATTTGTCATGGACCTCAGCTTTTGGCGGCTTGTGAAGTGATGAACGGTAAAAAAGTAACCTCTTATCCGGCTTGCGCCGCAGAATGCCGCTTGGCGGGCGCTTCTTGGGAGGATGCTCCGGTTGTGACCGACGGACAGTTGGTTACCGCCCAAGCCTGGCCTAACCATCCGGAATGGCTGCGCTCTTTCGTAGAGCTTTTGGGCGCAAAAATTAGCATTTAATAGCAGTATTGGCTCAGCAGGCCGTCGGCATTTGCCGGCGGCCTGCTTTTTTGAGGGGTACGTTTGAAGGCGGACGTTTTACACAGAGGATCAGAGGAAAAGCCAGAGAAAAGCCAGAGAAGATAAAAAACGAACAAGAGAACCGGAGTTACAGGAGGGAACGACAGAGGAGGACGAAATTTGAGAGAAACAGAAAATGAGTTTGAAAATCTAAATATTCTCTGGCGTACCCTCACTCTACTCCCTTTACTCTTGTTGAAAAACCGTACCTTCTCCTGCGTAACCTCTGAATTTCAGTAGACGTCGGTTGTTATGCCATCCATGGCACAACCGACCCTAGGTGCTTCCGGCACCGTCGCCGCGACTCTTGTTCAAGCCTTGCCTTAGCTCACTTAACGATAAGAACCGGGATAGGCGAATAGGTTACAAGCTTGTGGGCCACGCTGCCGAGCAGCAGGCCTTCAAAGCCGCCTGCGCCGCGGGTACCGCTGATTAAAAAGGTGAAGCCGCCTTCGGTGGCATGTTCAATCAAGGTATCGACAATATGTCCTTCTAAGAGAGCTGTCGTAGTCGTTTGACCGCGTTCTAGGCAATGGGCGGCTGCTCGCTCCAACATGGTCTGGCCGTTTTTACGGTTGACTTCCATTAAAGCATACGTATCGGTCGGAAAATCCGCGAAGAGGCTGGGAAATGGCGGAATTACCGTGACGATTTCCAATTCGTACAGTAATTGCGCATTGAGGTCCAGCGCCCAATCTAACGCTCGCTGGCTGTGTTCGGAACCGTCATAAGCCAACATTAATTTTTTGTTTGCCATGTGTATCCACCTCGCATTCAAATTTCTTTGCTTTATTTAATTGTAACGAATGCTATGAAAAAAGAAAAGGAAAAAGACGCAATAATCGGGCAGTAATTATGCATGGCAAAGTCATGCTGTAGCGAGTGGAACATGATATAATGGCTGCAGAACCAGATAAAGGAGAACGAAAGCATGCTTACAGCATTATATGCCGTTCCGGATGGAGAAATCTTTGACGCGCCGGGGCAGGCGGCTGTAGCACGACATGGCGTGCTACAGCGTTTGCTCAGAGAGGATGAAGTCATGCCGCTGCCGGAAGGCGCGGAACTATGTCTGTTACCAGGGCGACGGGCGGTTACAATGAATGAGGCTGGGCAAGTGGAGCGGTTGGGTCCGGGGTTGTTGGCGGTTGCCGCCATTTTGCCGATGGGGTATACGCGTACGCTTGTGCCTGCCTTTGAACGGGAAGAAAACGCTCCGTTATTGCCGCTTTTTGGCTATGCGGCAGTAGCGCTAAAGGGAGACGCGCTGGTTGTGGCGGCGGTGCCGGGCGACGATAATGAGAAATGGCATCCTTATCGCTACAATACCAAAGACTTGCGGAAAAAAGTGAAGGCGGTTACGGCAGCGCTGCCGCAAAACCGGATCGTGAAGCAATTGGGAGATTGCTCGCTGAAATGGCACTGCTGTACGGCGCAGAATCTCTTTTACCGCCGCTGGGAAGCGGGAATTCCTACTTCGCCCACGTGCAATGCGCAGTGTCTAGGCTGCATTTCGCTGCAGCCGGCCGAGTGCTGTCCGTCGCCGCAAAGCCGTATTGCTTTTGCGCCCACAGCAGAGGAAATTGCCCAGGTTGGTTTATATCATTTAGAAACAGCGCCTGACGGGATTATCAGCTTTGGTCAAGGTTGTGAAGGCGAACCGGCCTTGGCCTACGAGCGAATTGCCCCGGCTATGCGGCAGATTCGCGCGCAATGCAGCAAAGGTCAGATTAATATCAATACCAATGCCGGCTGCACCAAGGGGATTAAAGCCATTGTCGACGCGGGTCTCGACAGCATGCGCGTCAGTATTATCAGCGCTCGCGAAGGCGTCTACCAAGCGTATTACCGAGCGGAAAACTACACGCTCCAAGACGTGGAAGAATCCATTCGTTACGCTAAGGCTAAGGGCGTCTATGTGTCGCTAAATATGCTGTTCTTCCCGGGGCTTAATGACCGCCCCGAAGAGGTAGTGGCGTGGGAAGGCTTTTTAGAACGAACCGGCGTGGATATGATCCAACTGCGCAATCTTAATATTGACCCGGACTGGCTGCTGGAGACGCTGCCGCCGCAAGAAGCGGAGCCGATTGGCGTACCGGCCTTTTTGCATCAGGTGGCGAAACGATTCCCCGGCTTGGTGCTGGGCAGTTTCAGCCATTATGTGAAAAACGCAGGAGATTGATATGGAAAAATAGAGGGAAGGATCTTGCGGTTTCTCTATTGACTATGCTATACTAATCGGGTACAATCAGCTGATTTTGTTTGGCGATGACTCAATCCCTAGGGTAAAGAGAGGTGTATGCTTCGATGAAAGAACAAATTCATCCGGATTATCAGGAAGTGAAAGTGACCTGCGGTTGCGGGAACACCTTCATGACCGGCTCGGTGAAAAAAGAATTGCGCGTGGACGTTTGCTCCAAATGCCATCCCTTTTACACCGGTCAGCAGCGTAATATTACGGCTGGCGGTCGGATCGAAAAATTCAACAAGCGTTACGGAAAGTAATAGGACGCAATTCTGTAGCAGAGCAGCGATGCTCTGCTACAGTTATAATTAGCACCTGTTTGTATAAAGGAGATTCCTATGAGTAAGAAGCCGACAATTGGCGGTCAGGCTGTCATTGAGGGCGTGATGATGCGCGGCCCGGGCTACCTGGCTACGGCGGTCCGTCGGCCTGACGGCGGTATTGAATTAAAAAAAGAACCTTTTTCTTCTATCAACGAGCGGTATCCGCTTTTAAAGCTGCCCTTTGTACGCGGTACGGTGGCTTTGCTGGAATCCTTGGTTTACGGTTTGCAGGCGCTGTCCTTTTCGGCGCAAGCTGCCGGGGAGGAAGAAGAGCAACTGAGCACCAAAGAGCTGGTGCTGACGATGCTGGTTTCTTTTGTGCTGGCTATTGGCTTGTTTGTTGTGCTGCCAACTTTTGCGGCTAAATACATTCATGAAGCCGTGACGGATCCGGTTTGGCTCAATTTGCTGGAAGGCGCGTTGCGGTTGATTTTGTTTTTTGGGTACGTAGCGGCTATTTCTTCGATGAAAGACATTCAACGGGTATTTCAGTACCATGGTGCGGAGCATAAGACTATCTACGCTTATGAAGCGGGTGAAGAGCTGACCGTGGAGAATGTACGCCGTCATAGTACGTTGCATCCGCGATGCGGGACGAATTTTCTCTTAATCGTCATGGTGGTCAGTATTCTGCTTTTTGCCTTCTTAGGCTGGCCGGATTTATGGCTGCGCATTACTTCGCGGATTGTGCTGCTGCCGGTGGTCGCCGGAATTGCCTATGAAATCATTCGCTACGCCGGACGTCACGTCGGCGAGCAGGTGCTGGTGAGCGCCATTGTGCTGCCTGGTATGTGGCTGCAAAAGCTGACTACTCGCCAACCGGACGACTCGCAGATTGAAGTGGCCATTGCGGCGCTGCAAGCGGTCTTGCCGGAAGAAGACGCGGCAGCAAAAGAAATAGCTGCAAATTGATAACTGTTGTATTTTTGTTGTGAGGTACTATTAATGCTAGAAAAATTGCAGGCAATTGAAGATAAATATCAGGAATTGGAAGCCATGATCAGCGATCCGAATGTGATGTCGGACATGCAGCGTTGGCAGCAGCACACCCGGGCCCATGCTAGACTGACTCCCTTGATTACGGCGTTTCGTACGTATAAGGAGACGCTGCAGGCGGTGACGGAAGCCCGGGAAATTTTGGCGGAGGAAAGCGATGCTGAAATGCGGGAGCTGGCCAAGGCCGAAATGGAGGAACATCAAAGCAAGCTGCCGGAGATGGAGCAGGAGCTCCGCGTACTGATGCTGCCCAAAGATCCCAATGACGAAAAGAGCGTTATTGTGGAAATTCGCGGCGGCGCCGGCGGCGATGAGGCGGCGCTCTTTGCAGGCGATCTGTTTCGCATGTACACACGCTATGCTGAAGGCCGGGGTTGGCGCACGGAAGTCTTGGACGGAAACCCGTCCGATTTGGGCGGCTACAAGGAAATCGTTTTTGTCATTGACGGCGACGGCGCTTACAGCCGCCTGAAGTTCGAAAGCGGTGTGCATCGGGTGCAGCGTGTGCCTGTGACCGAGTCGGGCGGCCGGATTCATACTTCAACCGTGACGGTGGCGGTCTTGCCGGAAGCGGAAGAAGTAGACATCGATGTGAATCAAAACGATTTGAAAATTGACACCTATTGCGCCAGCGGCGCCGGCGGTCAGCACGTTAACAAGACGGAGTCGGCCATTCGGATTACCCATTTGCCCACGGGCGTAGTGGTTACCTGCCAGGATGAAAAGTCTCAGCTGAAAAATAAAGAGAAGGCCATGCGGGTGCTGCGCGCTAAGCTGCTGGAAAAAGCGCAAGCAGAGCAGCATGCGGCGGTGGCGGCGGACCGGAAAAGCCAAGTTGGCACAGGCGACCGCAGCGAGCGCATTCGGACGTATAATTTTCCTCAAGGGCGCGTGACCGATCATCGTATTGGCTTGACGCTGCATAAGTTGGACTTTGTGCTCAACGGCGAGCTGGAAGAATTGATTGAGGCGCTCATTGCTACGGAGCAGAGCGAGAAATTGAAACAAATGGAGTGAGAATGGACGTGGACAAGGATCGCTGGACTATAGGCCGCGTTCTGTCCTGGACCAAGCAGTACTTTGCGGACAAAGGCGTCGAACAAGCGCGTTTGGATGCGGAAGTACTGCTTTCCCATGTCCTCGGCATGGACCGGTTACACTTATATGTGCGTTTTGATCAGCCCTTGCTGCCGGAAGAGCTGGCCTCTTTTCGGGCACTGGTGCTGCGTAGGGCGGCAAGAGAGCCTGTAGCGTACATTTTGGGTTGTAAGGAATTCATGGGCTTGGAATTTGCGGTTTCTCCCGATGTTTTGGTGCCTCGGCCGGATACGGAGCTGTTGGTGGAGGCTTGTGAGGCTCGCTTGAAGGAGGTTTCGCAGGCGCGTATTTTGGAGATTGGACCTGGAAGCGGCGCCGTGGTGATCAGTTTGCTGAAACGGCAACCGGAGTGGCAGGCTGCAGCGGTGGAATTGTCGCCGCGAGCTGCGCAAATGGTGCGGAAAAACGCCAAGCGCCATGAGGTAGAAGCAAGGCTGCAACTTTACGAAGGAGATCTATTTGCGCCTGTGGAAGGGCGGCAGTTTGATGCCGTTGTTTCCAATCCGCCATATATTCCCGAAGCGGACCTTGAGGGTTTGCAGCCGGAAGTGCACTGTGAGCCTCGGATGGCGCTGGCTGGAGGCTCGGATGGCTTGGATTTTTATCGGCGACTGGTGCGAGAAGGCGGTGCTTATGTATGCGCCGGCGGCTGGCTCCTGCTGGAAGTTGGCAGCGGACAAGCAAAAGAGGTAGCGCAATTGGGGGAGCAGTCTGGTTGGCAGGTGGAGACCATTTTACCGGACTACGCCGGCATTGAGCGAGTTGTGGCTTTGCGCAAGCAAGGGAGCTGAGTAGATAATGGATACCCTAAAAAAAGAAACGTTGTGGTGGCGGGTGGATGCGAAAAAGCCGGATCTGAAAATCATTGCGGCGGCAGCACAGCTGCTTCGGGAAGGCAAGCTGGTGGCTTTTCCCACGGAGACCGTATATGGATTGGGAGCTAACGGTTTGGATGCGGAGGCTTCCGCTTCGATTTATCGGGCGAAAGGAAGACCCTCGGACAATCCTTTGATTTTGCATGTTGCCGACTTAGAAGCCTGGGAACCGTTGGTGCAGCAGATTACGCCCCTAGCTAGAAAGCTGGCGGAGCGGTTTTGGCCGGGACCGTTGACGATGATTTTGCCGAGGAGCTTCCGCGTTCCTGATGTGGTTACAGGCGGCCTGGATACGGTAGCTGTGCGTATGCCGGCAACCGCGGTGACTCGCGAATTGATCCGCCAGGCGGGCGTGCCTATGGCAGGACCCAGCGCCAATACCTCTGGCAAGCCAAGTCCGACAACGGCGGAGGCTGTCTGGGAGGACTTGCATGGTCGCATCGATGCCATTTTAGACTGCGGCCCTTGTGCGGTAGGCTTGGAGTCTACTGTAGTGGATCTTAGCGGTGAGGTGCCGATGCTGCTGCGACCAGGCGGTTTGACGGTGGAAGCGCTGCGAGAGGTCATTCCAAATCTGCAGTTGGACCCGGCCTTGGCTGGAGCTAAGGTTGCGATTCCCAAGGCACCGGGTATGAAGTATCGTCATTATGCGCCCAAAGCGGCTGTGGAGGTCTGGGAAGGGCCTGCAGACTTGGTAGCTCAGGCCTTTTTGGAGGCTTGGAAGCAGGATACGGCCGAGGAAACCGGCTTTTTGGTGACGGAGGAGCTGGCGGAACGCTTGCCGGCTTCGTCTAGAGTGATCACCTATGGACAGCGCAGGCGTCCGCAGACTTTGGCGGCAGGTTTATTTGCCGCGTTGCGGCGCTTTGACGCGCTGCCAGTGCGCAGCATTTTGGCGGAAGGCGTCGAGGAAGCTGGTTTGGGGCAAGCGGTGATGAATCGGTTGCGCAAAGCCGCCGGTCAGCGCGTACGCCGCTTTGCAAAAGGAGAATAGACATGGTGCGAGTCTTGATGGTTTGTACGGGAAACACTTGCCGCAGCCCGATTGCGGCGGCGCTGCTGCAAGCGAAAATACGCGAAGCTGGCGCGGAGAGTCTTGTGGCGGTAGCGTCCGCTGGCTTGATGGCTGCAGCGGGAGAACCTATGTCAGCGCCGGCGCAAGCCGTATTGAGGCAAAAAGGCTTGTCTGGTCAAGAACATCAGGCGGCGCTTTTGACCAGAATGGATCTTGCGTCTTATGATTTGATTTTAACTATGACCACACAGCATAAGCGACTGTTGCTGTCTGCGCCGGAAGCGAAGGAGGGGCGTATTTATACGCTTCGCGAGTATGCGGGAGAAAATGGCGACATCAGTGATCCGTACGGCGGTGAGGAAAAAGTATATGCTGCCTGTGCTTTGGAACTGGAACGGCTTTTGGGCAAGGCATGGGAGAAAATAAAATTTCTGGCAGGAAAAAAGCAAGTATTGGCGAAGAAAAACGAATGATTGTTGGCAGAAGGAGGGAATGAATTTGAAAATTGCGATCGGCAGCGATCATGGCGGTTTTCGGCTTAAAGAGGAAATTAAGGACTATCTGCGGCAGCAGGGTGTGGAGCATACGGATTTTGGGACGTACTCCACCGCATCCGTAGATTATCCGGATATTGCCCAGACAGTGGGAGAAAAGGTGGCCGCGGGAGAATTTGAGCGCGGCATTTTAATTTGCGGTACCGGTATTGGCATATCCATTGCAGCCAATAAAGTGCCTGGCGTACGTGCTGCCTTGTGCGGCGACGTATTTTCCGCGCGGATGTCTAGGGAACACAATAATGCAAACATCCTAGCTCTTGGCGAGCGGGTGATCGGTTCCGGCTTGGCTCTAATGATTGTCCAAACCTGGCTGGAAGCGGAATTTGCCGGCGGGCGTCATGCACGGCGGGTGGAAAAAATCAGCGCTCTGGAGAAATAGTACTTAGGGATGTCTGGCAGTTTGTAAGTAGGTGAGGATACACGGGAGGCGGAGCATATGGAGGCGGCCATAGAAGAACAGGCGGCAGCGGCGATGCAGGAACTCATTGTCCAAGGGGAATTGCAACCAGGTTCCTTGATTGTAATTGGCTGCAGTACCAGCGAGGTAATTGGCTGTACGATTGGTACGGCTGGCTCGCAAGCAGCGGCGCAGGCGCTGCTGACAGGACTGCGCCGAGTGGCCGAGCGGGAAAAGATGGCATTAGCCATTCAGTGTTGTGAGCATTTAAACCGGGCGTTGGTTGTGGAAAGAGCCGTGTTGAAGCAGCTTGGTTTGGCGGAAGTGTCGGTTTTTCCGGTACCTACGGCTGGGGGCGCTTTAGCGGCGCAAGGCATGCTTCAATTTGTAGAACCTGCTGTGGTGGAGGAACTCCAGGCGGATGCCGGCTTGGACATCGGCAATACGCTGATTGGAATGCATTTAAAACGTGTAGCAGTACCACTGCGGCTGAAGAACAACCGTATTGGAGAAACGAATGTGGTGGCTGCCCGGACGCGTCCCAAACTGATAGGAGGCTGTCGGGCTGTATATAGCCGTCCTTAGACGGATTGGACAAATAAAGGAGGCAAAAAACATGAACTATTTGCAGACAGTAGATCCGGAAATCGCCGCAGCCATTGCGCTAGAAAAAGGACGGCAGCAAAACAAGCTGGAATTGATTGCTTCGGAAAACTTTGTTTCCCAGGCAGTGATGGAAGCCCAAGGTTCAGTTTTGACCAATAAATACGCCGAAGGTTATCCCGGCAAGCGTTATTATGGCGGTTGCGAGCATGTAGACGTTGTAGAGCAATTGGCTATTGACCGGGCCAAAGAACTTTTTGGCGCTGAGTTTGCTAATGTGCAGCCTCACTCAGGAGCCCAGGCGAATACGGCTGTCTATTTTGCTTTGCTTAAACATGGCGATACCCTTTTGGGCATGAATTTGTCTCATGGCGGCCATTTGACCCATGGCAGTCCGGTAAATTTGTCGGGCGTGTATTTTAATGTAGTTCCTTATGGTGTTGACGCTGAGACGCACCGTATTGATTATAATGAACTGGAAAAACTGGCCAAAGAGCACCGCCCCAAGATGGTAGTCGCCGGCGCCAGCGCCTATCCGCGCATCATTGACTTTGAACGGATGGCGGCCATTGCGCACAGCGTAGATGCGCTGCTCATGGTGGATATGGCTCATATTGCCGGCTTGGTAGCGGCAGGCGAGCATCCGTCGCCGGTTGGTCATGCGGACATCGTGACGACGACAACCCATAAAACCCTGCGGGGACCGCGCGGCGGTTTGATTCTCTGCAGCGCTGCCATGGGGCCTGCCATTAACAAAGCCATTTTCCCTGGTATTCAGGGCGGTCCGTTGATGCATGTCATTGCGGCTAAAGCTGTGGCCTTCAAAGAAGCCATGAGCGACGAATTCAAGACCTATCAGAAGCAGATTGTGAAAAATGCCAAAGCGTTGGCGGCGGAGCTGATGGCCCAAGGCTTTACCTTGGTATCTGGCGGCACAGATAACCATCTGATGTTGGTGGACGTGCGCGCTCAGAACCTGACCGGCAAGGTAGCGGAACGGCTGCTGGATGATGTGGGCGTAACGGTAAATAAGAACACCATCCCCTTTGATCCTGCCAGTCCTTTTGTGACCAGCGGCGTGCGCATTGGTACGCCGGCGCTGACCAGTCGGGGCTTTCTGGAAGACGATTTCCGCGAAGTCGGCGCGATTATCGCGTTGGCGCTGCAAAATCCTGACTCCGAAGAGAGCAAGGACGAGGCGCGGCGGCGTGTTGCGGCGCTTTGCAGCAAATATCCTTTATATGCAGAGTAATAAGGAGGACCATTCATGCAAGTAAAAGTTATTGATCATCCCTTGATTCAACACAAACTGACCCATATTCGCGACGTGACGACCGGAACTAAGGAATTCCGTGAGTTACTCGACGAAATTGCGATGCTAATGACCTATGAGCTGACACGCAATTTGAATCTGGAAGAAGTGGAAATACAGACTCCGGTGGCCAAATGCAAAGCCAAAGTGCTCGCAGGCAAAAAGATGGGGGTTATTCCGATTTTGCGCGCCGGTTTGGGCATGGTAAACGGCGTACTCAAAATCATTCCCGCCGCTCGCGTGGGGCATGTGGGCCTGTACCGTGACCCGCAGACGCTGCAGCCGGTAGAATACTACTGCAAGCTGCCTACGGATGTGCAGGAGCGGGATATGATCGTGATTGATCCGATGCTGGCTACCGGCGGTTCGTGCGTCGCGGCCATCGATTTGGTGAAAAAGCATGGCGCTAGAAACATCAAGCTCATGTGCCTGGTAGCTGCGCCGGAAGGCGTACAAGCTGTGAATGACGCACATCCTGACGTGGAAATTTACGCGGCGGCAGTAGATGAGTGCCTGAATGACCATGGTTATATTATCCCTGGCCTCGGCGACGCCGGTGATCGTATTTTCGGAACCAAATAAAATTGCGGAGGCTGCCTTATAGGCAGCTTCTTTTTTGTGGGAACAAGGGTACGCTTCACACAGAGTAACAGCGACGGCGCAGGAAGCGCCTAGTGCCGGCAATGCCACGGATGGCATAATTGCCGGTCTCCACCAGGAAAAGCCAGAAAGAAACTATGGAAATAAACGAGGAGATTGCTTCGCTTCGCTCGCAAAGACAAAAGGTTGTTTAGAATGGCAATGACGTTATCGGTATATGGCGGACAGCTTAGTACGTCGTTGCGAGGAGCGAAGCGACGCGGCAATCTCTTTTTGCATGTTCTCATAATTAAATTTTCTGGTCATCCTCTGGCCTTTCTCTGTTCCCTCTGTTCCTCTGTGTAAAACGTCTCTTCGTAGCTCCCCTAATCTGAAAAGATAAGCGCAAAGTTGGCAGGAAAGAGCTTAGGTTTTGGAGAATCTAAGCCCATGCTATAAAAGAACTTAAAAACAGGGGATATATTATGAAGCAATTACGAAGACCCAATTGGGATGAATATTTTTTGGAGATGGCTCAAGTAGCGGCTAAGCGCTCTACTTGCTTGCGCCGCCAGGTGGGCGCTGTTTTGGTGAAGGACCGGCGCTTGCTGGCTACCGGTTATAATGGAGCGCCGCAAAAATTGAAGCATTGCGGGGAAATTGGCTGTTTGCGAGAAACGATGGGCATTCCTTCTGGAGAGCGGCACGAGCTTTGCCGCGGTTTGCACGCGGAGCAGAATGCGATTATTCAAGCGGCATTGCATGGCGTGGCCATCGAAGGAGCTATTTTATATTGTACGCATCATCCTTGTTCGGTTTGTACGAAGATGCTGATTAATGCAGGAATTTCAAGGATTGTCTATCTAGACGGCTATCCAGACGAGTTGTCAGCAGCCTTGTTGACAGAAGCGCAAGTGCCAACCGAACAAGCAGTGAAACAAGAAGAATAAAGTATAGATAGGCCGGAGGAAAGAAGAATCGGCCTGAAATTTCAAAGGAGGTGCAGGCATGTTTCTTTCCGCAACGTCATTACAGCAACTATTGGCTTCCGTGGGCGACGGGGTATGCATGTTGGATATGGAAGGAGCCTTAATTCATTGGAACAGAAGTGCGGAGCTCTTAAGCGGTTACCAGGGAAATGAATTGCTGGGGCGGCCATGCCCTACCGTGTTGTTGCAGGGGCTTTTGGGCATGGAGCGTACGGTGGAATTATCGCGCTTATCCGGCCTTTTACTGCAGCGTCAGGAAAGCCGAGTAGTGCAAGGAACGCTGCCCCATAAAAAAGGACACTTGCTGGCAGTGGAAACGACGGCGTTTCCTCTTTATGATCCATTGGGCTTGCAATTGGGGGCCTGCTTGCTCTTTCGACAGAAGCAGCAGGGTTACAACAAGGAACAAGTAGTGCAATTGGCAAAAATGGCTTATTTTGACAGTGTCAGCAGTACTTTTAGCCGACCTTACGGGGAAATGAAGCTGGGGGCGGCTTTAGCGGAGATGCAACAGACGAATGTGCCGGCTGGCATGCTGTTAGTGCAGCTTCATAATTTGAAAGAAGTAAATGAGTTATATGGACATATAGCAGGCGATCATCTTTTGCAGGTAGTAGGAAAAACAGTTGCGTCTTTGCTGGAAGGGACCGATATCGTCGTGCGTTGGCAAAGCGCTACCTTTTTTATCCTTTGCTACAATGGCAAGAAGAGTTTGCTGCTGCTCTTAGCAGAGCGGATTCGTACCTTGTTGGCGCAAATTCAGCCGACTTTTAATAGTCAAGAGCTTCCGTTGGAAGTGATTGTTTGCGGGGCAGTGGCGGATGTGAACGACACGATAGAATCGTTGGTGGGCAAGGCGGAGCGAGTGTTGTTGCAGACGGATACTAACCGGGTGTTAGTGGCTGATGCCAAATAAGGAGGCTGTCATGGTAACGACGATTGCCTTGCCAAAATTGGATGGTTTGCAGCCAACGCCGCACTCCACGTTGCTGAAGCTGGTGGAGGAAGCTGGCGAACTTTCCCGGGCTATTTTACAGTTGGGGCAAAAACCAGATGCCCCAACGCTGCTGGCTGAGGTGGTGGGAGAGCTGCTGGATGTGGCCCAAACCTGTGTGACCATGATTTTTGTGATGGAAGAAATGCAAGGCGTTTATGTTGATCCATTGATTGATGCGCATTTGGAAAAATTGGATGCGAAAGGCTATGCGTTTGATCATGCCTTGAGCTATGCGATTTTCACCAAAGGTCGGTTTAAGTACATGGCCTTGCCGCAGTTGGAGCTTCCGGAAGTGGATCTGTTGCGGACGGTTTGCAAAATTCAAGAGGAATTAGGAGAACTGACGCAATTTCTTGGCAAACGGCAGGGAGCTTCAGGCGAAACTGCGGACCTTTCCGATTTGGAAGCGGCGCATGGGTGCGCCTTGGAACTTTTAGATGTGGCGCAATGCTGTTTTACGATGATGTATATTTTAGCAGCGCGTTATCAAGTGGATCTAAAACAGGCTGTGGAGCGGCATGTGCGCAAGCTTTGCCGCAAAGGCTATTGCCGCTTGTAGAAGCTATTTGACAAGGCGCAGAGGCTGGGCTACAATAGAAAAAGATTGTGCAAGTGTAAGAAAAAGAGGTGCATATACTATGCCGACATATATGTTGGCTTTTGTGGTTGCTTTGTTTGTTACTTATCTGTTGACGCCTCAGGTGATGAAATTGGCAGTTAAGGCAGGCGCCATGGATGCGCCGGATGCTCGCAAAGTGCACACAAGTCCGATACCGCGTATGGGAGGATTGGCTATTTTTGCGGGTTTCGTATTTGCTGTTTTGGCCAGCATGCATGTCAGCCGTGAGATTTTGGGCCTGTTAATTGGCGGCACGGTGATCGTGATGGTTGGCATTGTCGATGATATGAAGCCGCTTTCCGCCAGAGTCAAATTGATAGGGCAAATTGCGGCGGCCTTGGTTATGGTCGGCTTTAATGTGCGCATTGATTGGCTTAGCAATCCTTTTGGCGAAGAAATGCTCTATTTGGAGATGTTTTCGGTTCCGTTTACAGTGTTGTTTACTGTCAGCATGATCAATGTTGTGAATTTGATCGATGGCCTAGACGGCTTGGCTGCAGGGGTTTCCAGTATTGCGGCGGTGACCATTCTGTTGGTGGCTTTGCAGCAAAACATTTGGGTTGTGGCGATACTGACGGCGGCATTGGCCGGCAGTGCCCTTGGTTTTTTGCATTACAATTTTAATCCGGCTCGGATTTTTATGGGCGACACAGGCAGTATGTTTTTGGGCTTTATGCTGGCAGGCATTTCCGTTTTAGGAACGGTGAAGAGCGCTGCGACGATTGCTCTGATTGTGCCGGTTGTGGCGATGGGGCTGCCTATTTTGGATACTGCTTTTGCGATTATTCGCCGCTACACGAATGGACAGCCGATTTTCAAGCCGGACAAAGGCCATCTGCATCATCGCCTTTTGGCGCTGGGCCTTAGTCAGAAGCAGGCAGTGCTCTTGATGTATGCTATTAGCGGTTGTTTAGGCGTGAGCGCGATTGTGTTGACCGAAGTCAGTTATGTCCTGGGTTTTGTGATTGTAGTTTCCTTGTTGGGGATTGCCTGTTACGGAGCTCGCCGCCTAGGTGTGCTTTCTTCGGGAGAGTCGTCGCACAGTCATTCCTAAAAATTACATGGTTTCGTTATTTTGACGGGCTTTCGGGCCCGTCTTCGTTTATCGAATTGCGGCGGCAAGCCTGAAATGCGTTG
Source organism: uncultured Anaeromusa sp. (assembly GCF_963668665.1). NCBI lineage: Bacteria > Bacillati > Bacillota > Negativicutes > Selenomonadales > Sporomusaceae > Anaeromusa > uncultured Anaeromusa sp. Next base: position 328,269 of record NZ_OY764901.1, on the reverse strand, counting down.
CCGCCATCTAAACTGAGAAATAAGGAGCTGGACTATGTCACGCATCAAGGTAATGACCGTATTCGGCACACGGCCGGAGGCCATAAAAATGGCGCCGGTGGTGTTGGAATTGCAAAAGCACTCAGCGCACATTGAACCGGTAGTGGCGGTTACCGCCCAACATCGGGAAATGTTGGATCAAGTTTTGGATTTATTTGCCATTAAGCCGGATTATGATTTGGATATCATGGCTCAAGGGCAAACGCTTTTTGATATTACAGGGCGGGCTTTAAACGGCTTAAATACAGTGCTTGCGGAAGCGAAGCCGGATTTGGTGCTTGTGCATGGCGATACAACAACTACCTTTGTGGGGGCGTTGGCCTCTTTTTATCATCAAATTGCGGTCGGCCATGTGGAAGCAGGCCTGCGTACTCGCAACAAGTATTCACCTTATCCTGAGGAAATGAATCGCAAGCTAACCGGTTCGCTGGCGGATTTGCATTTTGCCCCTACTAAAACGTCGGCTGCCAACTTACAAGAAGAAGCGGTGACAAAGGACGATATTTTTATTACCGGCAATACGGTCATAGACGCTTTATTGAATACCGTGCAGGACGATTATGTATTCGAAGACGAACTGTTGTCTCGAATTGATTATCAGCGTCAGCGGGTTGTGCTGCTGACGACGCATCGCCGCGAAAATCTGGGCGAGCCTATGCGGCATGTATATCAAGCTTTACGTCAAATTGTGGAAGAATTTCCAGATGTAGAAGTAGTGTTTCCGGTGCACCGCAATCCTAAAGTGCGCGAAGTGGTACGCCAGGAATTGGGCGGAATTGCAAGAGTTCATTTGATTGACCCCTTGGAATACCAGCCGTTTGCTAATTTGATGGCTCGCTCATATTTGGTGCTGACTGACTCCGGCGGCATTCAAGAAGAAGCTCCTTCCTTGGGCAAACCGGTATTGGTTCTGCGTGACACAACGGAACGCCCGGAGGCAGTGGAAGCGGGTACGGTCAAGCTGATTGGCACGGAAAAAGAACGGATATACAGCGAGACTCAAAGCTTGCTGGCAGACGCCGAAGAATACCGGCGCATGGCGACGGCTTGCAATCCCTACGGCGATGGCCAGGCGGCGAAGCGCATCGTACAAACCATTCTTTGGCGGCACGGACTGGCGCAAATGCCGCTTATGTTTGGTCAAGACGGAAAAAACTGCAAATAGCGCCTTGATAGGCTGTAAAAAATGCTTTAAGCATTTTTTACAGCTTTTTTATTGGCTTTTCTTAATTTTAATATTTTTGAAGTAATTTAGCTGAAAGGCACAGCTAATTGTCATAAGAATACAAGGAGCATAGCAGGAGTTCGTGGGGTTTTGGAGAATTACTTTACTTATGCGGTAGGAGGGATTCTGCATGGCCGGGAAACAAGAGTGGTGGCAATTTTTGTCCTATGCGAGTTCGCTAGGGCTGCAAATGGCTGCTTGTGTAGCTGTTGGCGTTCTTGGCGGCAGGCTGTGGGACAGCTGGTTGGATACAGCGCCATGGGGTACTGTGTTTGGTATTGTTCTGGGCTTTTTAGCCGGCATGTGGTCTATTTACCGTAAGATTGTCAACAGACAGGAGTGAGGCATGGAGACGTTTTTTTCCATTCGACGCACCTTGACCGGTCTGTTTGTCTGGGGGACGTGCTTTACGGCGTTAACTTGGGCTGCTGGCGCGGAAGATTGGGCCAGGGGATTTTTGCTGGGCTGGCTTGGGAGCTTAGTGTACTATTTGTTGTTGTGCCGCCGGGTGCAAAAAGCAGTAGATTTGCCGATGGCGCAGGCGGTGCGCTCCATGCGTGTCGGCTGGCTGGTTCGTTTGATTTTTTTAGTGTTATTATTGCTGCTTTCGCTAAAGGTGCAGGGCGTTTCTTTTTGGGCTTCCGTCGTGGGGCTGTTTTCCTTGCAGGGAGTGCTGTTTCTTTTTTTTGTGTTCTTTGCGGTGAAACGGGGTTTGTAGATGCCTGTGCCCAGGGGAGAGTATTCGAAAACAATTGAGGTGTTTGTAACGCTGCGCCGGAGTGGCGCAAAAGAAAGGAGGGAATACAATGGAACATGGCGGCGGCGCCCATGAGATTGGCGTGCATCAACTGGGAAGTTTCTTGGGAATGACCGTGAATATTGATACGCTGTATATGACTTGGCTGACCATGGGCCTAGTGTTGCTTTTGGCAGTTGCGGCGACGCGCAGTCTGGCACTGGTGCCAAGAGGCTGGCAGAATGTGTTGGAGTTGGTTATTACAGCGCTTCTAGAACAGATTGAAGCCAATATGGGCCCAAGAGGGAAAAAGTTGGCTCCTTTGCTGATTTCACTTTTTCTTTTTATTTTGGTGTCAAACTGGCTAGGGTTGATTCCGGGGTTTACTTCGCCTACGAGTGATCTCAATACCACCTTAGGGTTGGCATTGATGATCATTGCTCTAGTACATGTCCTCGGTGTGATGAATCGAGGCCTAGGCTATTTTAAGCATTTCTTCGAACCGTATATTCCTTTTGTGATTATCAATGTTATCGAGGAATTGGCGAAGCCGATTACACTTTCTTTCCGTCTATTTGGGAATATTCTTGCCGGTGAAGTGTTAATCATCATCTTGGGTCTGCTGGCTCCGTATGTTGTGCCGACGGCGTGGTTAGCCTTCAGCGTCTTCGTAGGCGCGGTTCAGGCATTCATTTTTACCATGTTGTCCATGTCATACCTAGCTAATTCGATCAGCAATGATCATTAAAAATCGAAACAAGAATTGATTTTGAGAGGAGAGTTTTGAATATGGAACATGCAATTATGGTAGCGGGGGCATTTATTGGTGCAGGTTTGGCCATCGGTCTAGGCGCGGTAGGCGCCGGTATTGGTGACGGTTCGGTTACAGCGAAAGCGGTAGAGGGGATTGCCCGGCAGCCGGAAGCGAAGAACACGATTTTGATCAATATGCTCATTTCGGTAGGCTTGATCGAATCGATTCCGATCATTGCGGCGGTTATTGCTATTGTTTTACTGTACGCAAACCCCTTCTTGAAGTAATCTCGGCCTGTTGTTCAAAAAACAAAACCGTTGTGGCCGCTTAGCGGCGCACGGAGTCATTTTGCAGATAGGAGGTGCCGGGATTGATTGATTTGAACGCGACGCTGCTGATTCAGATTTTCAATTTTCTGCTGTTAGTAGCTTTGTTGACAAAATTTGCTTACAAGCCGCTCATGTCCATGTTGGCGGAACGGGAGCAGCGCATTGCAGGCAGCTTGGAAGCGGCCGAGCAAGAGCGACAGGAAGCAGCTAAGCTGAAAGAAGAATATTTGAAAGAGCTGGCGGCTGCCAGAAATCAGGCCCAGCAGATTGTGGAAAAAGCCAACCGCTTGGCAGAGCAGAATAAGGAAGACCTTTTGCAAGCGGCTAAGGAAGAACATGCTCGTTTGCTTAAGGCGACGCAAGAAGAGCTGGCTCGGGAACGAGAAAAAGCATTGCAAGACCTGCGCAGTGAAGTAGTGGCTCTTTCGGTGGCGGCAGCTGGGAAAATTCTTTCCCAGAACCTGGATGCTGCGGCACATGCGCAGTTGGTAGATGATTTTATTGAGAAGCTGGAGCATGAAAAAACAGGTGGTTTGCCATGCTGAACGTGAGGCTGGCGCAAAAGTATGCTCAAGCATTGTATGAATTGGCACAGGAGCAGCAATGTTTGCCTCGCGTTCTGCAAGAGTTAGAGGCAGTTGCTGACAGTGTGCAAACCCAGAAAGAACTTTCAGTCTTTCTTTTTCATCCTCGCGTGGATGGAGCAGTCAAAAAAGAAACGCTGCAGCAGATTTTTGGTGAAGTCAGTGAACTGGTGCATAAGTTTCTCTGCCTGCTCATCGATAAACGCCGGGAAGCATTGCTGCCTGCCTTAGTGACGGAATTTCGCGCTTTAGCGCATGCAGCGCAGAATATGGTAGAAGCAGATGTCGTAACGGCAATTCCCTTGCAAGAACGGCAAAAAGAAGCGTTAGCGGCGAGGCTGGGCGCGATGACAGGCAAAACAGTATTGCTTCGTCAGCGCCAAGATGCGTCGCTGATTGGCGGAGCAATGGTGTATATTGGCGGCAAGCGCATTGACGGCAGCGTGAAAGGACAATTGGAACGTCTGAAGCGCAACCTGGCAAGCCAGGACGCGATGAAGAGTGGGGTGAGTGAACGGTTATGAAAATGAGACCCGAAGAAATAACATCCATTATTAAACAACAGATTGAGCGGTACCAAGTCGATCTGAATGTAGATGACGTTGGCACCGTTATTGAAGTCGGCGACGGCATTGCCCGCATTCATGGCCTTAATCAGGCTATGGCTGGAGAACTGCTGGAATTCCCGCATGATGTGCAGGGGATGGTCTTGAATTTGGAAGAAGACAATGTAGGGGCTGTGCTTCTTGGCGGTGAAGCTACCATCAAAGAAGGCGACACGGTGCGACGGACCGGTCGTATTATGGAAGTTCCTGTCGGGGAATGCATGATTGGCCGCGTCGTAAACGCCTTAGGTCATGCCATTGACGGCAAAGGTGAGATTCAGGCGACGGAGTTTCGACCTGTTGAACACAAGGCGCCTGGCATTGCCGACAGGCAGTCGGTCAAAGAACCGCTGCAGACTGGGATCAAGGCTATTGACTCCATGGTTCCTATCGGACGCGGCCAGCGTGAGCTGATCATCGGCGATCGGGGAACCGGTAAAACGGCGATTGCCATTGATACCATTTTGAATCAAAAAGGTCAAGGCGTTATTTGCATCTATGTAGCTATAGGACAAAAATCATCCACGGTGGCCCGTGTAGTGCGGACCTTGGAAGAAAACGGCGCCATGGAGTATACGATTGTGGTTGTAGCGGCTGCGGCAGACAGCGCGCCTCTTCAATACTTAGCTCCGTATTCCGGTGTGGCCATGGGCGAATATTTTATGGAAAAAGGCGGACATGTGTTGTGTGTCTATGACGATTTGTCCAAGCAGGCGCAAGCCTACCGGGCTATGTCGCTGTTATTGCGGCGTCCCCCAGGACGTGAAGCGTATCCAGGGGATGTTTTCTATTTGCATTCTCGCTTGTTGGAGCGGGCGGCGAAAGTATCGGACGAATTGGGTGGCGGTTCCATTACGGCTCTGCCGATTATCGAGACGTTGGCAGGCGACTTGTCCGCCTATATCCCGACAAACGTTATTTCCATTACTGATGGACAGATCTTCCTAGAAAGCGAACTGTTTTATTCCGGTGTACGCCCGGCCATTAACGCAGGCCTGTCTGTGTCCCGCGTAGGCGGGTCGGCGCAGATCAAGGCGATGAAACAAGTGGCTGGCAGTTTGCGCTTGGATTTGGCGCAATATCGTGAACTGGCTGCCTTTGCCCAGTTTGGGTCGGATTTGGATAAGGCGACCAAGGCGGTTCTGGATCGCGGCCAACGGACGATGGAAATGCTTAAGCAGCCGCAGTACTCGCCTATGCCGGTAGAAGAACAGGTTATGGCGATTTATGTTGTTATCAACGGTTTTGTGGATGACGTCGCGGTAGAAAATGTGATTGCTTTTGAAGAAGACTTCCTGAAGTTCATGCGCACGAACTACGCGGAAGTGGGCAAAGCCATCATCGAAAAGAAAATGCTGGACAAGGATACCGAGGCGGCCTTGCAAAAAGCCATCAAGGATTTCAAGGACACGTTTGACCCTGGGGCGAGGTGAGTAGGGTATGGCTAGTACACAAGACATTCGGCGCAGAATAAAAAGCGTACGGAGCATCGAACAAATCACCAAAGCCATGAAGATGGTGGCGGCGGCGCGGTTGCGCAAAGCCCAGGAACGGGCGTACGCTAGTCAGCCTTTTACGGAAAAGATTCTAGAAGTGCTTGGCACGGTAGCGAACAGCCGCCTGGATGTAACGCATCCGTTGCTGGCGAAGCGGGAAATTAAAAAGACGGCCTATCTTATCCTTAGCGCTGATAAAGGTTTGGCAGGCGCCTATTCGTCCAATTTGATGAAAGAGGCGCTGGCGGCCATGGAAGGAAAGCCTAAAGAAGAGATTGCCATAATTGCCGTAGGCCGCAAGGCTAAAGAATATTTTTCTCGCAGAAGCTATCAGATTGAACGGGAATATCTCGGGTTTTCCGAGCGTCCTACGTATGAGCACGCAACACGCATTGCAGCAGAGGTTTCGGCAGATTTTACCGCCGGACTTTATGATGAAGTATATTTGGTGTATACGTATTTTCGCTCGCCCATCAATCAACACCCGACACATTTGAAGTTGCTGCCGGCCCAGGCGCCGCAGGCGGCGGAAGAGGCGGCGCGGGACTTTATCTTTGAACCTTCGGCGGAATCCGTGCTGACAGTGCTTTTGCCTCGTTATCTGGAAACAGTCATTTATGGTGGACTGATGCAGGCTGCTGCTAGCGAATTGGGGTCCAGAATGACGGCTATGGGTTCAGCCACAGATAATGCGGAAGAGCTCATTCATAAACTGGTACTTAACTACAACAAGGTGCGTCAGGCTACGATTACCCGTGAAATCAGTGAAATTGTTGGCGGAGCGGAAGCGCTGAAGTAGCACGATGTTAAAAGGAGGGGAACTGACCCCGTGAATAGAGGAAATGTCATTCAAGTCATCGGCCCTGTGGTGGATATTGAATTTCCCCCGGGACAACTGCCGAATATTTTCAATGCGATTCATATCGACGGCAAAAGCGGTAGCGTCGATATTCACTTGACCGTAGAAGTCATGCAGCATTTGGGCGATAATCTGGTCCGGTGCGTAGCCATGTCTTCTACAGATGGTCTGACTCGTGGCATGCAGGCGACCGACACAGGCAGCCCGATTTTGGTGCCTGTAGGCGAAGCTACGCTGGGGCGGGTTTTCAATGTATTGGGCGAGACGGTGGACAACAATCCTGAAGAGGTTAAAGCAGCGGATCATTGGCCGATTCATCGTCCGGCGCCATCGTTTGAAGAGCAGGAAACTTCAACGCAGATTCTGGAAACTGGCATTAAAGTTGTCGATTTGATTGCTCCTTATTCCCGCGGCGGCAAGATTGGTCTGTTCGGCGGCGCTGGCGTGGGCAAGACGGTATTGATCATGGAACTCATTCGCAACATCGCTACTGAGCATGGCGGTTATTCTGTTTTTGCCGGCGTGGGCGAACGGACGCGTGAGGGCAATGATTTGTGGATGGAAATGCGTGAGTCCGGCGTTATTGAAAAAACAGCGTTGGTTTACGGACAGATGAACGAACCGCCGGGAGCGCGTATGCGCGTTGGCTTGACCGGTTTAACTATGGCGGAGTATTTCCGTGATGTTGGCGGCCAGAACGTGCTGCTTTTCGTTGATAATATTTTCCGCTTTATCCAGGCGGGTTCGGAAGTATCCGCCCTTTTGGGACGCATGCCTTCGGCCGTTGGTTACCAGCCTACGTTGGCCAATGATGTCGGGGCTTTGCAGGAACGCATTACATCGACCAAGAAAGGGTCTATTACGTCCGTGCAGGCTGTATATGTACCTGCAGATGATTTGACAGACCCGGCGCCGGCGGCTACTTTCGCTCATTTGGATGCGACGACGGTGTTATCGCGGCAAATTGCCGAGCTTGGCATTTATCCGGCAGTGGATCCTCTTGACTCGACATCGCGTATCGTCGATCCTCATATTATCGGCGAGGAGCATTACCAAGTGGCCCGCGGCGTGCAGGAGATTCTGCAGCGGTATAAAGAGCTTCAGGACATCATCGCCATTTTGGGGATGGAAGAATTGTCGGAAGATGATAAGCTGATTGTTTCCAGGGCTCGGAAAATCCAGCGTTTCCTCAGCCAGCCGTTCTTTGTGGCAGAGACTTTCACTGGATCTCCGGGGAAATATGTACCTCTCAAAGAAACGATTCGCGGCTTTAAGGAGATCCTCAGCGGCAAGTATGACGAGTTGCCGGAAGGAGCTTTCTACATGGTAGGCACCATTGAAGAAGTGGTGGAAAAAGCCAAGAAGATGAAAGGGGAGTAACTCCATGGCGAAAACCATCCGCCTGGAAGTGGTCAGCCCCGAACGCTTGGTCTTTCAGGAAGATGTAAAGATGGTCATTGCTCGGACGACCGGCGGTGACATCGGTGTGCTTCCTGGCCATGCGCCGCTATTAGCCGGGCTCGAAATCTGGCCAGTACGCGTGATGCGCGAGAGCGGTGAGTTTGCCATTGCTGTTTGCGGCGGTATTATCGAAGTACTGCCTGAGCGTATTACGCTTCTGGCGCAGTGTGCGGAACTGCCGGAAGAAATTGATTTGGAACGGGCGGAAGCGGCTAAAGAACGGGCTGTCTGCCGAATCCGGGAAACCGGTGCCGATATCGATCATATGCGTGCTGAATTGGCTCTGAAACGGGCTATTATGCGCATTCGTACAGTACAGCAGAAATTATAACCTATAATCCCCCAAAAGGACTGCGGCTTTATCAGCTGCAGTCCTTTTGCTTGTTCTAAAATCCAACTTTTTTCTAACAGATGTACCAGAATGCTTGCGGAGTAGGAAAGGAGGATGGTAAACTATAGGATAGTCAGAAATAGAACGCACTACCATGAAAATAAAGAATGCGCAGGCATTCCTGCTGGAGGAAAAAATGGAGAAACTGGTCATTCGCGGTGGCAATTCCTTGCGGGGCACAGTAAAGGTAAGCGGAGCAAAAAATGCAGTGCTGCCCTTGATTGCAGCTACCCTTTTAGGACAAACGCCGAGTGTTATTGAAGAAGTGCCAAACTTAGAGGATGTGCGGACCTTTGCATTGGTGTTGGAACGGTTAGGCGTTCCCGCGCATCGTGATGCAGAGGGACGGCTGGCAGTAGACAGTACGGTCATAGGAAATCATGATGCGCCGTATGAATTGGTGCGCAAGATGCGGGCGTCTTTTTTGATTATGGGACCGCTTTTAGCTCGCTTGGGCAAAGCTCGTATTTCATTGCCTGGCGGCTGCGCTATTGGCACGCGTCCGATCGATTTGCATTTAAAGGGGTTTGAAGCGCTGGGGGCGCAAGTGGAAATCGGACACGGTTATGTAGAAGCTACAGCACCTCATGGTTTGAAAGGTGCTAGAATTTACTTGGATTTTCCGAGTGTAGGTGCGACAGAAAATATTCTAATGGCTGCGTGTATGGCGGAAGGGCAGAGCATTTTAGAAAATCCGGCGCATGAGCCGGAAATTATCGACTTGGCCAACTATTTGAACATGATGGGCGCTAAGATTCGCGGTGCTGGAACGAATGTGATCAAAATTGAAGGAGTTCCGGCCTTGAAGGGGTGTACCTATACGGTAATCCCGGATCGTATTGAGGCGGGGACCTATATGGTAGCGGCTGCTATGACCGGTGGCGATGTGTATGTAGAAGGCGCGTTAACAGAGCATTTGAAACCAGTTGTGGCGAAACTGAAAGAAGCCGGCGTTGGTATTGAGGAAGATGTAAACGGAATTCGTGTTTTCAGTCAGGGGCGTGTAAAGGCTGTGGATGTAAAAACGTTGCCATACCCTGGCTTTCCTACGGATATGCAGGCGCAGTTCATGGCGCTGTTGACAGTGGCGGAAGGCACCGGCATGATTACCGAGACGGTTTTTGAAAATCGTTTTATGCATGTGGACGAATTGAAGCGGATGGGCGCTAATATTAAAATTGAGGGTCGTAGCGCCATTGTGGAAGGAACGCCTTGCTTGACGGGCTGCCCGGTTAAAGCGACCGATTTGCGCGCTGGCGCAGCCTTGGTGTTGGCGGGTCTGGTGGCGGACGGACAGACAGAAGTAGGCTACCTCCATCACATTGACCGCGGTTACGAGGATTTGGTAGGCAAGCTGCGCAGCCTGGGAGCGCAGATTGACCGCGTGCCTTCGTGAGTTAGAGGCTTAAAAACAGAGTAATCGAGTGGCCAGAGGGGGCAGAGACTGAAATTCTCTGGCGAAGCTCTTTGGACACTTTGTTACTCTTGTTCCTTCATGGGGATTTTTCATTTTTGGAAAAAACATCTCTAGGCTTTTATCGATTTTCGTGCTTTTCGCGTTTTTCGCGGTTGGATAATAAATCGGTGGGACGTTGATAAAGAACCGCGAAACACACGAAAGACGCGAAAGGGTTTTTTAAGGGCTAAGAGCCTCTGTATAAACGGCGGCATAACTGTATTTGAGACAAGATTTCCGCGCGACTCGCAAAAATAGGATTCGACGGCAGTTCCGCGAACTCGCTGGCGCTCAGACATACGGAACTTTTCTCCGTCGCCTCCTATTTTTGCGTCCTGCGGACCGTCTTGCTCCAAAAAAGTCTCAAATACAGTCACCCACCGTAGCCTCAATCATTCCCTTATATTATTCCTCTGGCCTTTCTCTGGCTTTTCTCTGTTACTCTGAGTTGCGTTCTCTTATAGCGGTTTTCTTATCCTGAAAGCAGGATTTTTCCAAGTTTTGTGGAACAAATTTATTTTAGTGTGTGCCTATTGAAAGGAGTATATCTATGTTTTTTGGAATGTCTACCGATATCGGTGTTGATTTGGGAACAGCCAATGTGCTGGTATATGTAAAAGGAAAAGGAATTGTGCTGCGGGAGCCTTCCGTAGTAGCTATTGATAAGGACAGCAATCGGGTTTTGGCGATCGGCGAAGAAGCGCGCCGCATGCTGGGCCGTACGCCTGGAAATATTGTCGCTATCCGTCCTTTGCGGGAAGGCGTCATTGCCGATTATGACACGACCGAGAGCATGCTGCGTCATTTTATCCGTAAAGTAGCAGGCAAAAGCCTTTTCTTTAAACCGCGCATTATGGTTTGCATTCCTTCCGGCGTAACAACCGTGGAAAAACGTGCGGTATTGGAAGCGGCTATGCAGGCGGGGGCGAGAAAGACCTATCTGATTGAAGAACCCTTAGCGGCCGCTCTTGGAGCAGGTCTTGATATTGCTGAACCCTGTGGCGCTATGGTGGTGGATATTGGCGGCGGTACCACTGATGTGGCGGTTTTGAGCTTGGGCGGTATTGTTGTAAGCGAATCGTTGCGCATTGGCGGCGACCGTTTTGATGAGTCGCTGGTGAGCTTCGTGAAAAAAGAATATAAGATTATGATCGGCGAGCGTACCGCCGAAGAAATGAAAGTGCAGATTGGTACTGCATTTCCTAATAGCCGCAACGAGACTATGGAAGTACGCGGGCGGGATTTATTGTCTGGCTTGCCGAAAACGGTTCGGATTACCTCTGAGGAAACGAGAGAAGCCCTGGCGGAGCCGGTGGCGTTGATCGTACAGTGCGTGAAGTCGGTGCTGGAGAATACGCCGCCTGAGCTGGCTTCGGATATTATGGATCGGGGTATTGTCATGACTGGCGGCGGTTCGCTTTTACACGGCTTAGACCGCTTGATTCAAGAAGAAACCGGCATCCCCACGTATCTGGCGGAAGATCCGCTGTCTTGCGTGGCTTTGGGTACCGGGAAAGCGCTGGAGTCCTTGGAAAACTTAGAAGAGAGTCTGTTGACGTTAAATAAAAACAGCGTGTTGCAGGAACGATGAGCTAAAACAGGACTAATGGTCTGCCGAAGAAGCCACTATTCTCCCTGATGAAAAGAAAATAGTTTCACGATATACATGAAGACGTAAAGTTTCATGATTAAAGGAGAGACGGTATGATTCGAGGGATCTATGCGGCAGCATCCGGTATGATTGCGGAAGGGCTGCGTACAGATGTTACGGCGAATAACTTGGCTAATGTCAATACGACAGGCTTTAAAAAAGAAATTGCCGTCAATAAGGATTTTGAAAAAATGCTCTTATGGCGTATTAACGATGGCCTGGAGACGCCGCAAATCGGCTCTGTCGGCGCTGGAGCCGCAGTAGATCAGATTGTGACGGATCATAGCCAAGGCAGCACTCGCAGCACCCAGGGGTCGCTGGATGTAGCTATCGCAGGGGACGGCTTTTTTGTCGTTCAGACGCCGCAGGGGCAGCGGTACACGCGAGCGGGCTCTTTTGAGATTGGATCGGACAATCACTTGGTGACGAAGGAAGGACAGGCGGTATTAGGAACCAATGGTCAGCCGATCACCATTGAAGGCCCCGGAGGCGCCAGCCGTATCAATATTACCAGTGACGGCATAGTGGAGTTGAATCCTATCGAAGCTGGCGGTGTCCCGACAGAAGCAGGGCGGTTGCAAGTGGTTTCCTTTGCGGATTTGAAGCGGTTGGCTAAAGAAGGACAAAATCTTTTTGCGGCTCCCGGCGGTGACCGGCCGCAGCCGGTTGCGACGCCAAATTTGCAGCAGGGCTATTTGGAAATGTCTAACGTCAATGCCGTGCAGGAAATGGTGAATTTGATTACTGGCTATCGAGCTTATGAAATTGATTCCAAAGCCGTACAAGCGGAGGATTCTTTGTTAGATAAAGCGGTCAATGAAGTTGGTCGGTCGTAAAGAAGGAGGAACACGCGTATGATGAGGGCACTTTGGACGGCAGGTACGGGCATGCGGGCCCAGCAAAGCAATTTGGACGTAATCTCCAATAACTTGGCAAACGTGAACACCACTGGCTTTAAACGTCAACGGGCAGAGTTTGAGGATCTAATGTACCAAACCGAGCGTCAGCCGGGCATGACCAGCAGCGGGAATAACAACATGCTGCCTACTGGCGTCCAACTCGGTCATGGCGTGCGGTTAACAGCGACGGCGCGCGATTTCTCCCAAGGAAATTTTCAAGCGACAAGCAATGCGATGGACATGGTTATCGAGGGGGATGGCTTTTTTCAAATCACTATGCCGGACGGTACTTTGGCGTACACCCGTAATGGCGCGTTTAAACCGGACGGCAACGGCAATGTGGTGACCTCCGAAGGATATTTGCTGGAGCCTGCCATTCAAGTACCTGAAGGCTCCACTGATTTTGGCGTGTCTCGCGATGGGATTGTAACAATTACGCCGGCTGGTCAAACAACACCGCAGGAAATTGGTCAAATTACCATTGCGCGTTTTATCAATAATGCGGGTTTGAAGAGCATCGGCAAAAATCTCTATACGGAAACCGTTGCCTCTGGTGCGCCTGTGGTAGGAAATCCAGGAGACAATAATTCCGGTACGATAGTTACGAATTTTGTGGAGATGTCCAATGTTCAGGTTGTAGATGAAATGGTGAACATGATTGTGGCACAGCGTGCTTATGAGATGAATTCCAAAGCCGTGACCACTGCCGACTCCATGCTGGAAGTGGCTGCAGGCTTGAAGCGATAGGGTAACAAGGCTATGAAACGCCTCGCAAGATGTTTTTTGGCAGGAGTTTTATTTCTCCTGCCTTTTTGGACAACCGTAGAAGCTCGCATGCTTGAAGCGAGTGAAGTGGCCAACGTAGCTGTGGGCGAAGTGTATCGCCAAGCGGATGTACAGCCGGGCGATGATCGCGTACAGGTACGTGTGATTTCTTTGCCGGAACGGTTGGAAGTTCCTGAAGGCGAAGTGAAATTGCAGGTGGATTTGCTTTATGGTCTGCGCTATAATGCGCCAACGGTGGCGCGGGTAGTGGCCATGCAGGATGCGCAAAAAGTGGGGCAGGCTATTTTACGTTTGGACGTGCGGCGGTATCAAGAGGTTGTAGTGGCATCGCGTATGTTACCGGGAAAAACCTTGCTGCAGCCGGGGGATTTGAAGAAATTGCGTCTGGAAACGGGGCGCTTGCCGGACGGCTTTTTGGTAGATCCGGTTAAAGCTATAGGGATGCAGTTGCAACGGCCCTTGCGGAGCGGGGATATACTTATGGAGTCAATGTTAGTGCAGCCAATTATCATGAGGCGCGGGGCGGCTGTAACCCTTCAGGTGAGGCAGGGAGAGATGCTTGTCAGCGTTGCTGGAGAGGCTCTGCAGGATGGCAGTGTTGGGCAGCGGATACGTGTGAAAAACTTGTTGTCGAAGCGAATTGTGACAGCCAAAGTGATTGACGAGGCTACAGTGGAAGTAACTGCATCCAGGAGGTGAGGCAATGTTGAAGAACAAGAAGTGGATGCCGATGATCGCAGGATTAGTACTGACTTTTTTGTTGGTTCCCTCTGTCCATGCGGAGTCGTTGTGGAATGATCGTTCCATGTTTGCCGATAGAAGAGCACAAGCGGTGGGTGATATTTTGACGATTGTAATTAGCGAAAACTTTAGCGCTACTCGCTCTGATTCCAGTTCGAACGGCAAGAAAAGCAATGGTTCGGCCAGCGCGGGGGTGGGCAGCTTCCTGGGCTGGCTTACGGAGCACAGTTATGATATGAAAGATAGCTTTTCTGCAAATGGCAGTATAAAAAATAGTAATAACGTGAGCGCTCGCATGACGGCGACGGTGACGGCAGTGCAGCCGAATGGCAACTTGGTCATCAAAGGAACGCAGTCGATTAAGCAAAATAATGATGAACAGATCATCAGTTTGGTAGGGACCATTCGGCCTGATGATATTACAACAGCTAATACCGTTGCTTCGTCGGCCATGGCGGATGCGCAAATTTTCGTGAATGGTAAAGGGCCGCTTGCGCAGAAGCAGAAACAAGGTATTTTGAGTTCCATATTTGATTTCCTGTTTTGAGTTCGATATAGGGGGAACCTTAATGAGACGATTAACGGCTCTGCTGCTTTGCTTTTGTTTTCTATGCTCTCTCGTGCCGGCAGTGAGTGAGGCAGCCTGGGGAGGCAGCGCGGCGACGAGGATTAAGGATGTTGCTAAGATCCAAGGCGTGCGTAATAATCAATTGGTAGGGTACGGCTTGGTTGTGGGTTTGGCTGGTACCGGCGATTCGGATAAAATCAGTCAGACCATCCAGTCGATTAAGAATATGTTGATGGGTTTTGGCGTTATGCCTTCTACAACGCAAATGAAACCGAAGAACGTGGCGGCCGTTATGGTGACGGCAACCTTGCCGGCTTTTTCCAAGCCTGGCGATACGATCGACGCAACCATCTCTTCGATGGGCGATGCCAAAAGCTTGCAAGGCGGAGTCCTTTTGCAAACACCTTTGAAGGCGGCCAACGGTCAGGTGTATGCGGCGGCTCAGGGGCCTGTTGCTACAGGCGGTTTTGTGGCTGGAGGCGGTGGCGCCAGCCAACAGAAAAACTTTCCCACTGTCGGCATGACGCCCAATGGCGCCATTGTCGAAAAAGAGGTGGCTTTTAACTTGGGCGGTAATGGCACGCTGACTCTTTCGTTGGCGCAGCCTGACTTTACAACAGCAAGTCGAATTGTAGAGGCTTTGGACGGACGTTTTGGCGCTATTAGTCGGGCTAGAGACGCCGGAAGCATTCAAATTCAGGTGCCGGCGTACTATGAACAGGATTTAGTCAGCTTCATTGCGGCGGTAGAGGAATTGCCCATTGTGCCCGATGCGATAGCTAAAGTAGTCATTAACGAGCGTACGGGAACGGTTGTTATGGGTTCTAATATCACTGTTGATGAAGTTGCGGTAGCGCAGGGCGGTTTGAGCATAAAAATCACTAAAAGCGCTGGTGTTTCTCAGCCGGGTCCATTTTCCGGCGGCAGCACGGTTGTGGTGCCTAATACGAATGTGGATGTAAAAGAAGAAAACCGCAATATGCTGCTTTTGCCGGCAGCTTCTAGTGTGGGCGACGTGGTGAACGCTTTGAATTCTGTAGGCGCAACCCCTCGGGATGTAATCTCGATCCTGCAGGCCATGAAGGCAGCTGGAGCGCTGCACGCGGATCTTCAGATCATATAGTGGTGATTGAACAGTAGCGGGATTTGAACAGGAGTCGCGATGAGAATCTGAGGGTACGAATGAGGGCTGCGGGGTTCGGTTTTTGAACAGGAGTAGAGGGAGTAGATGGAGGGCACGCAGGGTTGTTGATTTTAGCAGGAGTTCGACAGACTCTCGGAAAAATGCCAGCTTAACTAACTTTCGTCCTTGCGAGCAAAGCAAAGCAATCTTCTCGTGTGGTTTTCATATTAAAATTGCACTGCTTAACCCTCATTCGTGCCCTCCCGTGACTCCGATTCTCTTGTTTTGTAGCTTTTTCTTTTGTATTCCGTACTTTCTCTAAAGGAGGCTTGTCAAATGCGGATAGAACCAATCGGGCAGAGCGGCGTTCAGGCGGGCCTTGGCGCCAATGCCCAGACGACAGCGGCTGTGGCGGGGGATGCGGTGTTTGCCGATCAACTGCGGCAGGCGGAAAGCGCGGCGAAACTCAAAGGACAGTCCGGCGACGAAGCCAAGCTGAAGCGGGTATGTCAGGAAATGGAATCTGTGTTTTTGAATATGCTGCTGACAACCATGAGGGCGAGCGTGCCGAAAACCGGCTTGACTGGCGAGGACTCTCAGGGAGAAGAGATTATGCAATCCATGTTAGACCAAGAATTGAGCAAGAATATGTCCCAGGCGGGGGGCATTGGCTTAGCAGATATGATGTATAGGCAATTGAGCATGACCAATAGCGCCAGTGTGAAAGCAAGCAGCCAGTCATCCCGTTAGGGAGGGCTGGCTGCCACTTTTTCGTAGTTTGGGAGGATTGTAATGAAACAGATGGCTCGAGTTTTGTTTATGCTATGGATGGGATTGTGGTTGGCGATAGCGCCGGTTTGGGCCGGAGCTGCGCAGCCAGCGCCTGTTGTGAGCGGAGTTCGCTATAGCTCCGGGGCGGATCTGTTGCGAGTCGTAGTGGATGCAGATCGTCCCATGGAGGCGGATTGGAAGGTAGATGAAGCTAACGGCATGCTAGTCGTCTCGTTCCCCGGGCGTTTGGGAGCGGGCGCACCTGGCAATGTAGATTTAAAAGATGATGTCGTGGGAGATTTGAAACTGACGGCTTTGGCGGGGAAGGTTGAATTAAGGATGCCTTTGAATGCGGCCAGCGTCGGGAAGGTCTTTTCTTTGCAGGGGCCGGATCGTCTTGTTATTGATATTCTTAAGGCTAAGGATACAAAGCTTGAGCAGACTTTGCACGAAGGCGTAACTTATCGGTTTTGGCAGCGGGCGACAGCTAAGGGGCCAGTGAGCATTTATACACTGGAGATGGATCCTAAGAGAGCGAGGCTGCAGGCTGTTTTATCACAAGATCAAATTCCCGGCTTGGAGACAGTTTCTTCGATGACTGCACGAACCGGGGCGTTGGCCGCTGTGAATGGCGGTTACTTTGAACCGGATGGAGAAATTATTGGGTTGATGAAAATGAATCAGGAAATGGTCAGCCTTTCTTACATACCACGAAGCGCGGTAGGCATTTATAATGACGGCATGGTGCGTATTGGCAAGCCCGATGATTATGTCGGCACAGTAAAGCTGCCAAATGGCATGTTGGTGGCGGTTAGCGGCATTAATCAGGAGCGAACGGAAGACAGCTTGATTTTGTACAATCATTTTAACGGCGATTCCACAGGAACCAATGATTTTGGCGCTGAATATGTATTGGTAAAAGGGAAGATTGTAAAAATTAATAAAGACAAGGGGAACACGCCGATCCCTGATGAGGGAGTGGTTTTATCAGTTCATGGCAAAGCCAGGGCGGCCTTTGACGGCTTGAAAATAGGAGATGCGGTGGAATTGAAGCAGAGCCTAGGAAACCTGTGGGATCGGGCGGATGATGTGTTGGGAGCAGGACCGATGCTTGTTCAAGGAGGTCAAGTGTACGTTACAACAAAACTAGAGAAATTTGGGAATGATGTAGCGGGAGGCAGGGCGCCGCGTACGGCGATTGGACGCACCAAACAAGGGAACGTACTCTTGGTGGTCGTTGACGGCAGACAGCAGAAAAGCATTGGTATGACGCTGACCGAAATCGCGATATTAATGCAGGAATTGGGAGCGGAGGATGCCATGAATCTAGATGGCGGCGGCTCTAGCGAAATGGTAGTAGGAAATGAAGTGATGAATCGCCCGTCGGATGGCCGGGAACGTTCTGTCGGCGCGGTATTGGCCGTTTTTCCTAAAAAGTGAATGTTTTGTAGGAACGTTTGCAGATAAGCGGAAATAAGGTATAATACAGATAAGGTGACAGTAAACGGTTTTTAAGGCACAAGGAGGTGCGTGAAGTATGAAAAAAAATAGAAAGTGGCTTCGCTGGACGGTGCTGGCGTTGGTGCTGTTATTAGCGGTGGGAACAGTGTTTGCCGCTGGCTTGGTAGATCATAAGGCTGTACTATCGGGACGCGTATCGGGACAGGATTTGGCCAGCGTAGGACAAGATGTTCGCGAGGGCGATGTTTTGGTGCGAGTGGAAACGGTGGCGGGAGCGCAGCCTGCTGTGCGGGCCGCTGTGAACGGAGTTGTCAGGGACGTATTGGTGCGTCCTGGCGATACGATTCAGGCCGGCAAAGTGGTTGTGCGAGTGGAACGCAGGTAAATAAAGAGAGTGAGAGGACTCAAACTATGTTGACTACCTTTAAAAAAATGGGAGCGGCCCTGGCGGCCGCCTTTTTCTTCTGGAGCTTTTCCTCGTTAGCGTTAGCGGCGGACATTATGCCTGTAGGCGATGTGCGTCCAGGTATGCAAGGCATAGCCAAAACGGTAGTGGCTGGAACCGACATTGAAGAGTTTGGCGTGGAAGTTATCGGCGTACTGAAAGATAAGGGGCCTTCCGGTGATTTAATCTTGGTGCGCACCTATGGTGACGTTATTGATCGGACTGGGGGCATTGTGCAGGGGATGAGCGGCAGCCCTGTTTATATTGACGGCAAGCTGGTCGGCGCTATTGCCTATGGGTGGTCCTTGACGGATCATCGGGTGGGCATGCTGACCCCCATTGGAGACATGTTGAAATTGTGGGAACCGGCACCGGAAAAAAAGACGAATCCGTCAACTACCGAAGAAAAAAAGAATAAGCAGTTAGCGGGAGCAGCGGGCCAAGCAAGCGAAGAGCAAGCCTTAGCTATGAGCGGCTCTTTGCGTCCGCTGGATACGCCGCTGATGGTTGCCGGTTTTACGCCGCAGGCGCTTAAGTGGCTGGGCGAAAAGGTGAAGCCTTTGAACCTGATTCCTTTTGCGGTCGGCGCGTCGCCGGAAAGTGCCGTCTATGGCTCGTTGCAGCCTGGCAGCGCCTTGGCTGCGGAACTGGTGCGCGGCGATGTTAGCGTGGGCGCTATTGGTACGGTGACCTATGTGGAAGATGGTAAAATACTTGCCTTTGGACATCCGTTTTTGCGCCGCGGCGGCAGCAGTTATTTTTTAAGTCAGGCTTATATTTTTACTACCGTTCCCAGCTTAGAAAGCGGATTTAAACTAGGCTCCGCCGGTCCTATGGTTGGAAAAATTGCGCAAGATCGAGGTGCCGGCATTGCTGGCGAGGTAGGCGCATATCCGAATATTGTGCCTGTGCGAGTCCATGTAATGGACAAGGATTTGCAACGCCAGCAGGATGCCGGGTTGCAAGTAGTACAAGATGAAAAACTGACACCGCTTTTAGCTACGGCGGCAGTGTATAATGTGGTGGATAAAACCTTGGATCGTCAAGGGGCGGGGACGGCTAAAGTGAAATTCGAAATTTCCGCGCCTGGAGTTCCGGGAGACGTAGTAGTACGCGAGAATATGTTTTATAGTCCGGCCAATATTGGCGAAACCGCCATGGGAGAACTTTTTGAAGGCTTGAATTTGCTGGCTGGCAACTCTTTTCAGGCCTTGACGCTGTTTGATGTGAACGTGCAGATTGAAGTGGAGGAAGAGCGGAAAACAGCGGTGATTACGCAGGCCAAAGCAGTGCAGGCTAGTGTAAAGCCTGGGGAAAAAGCGCAGATTCAGATTACGTTAAAACCGTATCGGGGCGAAAACATTATTCGAACAGTCAACTATGACGTTCCCAAAACACAACCGGAAGGCAATTTGTCGTTGCTGGTGCGCGGCGGCGGTTCGATTCCCATTGCTAAACTTATGGAAGGCCAGGGGAATTTGTTGCTGGAACTTTTGCAGAAAAAGCGTACCCGTACGTTGGAAGAAGAAGTGAAACGCTTTACGGAAAGTGATCGCAATAACGACATTGTCGTCGAGCCAGCTCCCTTAGAAGAAGAAATGGCCAAACAAGGACCGGGGGCCATGCAGGCGAAAAAGATTCAAAACAAGGCAGCCAAAGCGGAAGAACCGATCGTGGAGAAAAAAGAAAATAAACCCCAGGGGAAAAACGGCTTGCTTGGCGCGAAAGATAAGAAAGACGACAAAGGCAAATCCAAGACTATGACAGACTATATTATTGACGGGGATACCATGGTGACCCTGCAAGTTAAAAAATAAGACAGAAACTCCTGGTGCATTTTGCGCCAGGAGTTTCTTGTCTGGAGAAAGATACGGGAAAATATGGATTTAACAAGAGTAGAGTGAGTAAAGTGAGGGTTACGAAGTTTGATTTTAATATAAGAAATGCACGAGGAGGTTGCTTCAGGTTGCTCGTAAAGAAGATAGTTAGTTAGAGCGATGATTGCTTTCTTAGCGTATTGTCAGCAGGCTTTGCACGTCGTTGCGAGGAGCGTAGCGACGCGGCAATCTCTCTTGCTTTTCCGATTATGCTCTTTGGTACCCTCCATCTACTCCCTCTACTCCTGTTGAAAATTCGTACTTTGGCCCCCTCTTCACCAAAAATTTCACCATCTTAGCAGGGAAGTGCGCCCTCGGTATGGAATTATAAAAAATTGGCAAGTAGGCAAAAAGGAGGCGGCGCATGGTCGAAGAATTTTTTGGAGCAATTGGTCGGTCTGTGTTAGGCGCGTGTGCGCGTTGCGGCCGTTTTAGCCTTTTGGCTCTGGACACGTTTCGACAGCTGTTTCGACAGCGACCGAGCGTGCGTCATACGCTGCAGCAAATGGCCCATTTGGGAGTGAACTCCTTGCCGATTGTCATGCTGACTATGCTGTTTACCGGCATGGTTATGACGGTTCAGACGGCTAGTGAATTTATTAAGTATGGAGCGCAGTCTTCAGTGGGCGGTGTTATTGCCATTGCTATGGGCCGCGAGCTATCGCCGGTTTTGACAGGCGTGGTGGTTGCCGGTCGTGTAGGTGCGGCCATTACGGCTGAAATCGGCTCGATGAAGGTAACGGAGCAAATTGATGCATTACGAGTAATGGCGACGAATCCGGTGGCGTATCTTGTTGTACCCCGCCTTTTGGCGATGGTTGTCATGTTGCCGATGCTTGTGGTGTTTGCAGATTTGATCGGAACCATTGGCGGCTATTTGGTGGCTACTTTTTACGCAGGCATTGGTTCGCAGACATTTTTGAATTCTATTAAAGTGTTTGCCGTGGTGAATGATGTTACCGGCGGCTTGGTGAAAGCGGCTTTTTTCGGCGTGATTATCGCCTTAACGGGATGCTATAAAGGCTTGCACGCGGAAGCTGGCGCCGAAGGCGTCGGAAAAGCGACGACCGGTTCGGTTGTCAATTCGATTATTTTAATATTTGTGAGCAATTATTTTCTTTCGTTGCTTCTGTATCGTTGAAACGAGGTGGCCTGTGGGTGTGGGAGAACCTGTGATTCGCCTGGAAGATGTCAATGTCCAGTGGGATGGCCGACATATTTTGCGCGATGTTAACTTAGAAATCCATAAAGGTGAGATTTTTGTCATTATCGGCCCTAGCGGGTCAGGCAAGAGTACGCTGCTGCGTTTGATCATCGGCTTGGCTAAGCCGACGAGCGGTCGCATTTGGGTGCTGGGGGAGGATGTAACGCAGCTGGACGAAGAGGCTATGAATCAAGTTCGTTTGCGCATGGGCATGGTCTTTCAGTATTCGGCTCTATTTGACTCTATGACGGTAGGCGATAATGTAGCCTTTGGCTTGCGACAGCATACGAAACTGGGGGAAGAAGAAATAACCAAGATCGTTCGGCGTAAACTACGTATGGTAGGCTTGGTTGGGCGGGAAGACCTGTTGCCAGGGCAACTGTCGGGGGGCATGAAGAAAAGGGTTAGCTTGGCTAGAGCCATTGCCAATAACCCGGAAGTAGTCTTGTATGATGAACCGGCAGCAGGCTTGGACCCAGTGATGACAGAGAAAATAGACAGGCTGATTTTAGGGGCCCGACGTATGACTGGAGTGACTTCGGTAGTGGTTACGCACTATATGAACAGCGCCATGCGCATTGCAGATCGGATTGCCATGTTACATGAAGGAAAAGTCATTGCCGTTGATACGAAAGAACGGATGCAAGAGACGGCAGATCCTGTTGTCTATCAGTTTATTCATGGAATGAAACGGCCGGGGACGGCCGCCATGAGGAGGATGTTGAGTGAAGGCAAGCACGAATAGCACGGAAGTGAAGGTTGGTGCGGCTACCATAGCGGCAGCGGTACTGCTGGCCCTGATGATTATGTACTTGGGAGGCTTTAGCCTAACGACCAAAGGCTATCCGATTCAAGCTGTATTCAGTCAGGTCGGCGGCCTTAAAGATGGGGCCATTGTTCGTTATGCGGGCGTAGATGTGGGGCGTGTGCAGTCGGTGGAAATGACGACTACCGGCGTGACGGTAAACTTGCGTATTTTTGACCATGTGCGAATTCCGCGCGGGTCTGTCTTTACTATTGCTTCAGAAGGACTTTTAGGAGAAAAGTACATAACGATTTTACCGCCGAACAAACCTAGCGAGCATAATCTGCATCCAGGAGAGGTTGTGGTCGGCGCGGAGGCGCAGGGAATCGATTCCGTCATGGCATCCGCCGACAAAACAATGGCGGAAATGAGGACGCTGTTGGCGCATTTTAATGATTTAGTGGGGGACCCGGCAGTAAAAGATTCCTTAAAGCAAGCGCTTTTACGTTCGAAAGCGATTGCTCAAAACATGGAAGAGCTTACGGCTGCGCTGGCGCGTATGGCGGTGCAGAACGAAAGCGACATTCGTACCATGGTGGGGAACTTACAAGTGATGTCAGAAAATCTTCGCAATTTGTCTGCGCGGGTGGATACCATGGTGGCTACGCTGGATAATAACGGCGAAACCGCCCGGGATATGCGCGAAATGCTGCACAACATGAAAAATGCCAGCGCGCGAATTGAAAGTATCGCTACTTCGTTGGACGGGATTGCAAGCGATCCGGAAACAAGCCGTAATATCAAAGCAACCTTGCGCAATGCCAGGGAAGCCAGTGAAAAGGCCAATCGAATGTTGGGCAAATTTGACTCTATGAAGATCGGCGGCGATGTTGATTTCTTCTATAATCCAGAGCAACGGAAATATCGGACGGATATCGACTTGCGGTTGGATACCTCGGAAAAGGACTTTGCCTTGCTGGGCTTTTCCAATTTGGGAGAAGGAACTAAGACTACCTTGCAAATGGGACGGCGCAATGGCGATCTTGACTTTAGGGCGGGCTTGATGGATAGTAAGCTGGGACTGGGTGTGGAT
Organism: uncultured Anaeromusa sp.; assembly: GCF_963668665.1. NCBI lineage: Bacteria > Bacillati > Bacillota > Negativicutes > Selenomonadales > Sporomusaceae > Anaeromusa > uncultured Anaeromusa sp. The sequence goes on along the minus strand of NZ_OY764901.1, from coordinate 304,970 downwards.
AACCATTTGAGCAAAAACTGGATTGTTTCCGTGGATGCCTATGACCCTAATGATTTGCGATGGAAAGTGCGCAGTCAGTGGCGCATTGCGCCGCAGACCTGGCTAGTGGGCCAGACGGACAGCGCCGGTAAGAATACGCGCGAAACCACCTATTTTGGTGTTAGGACTTCTTTTTAAAAGGAAGTTGAGGGTGGGAGGAGAGCATTGACAAGCAAGAAAAAACGCTCGTATAATGGAGAAGCTATGCTGTGCTGACTGCTTGGTCAGACGGTGGCGCAATAAAAATGAGATTGAGTTTATAACACGGCTTGGAATATGAAGGAGGATGCAAGGTGCAGAAACGTAAAGGTTGGAAAACAGTGATGACAGCAATGCTGGTAAGCGGGTTGTTGTGCGGGCAAACTGCATGGGCGGCTGACGTTGATTTGACGTTGCAGGAAGCGATTGAAAAGGCCCTGGCTACTAATCCGACCGGCCAAATGGCATTGGCGGATCAGAAAAAGGCGGAAGGCGCTTTGCGGCAGGCGCGGGCCGGACGTATGCCAGTGTTGAACTATACACATACTGACAATCGTCGCGGCGGAAACTATAGTTCATCGTATACTGAAAACTTGTACGAAAATACAGTGACTATGACGGTGCCTCTTTATACGGGCGGGCAGCTGGAAGGGTCCATTGATCAAGCCAAGGTAGGCGTGCATTCGGCAAACCTGAGCGTGGAACAGGCTTGGCAGCAGATGAAGCTTGATGCAACAACCGGCTATTATGACGTGCTGCAAGCCAGCAATATGGTTCAAGTGGATAAAGAGTCGGTGGAACGCCTGGAAGCGCATTTGAAAAATGTGCAGGCGCAATTTAATGTTGGTACTGTAGCCAAGTCCGATGTGCTGCGTTCCGAAGTAGAATTGGCCAATGCCAAGCAGACGCTGATTAAAGCGGACAACACTTATGAGGTGTCGGTTTCTTCTCTCAATAATGTAATTGGACTGCCCTTGGACACGAAGATTACATTGAAGGAGGAACTGGCATATCAGAAATATGAGCAGTCGATGATAGACTGTATCGACTATGCTTTAAAGAATCGTCCAGATGTACTGCAGGCCAAAGATTCTTTGACTTCGACTGTGAAAGGCGTGCAAATTGCGCAAAGCGGTAAAAAGCCTACTGTTGCTTTGTCTTCATTGTACGATTTTTATGATGACGCTTTTCCCGGAGACAACAATAGTAACTGGCGCGTTTATGTTACTACTAACTGGAATGTATTTGATTCCGGTTTGACCGATGCAAAAATTAGCCAGGCTAAGGCATCGGTGGAAAAAGCGCAGGAGCAGATGCGCAAGACGCGTGATGCCGCTCATCTGGAAGTGCGCCAGGCTTATTTAAACATGCAGGAAGCGGAAAAGCGCATTGATACGACCAAAGTGGCGGTTTTACAAGCTGAAGAAGATTATAAAATTGCTCAAGTTCGCTACAGCGCTGGCGTAGGCACCAACTTGGATGTAATGGATTCGCAGGTAGCGTTGACACAGGCGAAAACCAACTATATTCAAGCCTTATACGACTACAACACCAGCAAGGCGAAATTGGAAAAAGCGATGGGGATTCCTGTTGCTCGTAAATAGATAGGGAGAGAAAGGAGGGGACGAGTGTGAACAAACGTCGCTTGGTACAAGGGGCGAGTGTTTTAGCTGCAGTGACCCTCCTTCTTTTTTGGGGAATATACCAGTGGAGTGCAACCTGGCTGGAGGAGGCTCGTCCTGGCGTAGTGCAGCAGCTCAGTGCGTCCTTAGGGGGAGAACTGTCGGTAGGCTCTGTTTCCTGGGAAACGCCGCTGTCGGTGGTTTTGCGCGATACCGAGCTGCGAACTGCGGCACCGGGAGGAGTGACTTTACTGACCGCGCAGCGCATAGAGGTGAAGCTAAATCCATTGCGGGCCTTGGGGCAGTTGGAACCGGTTAAAGCGGTTTCGGAGATAAAGGTGGAGCAGCCTCGCGTGTTCATTGAGCAAGACTCACAGGGAACATGGCCCTGGGAGGAGTTTTTGCGCCAGCGTCCGGAAGGGGAAAGCCGGTTGGATGCAGATATTATCTTGGTAGAAGGAACTGTACATATTTCATTGCCGCGAGGGGCGTGGAAATTGGAAAACTTGGCCGGCTCGGTGCATATCAGCGAAGAATCCAAAACCGTATTGGATTTGAAGACCGTTTTTGACGGACAGGAGCTGACGGCCCAAGGCCGCTGGAACGATGAAGGACAGGGGCTGGTAAACCTTCAGGTTCCGCAACTGGCTCTTTCTCAGTTGGCGCCGCTATTGCCTGCAGAGGCTCAGATAAAAAATCTTACTGGCAGCATTTCGCAGGCTGGGATTTTTTTGCGACAGGAAGGCAGCGGCCGGCCGGCTGTCAATTTGGATGCGCAGCTGGAACATGTGTCTGCCGAGATCGCCGGTGTTCCTGTGGAAGATGTAAATGGCATGGTGACCTTGGCTTCTTTGCATAAAGAAAATGAGCATAAGGCGTATGTGGCCTTACGCGGCAAAGCGGCAGGGCAGTCGGCGGTGGTGCGCGGCTATCTTCATTTACCGCGGGGGGCGGCTGGGGAATTTGGAAAACTGGAGCAGTTGACCTTTGATTTACAAAGTAAAGCGGATCATGTGGATCTGGCAAAGTTGAAATCATATGTACCCAATATCGTGATCGCCATGGCTGGTGATGCTGGGTTTGATTTGCAGTTGAGTGGTTCGCTTAAGCAGCCGCAGGTAGCGGGAACAGTGGAATTGCATAAGGCGGATCTTGGCGGAATATCTATGGAGCGGGCTGAAGCAAGGCTGCAAGCAGATTTGGAACAATTAACAGTGCTTTCTTTTGAGGGAGATGTAGCCGGGGGCTTGCTCAAAGGAAGCGGCTGGCTGCAATGGAAGGACCAGCGTTATAGACTGGCCTGCCAAGGAAGAAATCTGTCCTTGCCTTCTTTAGCTTCGTTGGTTCCAGAGCTGGCCAAACAAGGCGTAGATGGCATGCTCAGCGTAGACGGCTATATGGAAGGAAAAGGCTGGGGGACACGTCCGTCAGTACTGCAGGGGACGCTGGAGGTGCGTGCGGGAAGCTGGCAAGGTGTTGCGGCGGAAAGTCTTACCGCGGTGCTGGTTCAACACGACGACGGCCAAGATGTGCAATTGCAGGGCGAAATCGGGGGAGGCAGTCTGGCTGGCATTGGAAATCTTCGCGGGGAAGAAGTGCAGTTGCAGTTCTTTGGCAGCCAGTTGCCGCTGGAACGACTGCAACCGCTTCTTCAAGGGAAACCGTTTTCAGGCCGAGCCGATATAGCCTTGCAGCTTGCTGGCAATTGGAAACAGCCGCAGGGCGTATTGGAACTGAAAGCTAGCTCCGGTGAATTGGCCGGAGCGCCCTACGATTCGCTGTTTGCACAAGCTGATATTGTCGGCGACCGACTGGAATTACGGCAAGGTATGTTGCAACGGGGCCAAGCAGAGCATGTACTGCGAGGAAATTTGGAATGGCGAGGCCAACGCAAGCTGGCCTTGGAAGCGATAAGCAAGGAAGCTCGTCTTGAGGAATTGCTGCCGGCAACCGGCGTGGCGGCTTTGGTAACGGGAAAATTGGAAAACACCATGCAGATTAGCGGCACTATGACAACGCCTGTTGTACGCGGGCAGTTCATTTTGCGTGACGGGTCTTTTCGTACGGAACCTGAGGCGGCACCGTATTTCTTTTCGCGTTTGAGCGGTAAATATGCTTTGCACGAAGATGGAAGCCTGGATCTGGATGAATTGCTGCTGAATATTTTGCGGGCGCGCCTTAGAGCAAAAGGGTCTATGGATGCGCATGGGAACTTAGCGTTCCGGGTAGAAGCCAACGATCTTGAGTTGGCGCAAATTCAGGTACATTACCCCTATCCGGTGAAGGGGTTGGTCAGCTTTAGCGGTATGGTTGGCGGTACACGAAGCCGGCCTACTTTTTCCGGCGATCTATCGGTTCCTGAACTAACTTTAAACGGGCAGAAGGTACAAAATGTAAAAAGCCATGTGGAGAGCGTTGCTTCTTATGTAAGCATACCTCAATTTTCCGCGCAACTGGGACAGGGAACTATTTCTTTCCGTGGCGATGCTAATTTAGAAAATGGCGTGGTTGATGGTTTCCTGGAAGTCCAACACAGCCATTTAGCTCAGTTGCTGCCTGTTTTGAGTATCGCCGATTCTGGTGTGGACGGCCGCTTAGATGGCGTCGTGCGTATAGGCGGCGAGGTCGGCGTGCCCAGCTTGGACTTACATGGTCATTTACAGGAAGGTTTGCTTAGAGGGTATCCGGTGGAAGAAGCGGATATTCATGTCAGCCAAATAGGCAGTGTGGTTACCATCCATCGTTTTGAGGCTAAACAAGGAGCAAATGGCAAGCTGGTGGCCCAGGGAAGTGCGGACTTAAAAGGAGATTATCAGCTGGAAGTTGGCGGAACTGGGTTGGATGCAGGTCTTTTAACAACCTGGTTTTTCCCAAAGCTTTCCGCTAAGGGGAATTTGGATTTTGTCGCTCAGTTGTCCGGGCCGGCGGATAAACCTTTTGTGAACTTGTCGATAGGAATCTCGCAAGGGACGTTTGGCGGCGTATCCTTTGATTCAGCCACAGCGCTGTTGTTGATTGATCAGAAAAAGATCGAAGTGGAACAGGCGTCGTTAGCTAGCGGGCCGTATCGGGCTCGGGTCAGGGGGACTGTGCCGGTGGCGGCGCTACGGGGCGATGGCGTCGATGGTCCAATGGATTTGCGGTTAAATTTGAACGAAGCCAATTTGGGCATGCTGCCGTTAATGTTGCCGCAAGTAGCCTGGGCGGAAGGACCTTTAACAGGAGAAGTGCGTTTAGGAGGGACTTGGTCTCAGCCATTGTGGTACGGCGAGGTGGAAGTGCCAAAAGGGATTGTAAAAGTTAAAGGTTTAAAAGAACCGTTGTCCGATGTACATCTCAAAATGGACTTCGATGGTACAGAACTGTCTTTGACAGATTTGCGGGGCCATTTGGGAAATGGTACAGTTGCGGCAACAGGGAAAGCTCATTTGCAAGGGCGTGAGCTTGTTGCTTACCAGTTGCAGCTAAACTTGGATAAAGCCAAGATTGATAGCGAATACTTTAAAGGTCCTTTATCTGGGCAGCTGCAATTGCTTCCGGATCATGGTTCTCCTAAGCTGAACGGTGCGATCACCATTGGCAAGGGCAATAGCGTCAACATTCCTCTCGTTGATAGTAATACTTCGTGGGGTTGGGATTTAGGTTTGGATGTAGACTTTCAAGTAGAGCGTGGCGCGCGCCTCTATAATCCCTTGCTCTATGATATGGAATTAGAAGGCGCTGTTCATGCGGGAGGGACGCTGCAAACGCCGCATTTACAGGGAGAAGTGCATGCTACAAGGGGGACTGTGAAATATTTGAGAACTCCCTTTAAGGTGAATGTGGCCAAAGCGGAATTTGGACGCCGGGGAACTTTTTTACCCGTGTTGCTGCTGCGGGCGACAACAGTTTACCAACAAAATGTTGTTTTTCTAGGCATTACAGGGCCGGCGGAGAGTATGGAACTGCAGCTTCGTTCAGAGCCGGCGATGGGGCAGGATGAAATCATCAAAATGTTGACCTTGCGAGGGCGCAATACAGGAGTGGCCGGGCTTGGCCGTATCAGCAGCTCTCTTGGTACAGAGCAAGTATACGACCTTTTTAGTACCGGCTTGGAAGTTAGGCTGGTCAGTGACGTAGAAGATTCGCTGCGTGACTTATTGGGACTGGATGAATTTCGTATGATTCGGGGCTATGCTTTAGGGAATATATGGCTGAAACGCAAAGATACTACGGAAGAGGATGTAGAAAAAAGCTATAATGCTCGCTTGGGCAAGTACTTGACGCCGCAGTTGTATGTAACCTATACGACCAACCAGGACAATAAGCTGTATACGTGGGAGGCAAAATATGAGTTGAATCGAAATGTAAGCTTTTTTGCAGCTACTAATGAAGAAAAACGTAAAATTGTTGGCATTGAGACAAAAATCCGATTTTAAGAAAAACGTAAAAATGATATACTATATTAAATATGGAAAAATGCATGAACTGCCGGTTCCCCTGAAGCATTGGCGGCGAGAGGAGGGGTGACATGAAGGAGTACCTGGAGGCATTGCAGCAAATTCATATTCTGTCCTTTGAGGAGGAAGCTGCTTTATGGGAAAAATGGCAGCAAGAAGGCGACGATGCCAGCCGGAAATTATTAATCGAAAGCTACCAACCTTTGGTTTTTAAAACGGCCATGTCATTTCAAGTCTCTACCGAGTTAAAAATGGACTTGATTCAAGAAGGGACGGTAGGGTTGATTGAGGCGGCAGAGCGCTTTGATGTAAAAAGAGGTGTTGCTTTCAGCCTCTTTGCCGTGCACCGTATTCGAGGACGCATGTTGAACTATCTGGAAAAGGAAGGCCGTCAAACGGTGACATCCATAGATTTACCTTGGCTGGAGGCGGACGGGGCCACGCTGGCGGAACAATTGTTGGATGCCGGTCCGGCGGTGGCGACACAGGTGGAGCAACGCTATTTAGTGGGACAAGTACAGCAAGCGCTAGGACGTCTTCCGGCAAAGGAGCAGCAAGTGGTAAGCGGTATTTTTTTGCGGGACTGCGAAGCCAAAGAATTAGCGGAAGAATTAAATGTTACTCTTTCTCATGTATATCGTTTGCAAAAACAGGGAGTACGCAGGATTCGCGGCATGCTCTCTCGCTTTATGCAGCATTGGTAAAGGGGAAAGAAAAGCAGAAAGAAGAAAAGAAGTATATAAGCGGCTTAATTTGATGCTAGCTATTGTTTTTGCTTGTTTAACCTGTTTTTTTGCTTCTTTTTAAGAATTGAAAGAAGTTTGCTTTTTTGGGACTGTATAGTCGTATTTAAAGGCAGGTGGAAGAAGATGCAATCAAAAACTCAGTTGTGCCATCGTTTGGCAACCGCTAGGCAGTGGTTGCATCAAGCGGAAGAGTCTTTTGGTAAAAGGCAAGAAATGCAAGGGGAGTTGAATTTGTTTTTAGCGCAAGCCGAATTGCAGCATGTGCGTGAAGGCAGAAAACTTCCTTTTTGGCTGCAGCCGCGCTGGGGTTGGCAGAGAATGGCGATGGCTTTTGCCGTGTTATTGGCCTTGTCAGCTGGCGCAGGTATCTTTTGGGCTAAGCAAAATGTAACGCCCGTAGAGCCGGTGCCTGGTATTTCCATTCCTACTGCAAATAACCAGATAGCGGCGCCTGCTGTGGCAATACAGGCTAGACCGATTGCTGCAGAGGCACAGGGGGCGGAAACAAAGGCGGAGGAACCTTCACTTTCGAGCAGGACTTCTCAGAGTGAGGTTAGCCTGCAGCCAGATCGACAAGGGGAACTTAAGGAATCTTCGCAAGCCGTCAAAGCGGAAGCTGTTTCACCCGAAGAGATGCAAAAAGCTTTGCGGGCGGCTGGTAAAGCATTACGTGGCGTAGGACAATAGGCAGATAGGGGGACATTCATGAATAAAAAGCAAAAATACGGTAAAGTTCTTTTGGCGGCATGGCTGTCAGGCGGATTCTGGATGATGAGCAGCGATGTAGTATTGGCGGCGCCGGAGGCGCCTGAAGCTTCTACTGCAGGAACGCCAGCCGGGCCAGTGGATTATACAGGGAGAACAATTAGCGCCGTAAAAATTCATGGCAATCAAGTAATTAAGGATAGCGAGCTATTGCCGTATATTCAGGTAAAGCCGGGCGATGCGTGGAAGTCGGTTTCCATCCAAACCGACTTGAAAGCATTGTATGAAAGCGGTTGGTTTGCTGATGTGACGGCGACCTTTGTGGAGGCGCCGGAAGGCGTGCAGGTTGTTTATGTTTTGAGAGAAAATCCGGTGCTAAATAAAGTCAATATTGTTGGCAATACTAAAATAGCGACAGAGAAACTGCGTGCGTTGCTTACCGTGCCGGAAGGCAAAGTGCTCAATGCGAAACAATTGCAAGATAATGCGGCAGCTATTGAAGAACTGTATAAAACAGAAGGATACATACTTGCTAAAGTCAGCGATCTCTCCTTGGATAAAGATGGCGTATTGAAGGTCAGTATCAACGAAGGCGTTGTAGAAGATATTATTGTCAAAGGCAATGAAAAAACCAAAAGTTATGTAGTGACTCGGGAAATGAAGTTGAAGAAAAACGAGCCCTTTAATAGTAAGCTGGCCAAGAGAAGTTTGCAGCGTATTTATAACTTAGGCTTTTTTGAAGATGTTAATTTTAAACTGAACCCTGGACGTGAACCCAATGCAGTTATTATTGAAATTGATGTAGTAGAACAAAAAACAGGCGTCTTTACTATTGGCGCCGGCTATAGCAAAACAGATGGTATGATTGGCATTTTAGAAGTTGGTGATAACAATTTCCGTGGCACTGGTGATAAGGTCAAGGTGCATTGGGAATTGGGCGGAAGAGGCGCAAGAAATACAAATCGGAAAAATCGCAACTACGAGTTTAGTTATACGCGTCCTTGGGTAGATGATAAAGAAACTTCTCTTAGTTTTACATTGTATGATATGACCAACGAGTATACCGATTACTATGACAATACCAATACAGAGCGCTCTACGTATGATAAGCGGCGCAAAGGGGTAGAAATTACCTTAGGGCGCCCACAAGGTGAATTTGTTCGAAACTATATTACCTTGAAGCATCGGACTGATCAGTATATGGGTTATGAAGAAGGACCGGTTGACTATGAGGCGGCTCCAGGATCACTCCATTACGATCCCGAATATAATAGTGATTATTTAAAAAGAAACTATGGGACAACCAATAGTGTTATGTTGCAGCGCGTATTCGATAACCGCGACAACATATTTAACGCGACAGAAGGACGACGGCTTTCTGTTTCCGGTGAATATGCTGGGTTAGGCGGCGATTTCTCATTTAAAAAATACAACACAGAACTTAGAACGTATCGTAAAGTTGGACGGGATCATGTTTTGGCTTTCCGGGGCATGGCAGGCTGGGCCAACGGAGAGCTGCCGGATAGTCAGCGCTTTTCCCTAGGCGGAGCGGATACCTTGCGCGGGTATTTAGACGATCAATTCAAGGGGAATAAAATGTGGGCGACAACGGTTGAATACCGTTTCCCCGTAGCGAAGAAAGTATATGGCGTAGTCTTTGGAGACGCTGGTCGCGCTTGGTCCGGTATCAACGGGGGGAACTCTTGGAAAAAAAGCTTTGGCGTTGGGGTTCGCATGAACACTCCTCTGGGATCGGTTCGTCTGGATTATGGTAAAGGCGATGAAACCGGCAGATTTCATTTTAGCTTTGGCGGCCAGTTCTAATGAATCGCTGGCTGCTGGGCTTGTGCTTGGGAATGTGCTTATTGGCACAATGCTTGGGAACACTCCCGGCGTCGGCTGCGGAGCCCATCATTTCCAAAGTAGCCGTCAATATCAGCGATGATAAAGGGCAGCCGTTGCCACGAAAGTTGGCTTTGCGTATTCAAGCTAGTGTCAATGCGGTGGCGGAGCAGGTATTGTTGGGGCGGCCGGTAACTGTGATTGAACCCAAGCAAGCAGTGTATGAGCGTATGGTGCGAGAGGTGTTTGACCGTATTTTAATAGGATATTCTGTGGAAAGGGCTTCCATTTCTGTGGGAGAAGAAACGCAGATATCTTTGCGTTTAAGTCCCTGGGGAGATGTGGTGGAGCAGACGACCTTGGTTGTGGAGGAAAAGTCTTTTCCTCCACAAGGACGTGCAGAATTGGACGCTAAGCTAGAAACGCTAAAAAACATCTTAGATGAAGTTTTGCTGGGTATGCCAGTAGACTCGGCGGACTGGGGGACTGGTCTAGCTCGGACAGTAGTCAGAGAGTGGTTTACTGATCAATTGCCGGAGTTTCGGCCGGAAGTGGAAGTTGCAGTTGGCAAAAAGACACAGATTAAGCTGACAATGACGCCGCAAGCCCCGTTGGTTCAAGCATTGAAGGTTACTTTGCGATCGCGCAGCTTGCCCAACGTATTACTTTATAACGCGCAAAAAGACTTGGAGCAGGAAGGGCAAGGCTGGCTGCAACTGCCTGTCTCCTTTGTGGCTCGTTACGAGAAAACACTGGCGGATCAACTGCTGGCGAAGGCGGCTACCCATTCGTGGGTGAAGCAGATGGGCTTGCAAATGCGCTTGGTAGAAGTGCGTGCCGGGCCGGTAACCGAAGTGGTGTTGGATGCGGAAAGTCGTTATTATCGCATGTTTGCCGAAGGCTATTTGGATATGGGTAAGAAAAATGAAGCGACGCGAGTGCGGCTTCATGCCGGCTGGAAAGCGACGCCGCAAGGCGAGCTTTTTGTGGAAGGGGATTTTTTCCCCAATGACGTAAAGAATCGCTGGTATTCTGGCTTGGGGTGGCAAGTGTCTTCACAGACGGAAGCGGGAGTAAAGTATCAGTTTCGTGATGGTGAGAAGATTATTTGGATGCGTCAGCAATTGGGTGGGCCGTGGAGCTTGCGCCTGGAGCGGTATGAAGATAAGCACGCCAGCGAGCTGGGAGTGCGCTATCGGCTGCATGAGTTCTTAAGCGCCGAATACGTTCTCACCAACGAAGAACGCTGGCTGCGTTTAATCGCGACTTTTTAAGACAGGAGTCCGCAGCTTTCTCACGTATCCAGCGAATAGGCTCTTTTTCCGTCGGACTTTGTCAGAAAGCTTCGGCAGAGCGCCGCTATGCCTGCGTTTTCTTTCGCGTCTAACGAAAAAATTTCTCTATTTGCCGGAGCGTTCGTTAAAGCAGGGGCTCCTTGAATTTTGGGGTTACTGCATTAAGATCTCATTGCTCAAAAAACATATCCCCACCCTCATACGTACCTTCTATGGATGTCGGTTGCCATGCCATCCATAGCGCACCGACCCTAGGCGCATCCAGCGCCGTCGCCGATTCTCCTGTTAAATTGTCCCGTACCCCTTCTGGCCTTTCCTCTGCTTACTCTGTTACTCTGTGTTACGTTTTCCGCGTTTTCCCCGTATACCGTATCTTCTTTTCTTGAAAGGCGGCAGAGGCCCTGGTATAATGAAAAATGAGTTCCAACTAAGAGAGGAGAAACTTAAAAATGATGAAATTAGAAAAACGTCAGATTCGCATGATTTCCCTGGCTATTGTAGCCTTCTTTGTACTCAGCGTGGTGGGCATTGCGATGTCGCAGTCCGGCAGCGTAAGCCATGCAGCAGCAGCTGGCTCCGGCAGCGTAGGAGTTGTCAATTATGATATGCTCGTATCGCAGCATCCGGACTATACGGTAGCGCAAAAGTCCTTTGAAGACGAAGTAGCACTGGCTAAAAAAGATTTTGACGCCAAAGCGGCTACCATGAACGACAAAGAAAAGCAAGATTACTACATGCAGATCCAAGAACGGCTGCAATTGAAAAAAGCCTCCCTTTTGGGAAGCGTCAACGACAAAGTGACCGCAGCGGTTAAGGCTGTGGCCGATGCTAAAGGACTGGCCATTGTCATTGACAAAGGCAATGTCGTTTACGGTGGACAAGATATTACCGACGAGGTTATCAAAAAATTCAAATAAGACTTACAGGCCGAGCCGATCCTTTGTTCGACTCGGTCCTTCCTTACTATGAAAAGTCCAACTGGAGGAACTGAATGATGTCCAAACAAAGCCGGCAGCAACGAGGAATTCTATTGGTATTTCTAATCCTGCTTGCGGTGGCAGTGAGCGCCTGCGGAAACCAACCGGCTTCCGAACAAGCAAAGGCGACGGTTTGGGCGGTATTGGACGAAGAAAAAGTAATGAAGGCGCACCCCAAGTATCTGGAATGGCAAAGTAAAAAGACGACGTGGGTGGCCGGGAGGCAGAAGCTGGAGTGGCTGAAGCAGTCTTTGGTGTTGCAAGCGGCGCACGACGTGCAGACTCTTGCTATGCCGGCCCTGCCGGCTGTGCCACAGGCAACACAGTCATTACAAGAGGCGGCTTTGCAGCAACAGCTTCAAGAACGGGCCAAAAGCCTGCGGAAAGAACTGGATCAAGAAATGAAGACGTACGGGGAAGACGTACATCGTGAACTGGATCCGGAAGTGGTTTCACTGCAGTTAAAGCTGCGTATTGTATCGTTGCAGCCGCAAGAGGCGGAAGCGCTTCGCTTGCAGTTGAAGCAGGTGCAGCAATTGCAGCAGCGACGGCTGGCTCAAAAAGAAGCGGAGCTAGCGCAACGCTTTGCGGCTGCGCTGGCGCCATTGCGGGAAGCGATTCGGCAAGAGCAAACTGTTATTAGACCAACACCCGTGGTGAAAGTGGAGTCCCCAAGCATATCAAAGATAACGCCGGAAAATCTGAGTCTAGAACGAATCCGCGAATTGGAAGAAAAGTTGCAGCAGCAAGAACTGGAATGGCGAGAGCTGCAACGCCTCATTGAAGAGGAAGTGCAGGATCGGGCTGGTCGCATCGCTAGTGCGCGCGGTGTGGATATTGTCTTAAGAAAACCGATTGCAGTCATGCAGGCGGTAGATATTACGGAATGGGTAGCACAAGCATTACAGCATCCGTGAGAACGGATGCTGTCTATTTTAGAGTGATGAGGAGTATGATGGACATGATGCAAAAAAAACGTACGATTGCACTGGTTTTGGCGCTGTGCTTTGCAGTTCTTTTAGTTGGCGGCTGCAGCAGCCAGCCGACAGTTGGTTTTGTGGATATGGAGAAAGTAGTTAAAGAAAGTCCTAAAGTCAAAACCTTGCAGGATCAATTGGACGCCAAAGAAAAAGAAATTATGGAAAAAATGCAGAAAGAGCAAAGCGGCGACCAGGCGGAAGCGCAGCAGAAGCAGCAGGCTTTAGCAGGAGAATATCGTCAATTGCAGAAACAAGTTGGCGAACAGTTTGAAAGCGATTTGAAAAAGACGCTGGAGCAAATTGCTCAAGAAAAGAAATTGACGGTTATTTTGTACAAGCGGGAAGTAGCCCAAGGCGGCGTTGACGTTACCGACGAAGTGCTCAAACGTCTCCAGTAAAGGAGGCGGCGGACAAATGAAAACGTTAGGTGAAATTGCGAAATTGGTATCTGGGGTCATTGATGAGTCCCATGCGGCGTTGCCGATTAACACGGTGACGAATATTGAAGAGGCGGGGCCGGAGGATATTACCTTTGCCGTAGCGCCACATTTGGAAAAGGCGGCAGCCAGCCGCGCAGGAGCTGTCCTGGTGGCGAAGGATGTTGCTACTGATTTTCCAAAAGTTGCGGTGCGGGTGGACAATCCGCGCGCTGCCTTTGCGATTCTGCTGGAGATTTTCTCGCCGAGGCCAGTGGTTGAGCGGGGTGTACACCCTGCGGCGATCGTGGCGGAAGATGTAGTATTGGGTGATAATGTGGCCATCATGCCTTGCGCGGTCATTGATTCCGGCGTTTCTATAGGTGCTAATACGATCGTGTATCCTCATAGCTATGTCGGTGTCGGTAGTCGAGTGGGAAATGATTGCATTCTTTACCCCAATGTAACAGTTCGCGAAGGCTGTGAGTTGGGAGATCGGGTTATTGTGCATAGCGGCGCTGTTATTGGCAGTGACGGCTTTGGCTTTGTGACCGTAGACGGCAGTCATCGCAAAGTGCCGCAAGTAGGCGGCGTACGTATTGAAGATGATGTGGAAATCGGCGCTAATACCTGCCTGGATCGGGCGACAACAGGTTGGACCGTTGTGCGCCGCGGTACGAAAATTGATAACTTAGTGCACTTAGGGCATAACGTGGAAGTCGGAGAGCATTGTTTTTTTGTGGCTCAGACTGGTATCGCCGGCAGCACGAAAATCGGCAACCGGGTTACTTTCGCCGGCCAATCCGGCAGCGCAGGTCACCTTGTTATTGGTGATAATTGCGTTTTTGCAGCGCGTTCCGCGCCAATTGGCAATATTGCCAGCAATTCCTTTTGCGGCGGCTTTCCGGCGCGTCCGTACAAAGACTGGCTGAAAAATGAAGCGGCAGTTACTAAAGTTCCTGAACTGTTGAAACGTGTGCGGGAACTGGAAACGCAGCTAAAGCAGCTGGCGCTAGGTGAGTCCAAAGTATGAGCAGCCAGAGTCGCATAATATGGACCTGTCTAGCTGTATTAGCCGTGTTTGCTTTTAGTAAAGCCGAGGCGGCGCCGACACTACAGGGAAGCACGGGCTTGGCTAATGTAGTCAGCGCAGATGTACTACCGGCTCACAGCTTTAGTATTGGCCGGTACAATCGGCCAGGAGAAAAGAACGAGGTAGTTGTTTTCGGCTTGGGGCAGGCTTTGGAAGTTGGCGCTTTGCACCGCACTGAGGGGGAACAAGGCGCTGCAGTGAGATGGAATGTAAAATGGGCCTTGGCGCAAGAGCAGATTTTGCGTCCAGGCATTGCTGTCGGCGTGGAAGATGTTGGTGCGCAAGCGCAACGGACGACATACGCTGTTGCCAGTAAAGGCTTGCCTTTCGGTTTGCGTCTGCATGCTGGTGTTGGCAATGGACGGTATCATGGTTTGTTTGGCGCTTTAGAAGCGCCCTTGCTGCCGCAGACTAAGTTGTTTTTGGAGCAAGACGGACGACAGTGGAGCGCTGGGGTTCGCGTTTCCGTAGGACCTGATTTTCGGCTGGATGCCGGGCATTATGCAGGCAAGACCTATGTGGGCGGAAGCTATACGTACTAAAAAGAATGGCGGCTTCGGCCGCCATGTTTTATGTTAAAAGGACATGGCGGGGAATGGAAATTTAACAGGAGTAGAGTGAGTAAAGGGAGGGTTCGAGGGAATATTGAACAGGAGTCGCGGGAGAATCTGAGGGCACGAATGAGGATTGCGGATTTGTTCGCAATGACAAAAGTTACTTAGCATCAATGATTTTGCTTGCTGCGTAATAGCCATCTTAATCACGTCGTTGCGAGGAGCGCAGCGACGCGGCAATCTCCCAGTATTCATAGTTAACAACTTTTCCATAGCCCTCGTGCGTACCCTCACGTGACTCTGGTTCTCTTGTTCAATCCTCGTATTTTCCATCTACTCCTGCTCAATCCTATAGTAATCGAGGAGTGTCAAATGTTATACTTTGCTGTAAAGCTTCTCAGTCGTCTGGCTTGCTCTCTTTCCTCAGCGACGGCTAAGCGATGGGGCGGCTACCTGGGGTGTGTAGCCTGGAAGCTGACTCCGCAAAAAAGAAAAAAAATGGCCATTGAGAACATTCGACTGAGTTTAGCTGTTGACCAAACAGAAGCGGAGCGTGTAGCTCGCGCCAGCGCGGTGCGTTTTGGCCCTATGTTTATGGAAGTGCTGCGCGTGCCGCTTTTATTAAAGCAGCCTCTCGATAGCTGGATTTCCTTTACCGGTGCGGAGCATCTGGAACAAGCCTTGGCGTTGGGGAGAGGCGTTGTTTTGGCGACCGCCCATAGCGGCAACTGGGAGCTCTTGGGCGCCGCCTTGGCGAAACGAGGCTTTCCGTTGGTGGCAGTAGTGCAAAAGCAGACAAATGATGCGATGGACCGTTTTATTAACGAATATCGTCGCCAAAGTGGCATGCATGTGACCTATAAATCAGGTGTAAAGGAAATGATTCAGCTTTTAGGCGAAGGACAAATTATCGGTTTGCTGGTGGATCAGGATGCAGGAGCAGAAGGTGTTAGAACCCAGTTTTTTGAGCGCGAAGCCTCCAGTCCTCCAGGTGCGGCGCATTTGGCGCGTATGCGCCAGGTTCCGATTGTGCCGGCTTTTATTACGCAAGAGGCGGATGGACGGCATCATGCCTGGCTTTATCCGCCGGTATTTGTCGAGAAGACGGGAAATAAAAAAGAAGAAATTCAGCAAACAACGCAAGTGCTGACCCAATGCGTCGAGCAGCACATTCGGCAGTATCCTGAGGAATGGTTTTGGCTGCATAATCGATGGAAACACGGGAGCGATCTAGAAATGAATAAATGAGAACAAATTGCCCCGTTAAACCATTCTGTACCCGTAACCCTCGTACGGTCCCTCACGTGACTCTGGTTCTCCTGTTCAATATCTATTTCTCTAGTGGCTTTCATAGGGAAATACTTGCGTTGCACACGTAAATCCGCTAGAATAAACAAAGGCTTAATGCTTTTGGGAGGAATCATGGAACGACAAAGTACTCTGGCAAGGGAAGTTGCCTATAGCGGGATTGGCCTGCATTCCGGACGGGAAGTGAAAGTGCGTTTTTTGCCAGCGCCTGCAGATACGGGAATCCTTTTTGAACGGATTGACTTGCCCGGCAGACCTCGCGTTCCGGCGCAAGCGGCCTGTGTAACGCAGACCATGCGGGCGACAACGTTGGAAGCGGGTGAAGCCAAGGTTTTTACGGTGGAACATATCTTGGCGGCATTTTCCGCGTTGAACCTTGATAATTGTCTCATTGAAATTGATTCGATGGAACCGCCTGTGGCGGATGGCAGCGCTTTGCCGTTTTTGGAGCTCTTAGCAGAGGCGGGGCGTTGTGAGCAGCAAGCGTTACGCTTGGTTTACTGTATCGAAGAGGCGTTTATAGTGCGGGATGGAAATCGGTTCATTTCTATTTTGCCGTATGATGGCTTTCGTATTACTTTTACGTCGGTTAATCCGCACAAGGCGATTGGAATTCAATTTGCCGATGTGGAAATTACCAAGGATTTATTTTGGCGAGAGATTGCCCCGGCGCGGACCATTGGCTTTGTCCATGAAATAGAAGTATTGCAGGCGCAAGGCTTGGCCTTGGGCGGCAGCATGGAAAACGCAGCCGTGTATGATGAAAATGGCGCGGTTAATGTACTACGTTTTTCGGATGAATTGGTCCGGCACAAGGTGCTGGATGTGGTTGGCGATTTAGCGTTGGCAGGTCCGATTAAAGGCCATGTAGTGGCAGTATCGTCCGGTCATGCATTGAATACAAAACTGTCGCAGTTAATTGCTGCGGCCAGGCAGGGAGGTTGCGCATAGTGGTATTAACTATTGAAGAAATCAAGGAAATTATTCCTCATCGGTATCCGTTTTTATTGGTAGATCGCATTTTGGAGTTGGAGCCCTTAAAGCGTGGCGTCGGCATAAAAAATGTGACTGCTAACGAGCCTTTTTTTCAGGGGCATTTTCCGAATAAACCGGTTATGCCGGGAGTATTGCTGCTGGAGGCTATGGCGCAGGTTGGAGGGGTTTCTTTATTGTATCCGGATGAAAACCGGGGCAAGATTGCTTATTTTGCCGGTATGGAAGGCGTTAAGTTCCGTAAACCGGTCGTACCTGGCGATCAGGTGCGTATGGAAGCGGAAGTAACCCGTCTGCGCGGTTCCGTAGGTAAAGTGCGTGCAGAGGCTTTTGTAGAGGGTCAATTGGTAGCGGAAGCAGAGTTTATGTTTGCCCTGTCGGACAAGCAAGAATAAAAAACATAAATAGCAAGAAAAACAGTGATGTTGCCTAGGAAAACAAAACTAGAGCAGTATAGTTCAGCGTAAAGGCTTTTTTTGCAAAAAAAGATGATGTTTCTATTTGACTGAGCAGTCGGAATATAAGAGCAGAAAAACAGCCTGAGAGTAATGACCTAACAGTATTGACAGAGACTCAGTCAGAAGGAGTTGTCATATTATGCAAACGGATAAAGTAGTACCTTTGCGTATGATTCACGAGATGGCAGTGGTTCATCCCAATGCGCGTCTTGGCAAGGATGTTCAGATAGGCCCCTACGCAGTCATTGGTGAACATGTAGTGATTGGCGATGGGACGAAAATAGGCCCGCATGTGGTTATTGACGGCTGGACCAGCATTGGCAAGGACTGTGTTATTTTCCCCAGTGCTTCGATTGGAGCGGAACCGCAGGACTTGAAATTCAAGGGCGAGAAAAGCTATGTGTTTATCGGCGACCGGACGACATTGCGCGAATTTACCACGGTAAATAGGGCAACTGGCGAAGGCGAAGAAACACGCATTGGCTCTGATTGCTTAATGATGGCCTATACGCATGTGGCGCATAACTGTATAGTAGGAAATCACGTAATCATGTCCAATGCCGCTACGTTGGCAGGACATATTATTGTGGAAGATCGCGTTGTAATCGGTGGCTTGTCCGGGGTGCACCAGTTTGTTAAAATTGGCCGCAATGCGATGATTGGCGGCGCGTCTAAAGTGGTTCAAGATGTGCCTCCCTTTATGATTGCCGACGGGCATCCGGCCAAGGTAGCCGGCTTGAACAGCGTAGGCATGTCTAGAGCAGGCGTGCCGAAAGAAGCGCGGCGCGAACTAAAGAAAGCGTATCGAATTTTATATAAGAACGGCTTATCGCTAGACCAAGCGATCGCGATGATGGAGCAGGAGCTGGAATCCTACGAAGAAGTGGAACACTTCTTGCGCTTTTTGCGCAATGCGGAGCGGGGGATTTGTCGGACGCGCCGTGACAGCAGCGAATAAGTTGCAGCAGAGGAAGAGTTGCTGCAGAGTACAGGGTATTCTGTAGCAACTCTTCCTGTTGTTTTGGAGAACTTAAATTAGGTTTTCATTTTAATTTGAATATGGGAGCGGTGAATATGCAGAAAATCGGTTTGCTTGCCGGCGTCGGACGACTGCCGGTTGATTTTGCGTTCTGTGCGCGAAATTTAGGGTTGTCTGTTGTGACGATAGCGGTGTTGCCTACTGTGGAGAGCGACTTGGCGGAAGCGTCTTCTGTATATCATCAGATTGGCGTTGGTCAGCTGCAGCTTTTAATTGATACCCTTCGCCAGGAAGAGGTTTCCCAGGTTACGATGTTAGGGAAAGTAACCAAGGAGTTGCTTTTTTCCGGCAACGTGGAGTTGGACGGCCGGTTCCAACAGTTACTGGCGTCATTGCCGGATCAAAAGGATGACACTATTTTATTGGCTTTAGTGAAAGAATTGGCCCAAGAAGGGATTCAAGTAGCGGATCAAACGGCTTTGTTAAAAATGCTGCTGCCGCAGCCAGGCGTTTTAACCAAGCGTCAGCCTACGGAAGGCGAATTGGCAGATATGGATTTCGGCTTGTCCATGGCTAGAGAAATAGGCGCTTTGGATATTGGACAGACGGTGGTAGTAAAAGATCGGGCCGTTATGGCGGTAGAGGCGATAGAAGGCACAGACGCCTGCATTCGTCGCGGCGGTGCCTTGGCCGGCGGCAGCGGTGCCGTAGTGGCCAAAGCAGCTAAACCCCAGCAAGACCAGCGCTTTGACATGCCTGGCGCGGGTCCCGCCACCATTCGCTCCATGATCGAAGCCGGTGCGTCCGCCCTTGTGCTGGAAGCCGGTAAAACCTTGCTCGTAGACCGTGCAGAAGCCATTGCCTTGGCGGATGCACACAATATCACGATTGTAGTAAAATAATTTAGAAATAAACACAAGATTACGTTTTACACAGAGTGACAGAGAAGGGCCAGAGAAGTAATGTGTGAGGAGAGATTGCCGCGTCGCTTCACTCCTCGCAATGACGTTACCGAGAACGAATCCCACCGCCGCTGTGGCGGCACCTCCCTTTGGCAAGCAATGTCAAAAACCTATCGTGGAATAAACTGTAAAAAGCAATAAAAAGACTTGACAACTAGAACGTCACCTAATAATCGAAAAGGATACGTTTTATAGATCGTATACTACTTTCGATGATGGTGATGTAGCGTGATAAACCAACTATTTACCCAATTGAGAGATGCTCTTACGGACGTAAGTTTTATGTGTACGCATCGAACAAAAGCTACGTATTTTACTCGTTCTACCTGCACATTGGATTTCAAACGGCTTATGGCATTTACTTTGAAATTACCCAAGGGGGCGATGCAAATTGAATTAAATCAGTTTTTTAAAAAGTTTTTGCCAAGTTCAGAGCCCCAACGTGCTGCTTCTCTAAAAAAAGCACGGTTAAAAGTTGCGCCGTCGGCCTTTGTAGAGCTGATTAATGATGCGTTATCCACGATATACAAAAGTCCTTTTCAAGGCTTTCGAGGGTATCGAGTAGTTGCTGTGGATGGTTCGGTTTTCGAAGTGCCAACTTATGCTAAATCTATATTTGGCACGTTAAACGCATCGGGTGCCAAAGTGGCAAAAGCTCAGATTTGCAATTTATATGATGTATATAACCATATCATATTAGAAGGAGAAATTGCTCCTTACGTAACTAGCGAAAGGACGCAGGCTGCGCGGTTAATTGAACGTCTTGAAGAGAAAAGTCGTCACTTAGAAATAGAAAACCTCTATCTGTTTGATCGTGGTTTTCCTTCGAGGGAACTCATCCGCACATTAGGAAGCAGCCCGTATATCTTTCGCGTAAGCAAGGCTTTTTTAGCGCCGATTAATCGCGCAAATCAAGCGGATCAGTTGGTTGAAATCACGGATGATCAAGGAAATCAGCACCAAGTGCGAGTCCTAAACATTACGTTGCCATCAGGTGCAACCGAGAAACTGTTTAGCAATATCATTGACGAGAAGGTTACAATAGAGGATTTTAAAGAGCTCTACCAAAAACGCTGGGAAATTGAAACGCAGTATCGTACGTTAAAATCTGTCTTTGAAATTGAGTGCTTTAGCAGCTCTAATCTTCAGCTAATAGAGCAAGATTTTTATGCTGCAATTTATGTTTTCAATTTGCTAGCAGTTGCTCAAAACTATGCCAATGAGGAATTGAAGCAAGAAAAAGCAGACCTTACTTATGAGTATAAGACGAATACTAATGTCGCATTTTCCGAGTTGAAAGATATGGTTCTGGACATTGTATTGAGCAAAAACCCACTCAAGAAGCTTTTTGTCATGCGCAAGCTTCTAAATCGAATCAAACGCTATAGTTTGCCGGTGCGTCCAAACAGAGCCTCTACGCCTCGGAAAGTTAGGTTTGCTTGCGTCAAATTCCCATTTAATACAAGGAGAAATCATTGAAATGGATTTTTCTGGAATTATAGGTTTTTGACATTGCTTTGGCAAGGGAGGAAAAAGTAAAGTCCCCGTACCCTCTGTCGTACCCTCCCTTTACTCACTCTACTCCTGTTCGTTAATATATTTTAATTCCTAGGAGGATGTCTCATGTGCAAAATCATGCTTTCCGCCGGCGAAGCCTCCGGTGACCTTCATGGCGCAGGCATTGCAGCGGCGCTGCGCGCCATGAAGCCGGATGTGCGTTTGTTCGGCATGGGCGGCGCAGCCATGCGCCGCGAAGGCGTGGACATTCTCTATGATATTGCCGACTTGGGCGTTATTGGCATAGTGGAAGTTATTAAAAATTTACCGCGGTTATTCCGTCTGCGCGATGATTTAGCGGCGGCGATGGATCGGGAAAAGCCGGATATTTTAGTTACTATTGATTATCCCGGCTTTAATATGCGCTTGGCGAAAATCGCGAAAGCCAAAGGTATTCGTGTTGTTTCCTATATAGCGCCTTCTGTATGGGCTTGGGGCGAGTGGCGGGCTAAGGGCGTGGTACGCTCAGTTGATCATATTGCTTCTATTTTTCCCTTTGAAGCGGAACTGTACCGGCGCTACGGCGGCAACGTGACCTATGTGGGCCATCCGTTGTTGGATTTAGTGGGAACGAAACGCAATACGGCAGAGGCGCGAGCCTTTTTAAAACTGCAGCCGCAGGAGCGGATTGTTTTGCTGTTGCCTGGAAGCCGGAAACAGGAGATTAAGAGCCTGCTGCCTTTGTTTTTGGAAGCAGCCAGGCAGGTGGCGGCAGCGGTGCCGGAAGCGGTATTTGTCTTGCCCTTGGCTTCAACGGTAGCAGAGGATATGGTGCAGCCAGCGATAGAAGCAGCTGGCGTGCCTGTTCGTTTGGTGCGGGAGTATTTGTACGACTGGATGCAAGCGGCGGAAACCGCAATGGCGGCTTCCGGTACGGTGACCTTGGAAGCGGCCTTAATGGATTTGCCTTGTGTTGTGACTTATAAAGTGAATCCCTTAACCTATGGTTTAGGAAAATTGTTGGTGAAATTACCGTATATCAGCTTGCCCAATATTATTGCGGGGCGGCAAGTTGTGCCGGAACTCGTCCAAAACGAAGCGCAGCCGCAGCGACTGGCGGCAGAGGTATTGAAGTATCTTCAAGATGCTGAGCATTATGCTGCTACGCACCGCGCTTTGGAGGAAGTCCGTCATAAATTGGGGGAAAGCGGCGCCGTTCAGCGTGTTGCGGCTTTAATTTTAGCGGAAGCATCCGACAGCAGGAGGAAAGTGCATGAATAGCTATATGCGGCTGCTAAAATATTTGCGGCCTTATTTGCCTCGTTTGGGAACGGCGATTTTTTGCATAGTCCTGGCTTCGGCGGCAAACTTATACGTTCCTTGGATTATTAAAGACGTGATCGATAGAGTCTTAGCCGAGAAAGATATGATGATGCTCAATCTCATTGCAGGCGGCATCGTCGTGGTTTTTTTGCTACGAGGCATTTTTTTCTACGGGCAAAGTTATTTGATGGCCTATGTGGGACAAAGAATTGTCATCGATATACGCGAAGACATCTATCGCCATTTGCAAAGATTGTCGCTCTCTTTTTATTCGCGCAACTCTACCGGAAATATTATGAGTCATGTTACTAATGACGTAGCGGCTGTGCAAGGAGCGTTGGCGGATACTCTGATTGAGTTGATTACGGAGAGCGTTATTCTGATCGGCTCCATTGGCGCTATGTTCTTTTTACACTGGAAGCTTGCTCTATTTACCTTCATTACGGTGCCCTTGGTTGGGCAAACTATTAATGTGTTCGGTAAAAAACTGCGCGCTTCCGGCAATGTAATGCAGGTTAAGGTGGCTGATATTACGTCGGTTTTGCAAGAGGCCATTTCCTCTATTCGAGTTATCAAGTCCTTTGCCCGAGAAGAGTTTGAAATTGAACGCTTTCAAAAGGAGAACTTTTCCAACTTTCGGGCGCAAATGAAAAACGCCCAGCTTATGGCTACGCTGACTCCTTTAATCGAATTTTTAGCGGCGATCGGCGTGACGCTGATTATCTGGTATGGAGGCTGGGAAGTTATTCATGGGGATTTGACGGCAGGCGCGTTAATTGCTTTCTTGATTTATGCTGTAAATTTATCGAATCCGGTCAAAAGAATCAGCAAATCCTACGGAGTGGTACAGCGCGCTTTAGCGGCAGCCCAGCGTGTCTTTGAAGTGATTGATACCCAACCGGATGTGCAGGACGCGCCGGGGGCGGTAGTGTTGCAAAAATCCCAGGGGCATTTGGTATTTGAAGGGGTCGACTTTTCCTATAATCCGGGAGAACCGGCTTTGCGTCAGGTGTTTTTTGAAGCCCATCCCGGGCAGATGATTGCCATTGTCGGTCCTTCAGGCGCGGGTAAGACGACCATAGCCGCCCTGATTCCGCGGTTTTATGATCCCCAGCAAGGGACAATTTATCTGGATGGCGTTGATATCCGCACGGTGACGCAAAAGTCGCTGCGGGAACAAATGGCCATTGTGCCGCAAGAAACGGTGCTTTTTAATCGTTCCGTGTATGAAAACATTCGCTACGGTCGTTTGGAGGCAACACAGGCAGAGGTCATAGCAGCTGCTAAAGCAGCTAATGCGCATGACTTTATTACAGCTATGCCTCAAGGCTATGAGACTCCTATTGGCGAACGGGGCTGCATGCTTTCCGGCGGTCAGCGGCAACGTATTGCGATTGCCCGGGCTATCTTGCGGGATCCGCGCTTGCTGATTTTGGACGAAGCTACGTCGGCTTTGGATGTGGAAAGCGAACAGTTGGTGCAGGACGCTTTGGATAAACTGATGGTAGGGCGTACCTCCGTGGTTATCGCCCATAGACTGTCAACGATTGTCCGGGCGGATTGCATTTTGGTTATGGATCAGGGACGGATCGTGGAGATGGGCTCTCATGAAGCATTGCTGCAGGCTGGCGGTTTGTATCAGAAGTTGTATCAGGTTCAGTTTCGCGATACTGGGACAGAAAGCAGCGGGGTTTAGAAGATGCGCTTTTTTTACAATCTCATGACTGTTATACTAGTGATAGCCGCCATGCCGGTATTTGCCTATCGGTGCCTCCGGCAAGAAGGCTTTGCCGAACGATTGCGCCAAAGTTTCGGTTGTTTGCCGGCGCATGCGCTGGATAAAGTGGCGCATAAAAACTGCATTTGGCTGCATGCGGCGTCAGTAGGCGAGATTGTTGCTACCAGCCCTTTGGTGAAAGAACTGAAGAAAGCCATGCCGGGAACGCCTGTGTTGGTATCGGTTGTCACAGCCAGCGGGTATTCCATGGCCAAACGCATTCTGACGGATGTGGACGGACTGATCTTTTTTCCCTTGGATTTACCATGGTTGCCGCGCAGAGTGCTTGCCCAAGTTCGGCCTCAAGCTTTTTTGTTGGTAGAAACCGAGCTATGGCCCAATTTCTTGTATGCGGCTAGACAATACAAGATTCCGGTAATGATGGTAAACGGGCGAATTAGTGATCGTAGCGTGAAACGGTATCATTATCTTAAAGGTATTTTGCGGGACATGCTGGATACAGTGGAACGTTTTTGCATGCAATCTGCGATTGATGAGCAATATATTATTCAACTAGGCGCTGACCCGCATAGAGTGGTAGTAACAGGCAACACCAAGTTTGACCAGACCTACACGCATGTATCGCCTGAAGAAAGAGAAGGTTTGAAAAGAGAGCTGACTCTTACAGGACATGAGCCGATATTGGTTGCCGGCAGCACGCATGAGGGTGAAGAGGAAATATTGCTTACGGCTTTTTTAAAGGTGCGGCAACAATATCCTCAAGCGGCCTTAATTTTAGCGCCCCGAGAAATTTTACGCGTAGATGAGTTAGTGAAGCTCTGTTTGACTAAGGGCTTGCCTGTACGTCGTCGTACGCAACAAGCCAATCAGGGCGGTCAAGGCAGCGTGGTTATTCTGGATACTATTGGGGAATTAGGACGCATTTATAGTGTTGGTGACGTTGTCTTTGTCGGCGGCAGCTTGGTGGCTCATGGAGGTCATAACATTTTAGAACCGGCGGCGCATGGCAAGGCAATTTTGATCGGTCCTCATATGTTCAATTTTAAAGAAACGTATGCTTTATTTTCTGGACGGCAGGCGTGTAGTACGGTCTGTGATGCGCAGGAGCTAACAGAAACCGTGTTGCATTTGCTGCAAGACAGCAAGGAGCGCCAGCGCATGGAAGCGTTGACTCTGGATATTGTCCGCGAAAATAAGGGGGCTTCTCGGCGAAGCATTTGCTATTTGCAGGAACTTTTGCAAAAATAGCGAAGCCTTTCGAATGGAGCCAACTACGAGAGAAGGCGGGGCATGTATGCGCCAACGAGAAGCGATTCAGGCATATTTATATCAATTAGTACATGGGAAGGAAACAGGAATACTGGGAAAGCTTATCTTGCTATTCTTGCGTGTTTCTTCCTGGCTTTACGGCGCCGGTCTGACTTTCAAGCTCAACTTGTATCGGTGGGGCTTACGAAAGCGGTATAAGCTTCCCTGTAAAGTCATTAGCTTAGGCAACGTTACCGTAGGCGGCACAGGCAAGACGCCGACGGCGCAACGGTTGGCGGCGATTATTCGCGATATGGGCTATCGGGTCGTGCTTTTGAATAGGGGTTACCGGGCGAAGTGGCGGGGCACCGTAGGGCTTGTTTCCGATGGAAAGCGAACCTTTATGACGGCCAGCGAAGCCGGCGACGAAGCGTTTTTATTAGCTAAAAATCTGCCGGGCGTGCCGGTCGTAATCGGGCGGAACCGAGCGATTACCGGCGAATATGCCGTTAGAGAGTTGAAGGCACAGGTTGTCATTTTGGATGATGGCTACCAGCATTGGCAGCTTATGCGGGATTTGGATATTGTTTTGATTGATACGTTGAATGTATTTGGCAATCGTTATTTGCTGCCGCGCGGCACTTTGCGAGAACCCTTGGCCCATCTGGATAGAGCCCATGCTTGTTTGCTGACCAAAGTAGACCAATCCAGTCCGGATACGAGGGAGATTATCCGCAGTACAGTGCATCAATACAATCAGGATGCGGCGATTATTGAAAGCGTACATCAACCAAGGCATTGTATTGAAATACGAGAATGGTACCAAGGTCATCCGCCGCAAAAAATGCCTCTTTCTGAAATCGCAGGAGTCAAGGTCATGGCGCTTTCCGCTATTGGCAATCCTTCTTCCTTTGAACAAACTATTTCCGACATCGGCGCCTGTGTGGTTGCTTCCGCTCGGTATGAGGACCACCATGACTATACGATGGCGGAAATGCAGCAGGTCATGCAAGAAGCGGTGGAAGCCGGTGTAAAAGCCATTATTACAACCGAAAAAGACGCCGTAAAGATACCGGCGGAATTTATTCACTCGGATCGTCCTTTGCCCGTCTATATTTTAGGGATTGAATTGCGGTTTATGGACGGTTGCTACGAACAACTCTTGGAGCTCATTCGCCGAGTGGTGGAAGGGGAGAAACGAGAAGTATGAAAACCGTATGTGTGATTCCGGCGCGTTATGCATCCACAAGGCTGCCGGGAAAGCCGCTGGCGTTGTTGGCGGGTAAGCCGATGATTCAGCATGTATACGAACAAGCCGTCCAAGCGCGGGGGGTTCAAGAAGTTTTGGTAGCTACGGATGACGAACGCATTGTAAAAGCGGTAGAAGTCTTCGGCGGCCAGGCGATATTGACCTCTAGCGCTCATCCTACAGGAACGGACCGGTTGGCGGAAGTGGCCCGTAAATACACGGATGCGGATATTATCATCAATGTTCAAGGTGATGAGCCCCTCGTGGAACCGCAAGTTATTGAAGCCTTGGCAGCAGCTTTTGTAGAGCGACCTGCTTTGCAAATGGCTACCTTGTGCACGCCCCTGCTGCCGGAAGAAGCGGCGCAGGACAGCGTGGTCAAAGTGGTGCTGGATCAGAAAGGCTATGCTATGTATTTCTCGCGTTCTTTGATTCCCTTTCCCCGTAAACCAGGCTTGGTTCAAGCCTATAAACACCTGGGCCTTTACGGATATCGGCGTGATTTTTTGTTGGAATACGCGGCGATGAAGCCGACTCCCTTGGAGCAAACGGAATCGCTCGAACAGCTGCGGGCGCTGGAATATGGTCATAAAATTCTGGTTCTCCCTACCGAACACGCCTCCGTTGGCGTCGATACGCCGGAAGACCTCAAACGCGTGGAAGCAATCCTGCTGAGCAGGGGGAAATGATTGAATTTTGAACAGGAGTAGAGGGAGTAAAGGGAGGGCACGAACTGGATCGTTTCATACCCTGTACCCTCGCTGTATTTTCGCTGCTCTTGTTCGAAACATATACTTCTTAAAATTTTTTCGGAACTCATACTCTATATTTTCATATTCAAAGTAGATATTCCCCAACCCCATACCCTCCCTCTACTCACTCTACTCCTGTTCGAAACTCGTACTCCATATTTTCATACCCTAAGGAGGTTGACTATGCATACTGTGAAAATTGGTTCTTTGGAGCTTGGCGCACAGCGCCCGATCGCTCTGATTGCAGGGCCTTGCGTAATTGAAGACTACGAACGGACACTTCGTATTGGCCGCGGGATCAAGGCCATTACAGAACGCCTAGGCATGCCGTATATTTTCAAAGCATCCTTTGATAAAGCCAACCGTTCTTCCTATAATTCCTTCCGCGGACCGGGATTGGAAGAAGGACTTGGCATGCTTCAAAAAATTAAAACCGAATTAGGCTTGCCTGTTTTGAGTGATATTCATGAAATTACCCAAGTAGAGCCGGCTGCTAAAGTGCTGGACGTCTTGCAGATTCCGGCTTTTCTCTCGCGGCAGACGGATTTGCTCTTTGCAGCCGGGAAAAGCGGCGTTGCCGTCAATGTGAAAAAAGGACAGTTCTTGGCGCCCAATGATATGAAAAACGTTGTGCGTAAGCTCGAAGAAGCAGGCTGTGAAAATATTTTACTTACGGAACGCGGTTTTAGCTTAGGTTATAACAATTTAGTTGTTGATATGCGGGCCTTGCCGATTATGCGCTCCTTTGGCTATCCCGTTGTGTTTGACGCGACCCATAGCGTGCAATTACCAGGCGGGGCGGGCACGGCGTCAGCGGGGCAGCGCGAATATGTCGGACATTTAGCCAGAGCTGCGGCTGCGGTCGGTGTGGATGCTTTATTTTTAGAAGTGCATGACAATCCGGAAGAGGCGTTATGCGACGGGCCGAACATGGTGTATCTGGATCAATTGGAAGAACTGCTTCTTGATATCCAGGCTATTGACGGCATTGCTAGAAAACATAAATAAAAATTCGTGCCAAGGAGTGGTATAATAACATGGATATACCAATCAAGCAGACGAATGACGCAAACGCCCGAGCTTCCAAGGTGCGGCTGGTGGTTTTTGATGTGGATGGCGTGCTGACAAGCGGCCAAATTGCCATCGGCAAAGATGGCGAAGTAATGAAAGAATTTTTCGTGCAAGACGGCTTGGGCATTGCGGTGACGCAGCGTGCAGGAATCAAAACGGCCATCATTACAGGGCGGGAAAGTGAAATGGTTCGCTTGCGCAGCGCTGAACTAAAAATTTGCGATGTTTATCAAGGGACGCTGGACAAACAGACGGCTTTGCGGGAATTGATGGATAAGCATGGTCTGGGCGTAGAAGAGGTTGCGTATGTGGGCGATGATTTAAACGATCTTCCTGCCTTAGTACAGGTGGGATTTGCCTGCGGCGTGGCTAACTCGGTACCTGAGGTAGCGCAGCGTTGTCATTACATTTCCGCACATCGCGGCGGCGGCGGCGGCGTGCGAGATATTTTGGAGTTTATTTTGCGCAGCCAGGGCCTTTGGGATGGGATTGTCCAATCCTATGTGGAGGGCAGCGGCCAGCAGCATACTCGTCAGTAGTGGATACTTTTCATTTTATGATTAGAAGCAGTGGTAATATAATTGCTGTGAAAGGAGGGCATGACCATGAGCAATGAATGGCAATATCATTTGTTGAAAGCGCTGAGTCGGCTGATTTGTTTGCTGCCGTATGCATGCGTTGTCAAGTTGGGACGCTCCTTAGGCTTTTTGTATTGGTACATTGCCCCCAAGCAGCGACGTCGTGGTATTCGGCAAATGAAAGAACGCCTCGGACTCTCCCAAGAAGCTGCTGCTGCAGTAATGAGACGACTTTGCGGTAACCTGGGACAGACCTTTTTGGAAATTATGTTTACACCGAAACTGGATGCGCAACGAATTTCCCAGCTCGTGGAGATTGAAAACCGACAGTATTTAGAAGACGCTGTAGCCAGAGGGCACGGAGTAGTCTTTTTAACCGCTCATATCGGCAATTGGGAATGGCTGGGAGCGGCCTTGTCTATGGCTGGGTTTCCGATGACAAGCGTAATCAAGCGCCAGCCGAATGATCAGCATACCCGGCTGCTCAATGAATATCGAGAGCGAGTGGGCATCGAAATTTTTGCCCGGGGAACGACGGAACTGATCGGGGCGGCTAAGGCGATGAAAAAGGGGAAAATTCTAGGATTTTTGGCAGACCAAGACGCTGGCGTTGATGGCCTTTTCCTGGATTTTTTCGGAAAACCGGCTTCGACGCCTCTGGGGCCGGCTGTTTTTGCACGCAAGTTTAAAGCGCCGGTGATGCCTGTATTTATCGTGCATAAACCAGATTATAGCGGCCATAGGGTGCTGATTTATCCTCCATTGGAATACGAAAATACGGGAGAAGAAAAAGAAGACTTGCGGCGGTTGACTTTGAAAATGACGCAGTTATTGGAAGAAGTTATTCGGGAACATCCTGATGAATGGATTTGGTTCCAAAAGCGTTGGAATACTAAGGTGGATGGGAGCTGTGAAGAAGCATGAAAAAGGGCCGCTGGCTTTTAATAAGTTTTATGGCTGCTAGCGTGCTTTTTGGCGCGTACTATTTATGGCGTGAAGAGTTCCCGGATCCGCCGAAGGAAGTAGTCCAAACGGAAGAAGAACCCATCTTCATGGAGGGAAACACCATTTCCGAAAGCAAGGACGGTAAGCTGGTCTGGGAAGTGACGGCGCAGAGCATGCGGGGCAGCAAAAATAGCCAGGAGATTACCCTGCAGAATGTGCGTGGTGTTTTCTACCGACCGCAAGGAGGAACCGTGATTTTGACAGCGCCAGTGGGCGTGTATGTTCCTAAAGAACAAACTCTGCGTTTTACAGGAGATGTCAAAGCGGTATCCAGTGATGGCGACACTTTTGTAGCAAAAGAAATGGGCTGGCTTGCGAAAGAAGAGCGTATTTACGGGCAAGGGCAAGCGCAGCTTAACCGCAAGGAATCACAAGTCAGTGGCGACCGCATTGAAAGTGACCGGGATTTTCAAAAATCTAAGGTTATTGGCAATGCCCGTTATGTGAAGCAATAGGAAGGAGAGGCTGGAGTATGAAATTCTGGAAAAGTAAAAAAATGGCAATGGCCTTGGCGTTAGCGCTAGTCTGCAGCAGTTCGCTTCTAGCGCTGGCGGCGCCGGGAGAAAAGACTGAAGTAACGGCCGATACCTTTGATTACGATTCGGCAACAGGCATGGTACTAGCCAAGGGGGGCGTAAAGGTTGTACGCGGCCAGCAAACCATGACCGGACAGACAGTAGAATACAACAGCAAAACCCAAGACGCTCATGTCAGCGGCGGCAATGGTGTGCAGGTAACCGGACCGGATTTGAATATGACATCCGTGGAATTGTGGTCTGTAGGCGGCAAGCAGCTCATTGCGCAGGGCAATGTAGTGGCTGTAAAAGGGGACAAGCGGCTAATCGGCCCGCGTGTGGAATATTTCCAGGAAAGTGAAATCGCCATTACGCCGCAGGGTGGAACCATTTTTATGACGGATGGCAATATGACGGCGGATCATATCCAAGCGTTCCTTAAGGAAGACCGGGCCATAGGTACGGGTAATGTACACATTGTCAGCGAGGCGCGCAAGTTGGACGCTACGTCTGATTTGGCTACGTATTATGGCGAAAAAAGCGGTCAAGATCGCAGCAAGATCATCATGACCGGCAACGCCAGAGCTGTTCAGGACGGCAATGTACTTGTCGGTAATACGCTGAATCTGTACTTGGACGACAAAGCCATGGAAGGCACTGGACGCGCCCGGCTAGTCATTACCAACCCTAACCCCAGCACCGGCGCTTCGCAGACCAAACCAGCGGAGTCGACTGATACGAATGAGTGACGAGAGCGGCTGTTGAACAAGAGAATCGGAGTCGCGTGAGGGCTCGAATGAGAAATTATTAATTTAAAGGAAGTTTTTCTCTGTCGTGCCCTCCGATTCTCCTGTTTGAATTTCCGTTCTTATCTCCAACGAACCCTCCCCTAGACTTCTGTTAAAAACTCGTACCCCGTAACCCTCATATGTACCCTCCGGTCACTCTGGTTCTCTTGTTCAATCCTATTTAATTCTTATCCATTGAAAGAGAGGCTTCTGCATGTATATCCAAGCCAATAATTTGGTAAAAAGCTATAAGGGACGCGCTGTGGTGGATGGCGTCAGCATTCGGGTAGACCAGGGATCGATAGTGGGATTGCTGGGACCCAACGGCGCCGGGAAAACCACCACGTTTTATATGATTGTTGGCTTGGAGAAACCGGATCAGGGCAGTGTCGTGATCGACGGCGAAGATGTGGCGAAACTGCCTATGCATGTTCGTTCCAGCTATGGTCTGGGATATTTGCCGCAAGAAGCTTCCATTTTTCGCAAGCTTTCGGTAGAAGACAATTTAATGGCTATTTTGGAAGTTACCCCTCTTACTGCGTCGGAACGCAAAGAAAAACTAGAAAGCTTGCTGAAGGAATTTCATGTAGAGCATGTGCGTGATCGCCTAGGGTCGCAGCTTTCTGGAGGCGAACGACGCCGGGTGGAGATTGCCCGGGCCTTAGCGACAGAGCCCAAGTTTATTCTCTTGGATGAACCTTTTGCTGGTGTTGACCCTATTGCTGTGGCGGATATTCAGGAAATTATCAGCTATCTTAAAGAACGAGGCATTGGCATTTTAATTACCGATCATAATGTGCGGGAAACCCTTAGCATTGTCGATCGAGCTTATATTTTGAATAATGGTCGAATTTTAATTGACGGTGACCGTGAAACCATCGCCAATAGCGATATAGCCCGCAAATTTTATTTGGGTGAAAATTTCAGTTTGTAATGAGCCCTTTTATAAGCATATTTCTAAGAGCCGAACCTTGCATGCGTTACCCATTCAACAACGGCTCATGAATGAGGAGAGATTGTCTGGATGCGCATTTTAGATAAATACATTCTGAAGGAATTATTAGGCCCTTTTGTATTCGGCGTTTGCTCGTTTTCCAGTATTTTTATCGGCACAAGCACGCTGTTTCGTATTGCTCAATATGTAACTAAATACGGCGCCAGCTTGCCGAGTGTAATAAAGCTGTTTATTTATAGCTTGCCTAGTATTATTGTTTTGACCTTTCCCATGTCCATGCTGTTGGCGGCGTTGCTGGCTTTTGGACGGCTGTCGGCATCCAGCGAATTGACGGCAATGAAATCTGGCGGCATTAGCTTTGCCAGATTGGCAGCGCCTGTGTTTATTGTCGCTTTTTTTGTCAGCGTCTTTGCAGTAGCTTTTAATGAAAAAGTGGTACCGGCGGCCAACGAAGCGTATCGGTATACTGTGCAGAATGAAATCGAAAAGAATACCAAACCCAAGGCGCAAGATCATGTTATCATTAAAGATATCGAGCAGGGGAAAATTACCCGCTTGACCTATGCCCGTAAATTTGATGAAGAAACAAGCAGTATGAATGCTGTTACCGTACAAGAATTTGAAAATGATCAAGTGGTTCGCATTCAAAACGCTGAAAAAGCTGTTTGGAATGAAGGCCGTTGGGAAATGGAGCATGGCGTTATTCACGATTTAACGCCGGACGGCGGTTTGAATCGAACGATTCGTTTTGATAAGCAACTTTTACCAATCGATAAAGCCCCCAAGGATATTTCAAGGGAGCAAAAAGAACCAGCGGAAATGACCATTCGAGAACTAAAGCTGCATATTAATGCTTTGAAGAGAGAATACGTGAAGACAGGGACCTATGAGGTGGAGCTGCACCAACGCTTTACGATTCCCTTGGCTTCCTTTGTCTTTGCTTTGATCGGCACTCCCTTGGGCTTGGCCCCGCATCGCTCCAGTTCCTCCATCGGCTTGGGCATCAGCATTGTCGTCATTTTTATCTACTATACTATCATGACCATTACTACCGCGTTGGGACAAGGCGGTGCTATTCCAGCTATACTGGCGGCGTGGATTCCCAATCTTGTCGGCATCCTTGCTGGTGCGTGGCTCATCTGGCGTAAATCCAGGTAAATATCAACAGGATTGAACAAGAGAACCGGCGACGGCGCTGGACCCGCCTAGGGTCGGTTGCGCCATGGATGGCATAGCAACCGACGTCTACTGCTTAAAGTGAGGGCTACGGGAGAGTTTTTGTTATTTTTGTTTTGAAATAATAATCGATACCCTCATTCGTACCCTCTGATTACTCCCTTTACTCCTGTTCATTATTAAATTTTCTAAGGAAGGGGCTCGCCTTATGGACGGTATTATTTTGATTTTAGTGCTGATTTTAATGGGCGGAGCCATTGCTTTTATCGGAGATCGCCTAGGGTCGAAGGTCGGTAAGAAGAAGCTGACCTTGTTCGGTTTGCGTCCCAAGCATACTTCCACAGTAGTAACGATTGTCACCGGGATTTTGATTGTTACCGCTACCTTTGGTATTTTGACGGCTGTGTCACAGGATGTGCGCACGGCGCTTTTTGGCATGGAAAAACTGAAAGCACAAATGGTGGAGCTGCAGAATGAAGCGAAGCTTAGTCAGGAAGCTTACGACAAGGCAAAAGTCAGTTTGGCCGAGAAAACTGCCGAGTTTGCTGCAGTTAGTGATCAAGTAGAAAAAATGAACCAACGCTTAGCGGCGGTACGACAAGAGCTGCAGCAGGCTGTGGCCGAAAAAGATCGGGCCGTGGACGCTTTAGCTGCCTCGCAGGGAGAAGTAAACCGCCTTCAGGCGCAGCAGCAAGACTTGGAAGAAAAAATCCAAGAGTTGAATCGTAATAAAGGGAAATTGGAAACTAACTTGGAAGAACTGCAAGAAATTGCCGCCAAATTGCAAACCGGCATTCGCGTAGTTCGCGAAGGGGCTATTGTCTTCCAGGCAGGAGAGGTGCTGGCTTCGCGGTCGGTTGATCCTCGCGAATCGCAGGAACAACTGCGTCAAGAATTGGAAGCTTTTTTGCGTGAAACCAATGCGCAGCTTTTGCAGCGCTTGAATATTGATAAAGACCTGGGCTTACTCGTGATAAGCCAGCGTGAGTTTGATACGACGATTGATGAAATACGAAAAGTCGACTCGCCGCGCATTCTGCGCGTAGTGGCGGCAGGAAATACGGTTTACGGGGAGCCCGTATTCGGGGCGTTGCAATTGTACTCAAATCAGCTTGTCTTCGCTAAAGGTACGACTCTTTTGCAAGAAGAAATGCAGGCGATCGCAGAGGACTCCGGGGCCAATGAAGGGGCCATTATTCTCTTTTTGAAACAAGTTAATGCTCTTTCCGTGCGCCAAGGAGTGCTGCCGGACCCGATTTCAGGCATGGTAGGCTCGTTGCCAGCCAATCAGCTGTACGAAACGGCGGCTAAAATGAGCCGCCTCGGCGGACGCGTGGAGCTTTCGGCGGTTACTATAGAAGATGTGCATACTGCAGGCCCCGTGCGTATTGAACTCCGTGTCCGGGCTATAAAGTAAAACGATAGAGAAGAAGAGGACGAGATATATAAACAAAGAGTAGAGGGAGTAGAGTGAGGGCTCGCGGGAGAATTGTATTATTTTTTATTTCTCTCTCATACCCTCCATTTACTCCCTCTACTCCTGTTTAATATTTGTTTTTGCCTTTTACAGGAGGAGTAACGATGATTGCAGCAGTGGATCCGGGGAGGGAGAAATGCGGCGTAGCCGTAGTGGCTTTAGATGGCTCTATCGAGAAGCGGCTCGTTGTGCCGACCCCGGCATTGCAAGAAGAAATAGCCTCAATTTTGGCTGACGGCAGGATTCAAGTCCTCCTTTGCGGCGACGGCACTGGTTCGGCGGCGCAAGCAGCTATGCTGCAAGAACTGGCAGCGCAGCATAAGGTGCAATTTCTCGTCGTGGATGAAAAGCATACAACAGAGCAAGCACGCAAATTGTACTGGCAGCAACAGCCTCCCCAAGGCTGGCGGCGCTTACTGCCTACCACTATGCAAACTCCGCCTGTACCGGTAGACGACTACGTGGCCGTCCTCCTGGCCTGGAAGTACCAGAAGAACGAAAATTGAACAAGAGTAGAGTGAGTACAGGGAGGGCTCGAAACACGGTATTTTTATTCTCTCACGTACCCTCACTCTACTCCCTTTACTCCTGTTAAAACAACGTACTCCGTACTCGTTCTTTACTTTTCTTTTTTATTATGGTACACTACATCTAGTTCTTGGACCGCCCGGTCAAAGACTGAAAAATATTTGAAAAAAGTTTTTCGGTTTTGCAGGAGTTTTGAATCCAAGAGCGAAATTAATTAGGCGTGACCGGATGAGTACATATTTACTTGGAAGTAGAAAAAGGCTATTGAGGAAACGTGGATACTCATGAGCTGCTTTCTCCGACTGAGTTTATGTATTTGTCTGTGCGCAAATACAAAATTCTTAGGAGGAATGAACACATGAAAAAACGTCTTGTAACTGCTCTCGCTCTCATGTTCGGCCTCGGCATCGGCGCTACCGCCTTTGCAGCTGCCAATCCTTTCGTCGATGTTCCGGCGAAACACTGGGCCTATGATGCTGTAAACAAACTGGCTAAAGCTGGTATTGTTGACGGCTATGGCGACGGCACCTTCCGTGGCGACCGTACCATGACCCGTTATGAAATGGCTCAGATCGTTGCTAAAGCTATGGCTCGTAGCGATAAAGCCGATGCTGAAACCAAAGCTACCATCGACAAGCTGGCTACCGAGTTCAGCGCTGAGATCGAAAACCTCGGTGTTCGCGTTGCCAAGTTGGAGAAAAAATCCGACAATCTGCGCTTTGATGGCAACCTGCGTGTTCGCTACATCAATGACGCTGTTTCGGGAACTAATGGTCTTGTTTCCAGCTCTAAAGTTGAACAAGCTCGTTATCGCTTGGGCGCTACCGCCGAAGTAAATGATTCTTGGAACGTTCGTGCGATGTTCCAAGGTACTACTGACTTCTCGAATGGCGATGCTGGTACCACTGGTACCAACGATACCAAAGTAACGATGCCCGAAATGTATGCTAAAGGCAAACTGGGCCAGACCGATATGACCCTGGGCCGTTGGATGCAGACTTCCGCTGGCGACCTGATTTTTGATGAGGATTCCATTGACGGCGTGAAATTTGGTTTTGGTAACCAATTGAAAGCTACTGTTTACTACGGCAATCTTCATTACAACGAACTGAGCACTGTCAATAAAGACCGTGTCTTGGGTACTGAACTGAACTGGGCTGCTAACAAGAACTTCAACATGTTCGGTAGCTACAACCAGATCAAGAGCCGTAACGAAAACGGTCAGGTAATGATGAATGGCGGTACCAGCGGTACCGGTAAGAACAGCATCAATCTCTATGAAGTTGGCGCTGCTTACAAGTTTACTCCTGACTGGAAATTGACCGGTATTTACAGCAAGAGCAATGCTGATGAAGATGCTAGCGGCTACAAAGTAGATCTGCAGTACAAAGCAATTGATCTGCAGAAAGCTGGTACCTGGCAGGTTGCTGTTGGTTACTGGAAAACCGGCCTGAATTCTACCTATGATTCCGGCGCTTACACTTCCAGAGTGGGTAACTCCACTGTTGGTTATGATGGTCTTAAAGGCTGGTACATTGATGGTTCCTATGTACCTGCTAAAAACATCAAGTTCCGTACCATGTATGCTGATTACAAAGGTACGACCGCTACTGATGTTAAAGACAAAATGTACCGTGCCCAGGTTGAATTCTTCTTCTAAATCGAAGAATTGCGGCAAAGAAGCCCTGCTAATGCAGGGCTTCTTTTTTTATTTACTTTTTTTCAAGAACATGTTAAAATTCCATTTGCGACTGTTTTGTAGTAAAGTGCTGAAAAATGAAAGAATAAGGAAACGTGGACACTTATTTTGATAGTTTTTAGGCCATGAATGCAGGGCAGCGTAAAATAAGGTACATAGAAGGAGAAGATACGATGAAAAAGAAACTCTTGATGGCTGCTATTGCTGCCATGATCGCCATGCCTGCTACAGCTGCTTTGGCCGCACCGGTGGAATTTAATGGACAAATCGAAGCGCAATACAGCCATGATAATGCTACCAAACAGGATGGCAGCAAAATCACCTTTACTTTGAATGCAAAAACCAATGTAGCTAAAAACCTGGATGTTTATGGCCGCTTTGCGGCACAAGCGCTTACCACTGCTGGTTTCCGTAATGATTTCCGCATTGGTGCAGGCGCTTACGGTGCAGATACTAAGTACATGAATGAAGTGGATCAGTTTGGTTTCTTGTATAATAATGCAGGTACTAGTTATAAAGTGGGCCGCCAAGGCGGTACTATTGGCGGTACGGCGTTGTTGTACAGCACAGAGGGTTATGTCGGTCGCGATATCATGGCTGATGGCGTATCCATCAAAACTAAATCCGGTGTAACGGATATTTCGGTAACGGCGTTGCGTGAAGTCTACGGCCCGAGTAACAAGGCTTATGCAGTTTCGGCTTCCTATAAGCCGGCTAAAGCCTGGACTGTGGGCGCAACCTTAGCTCGCTATGATGCGGCTCAGGACCTGAATTATTGGGCTGTTAATACTGGATATGAACTGGGTAAAGCTAACTTTACCGCAGAATATGCCAAGTCCAGCGCTAGCGATGCCAATAAAGCCTACGATCTTGGTGTGAGCTACGCGTTTGACAAAAAAACCTCGGCGTTTGCCACCTACTATCGTGTAGAGAATAACGGAGATATGGGCGGTTGGACTGACTTCGATGCAAATATGAAAGGCTTCTATTACGGCTTAAATCATAAGCTGGACGACAAAACGACCTTGAAGCTCTTCTTCAAAGACATTGAACAAGTGGACAACAGCTCCGTGAAGTCTAAACAGTTCCGTACGACCGTTTCGTATCAGTTCTAATTTATTTCAATATCTGCGGGGCCCTGCATTGTAGGGTCTCTTTTTTTATGCAAAACCAGACGAGAACGGAAATTGAACAAGAGTCGCGATGAGAATCGGAGGGCACGCAGGAGAGGTATAATATGGTTTTTTGTATTCCTGTTAATGTATATAACGTAACCCTCTTACGAACCCTCTCGTGACTCTGGTTCTCTTGTTCACTCCTCGTTCTTCGTCACTCTGTTTCTGACAGTTTTGTGAACAAGCAGGAAAGAACCGGCCTTTGTCGAACCTATATTCCTATGTGCACTGGACATTGATGCAGGCAGAGGGAAAAGGAGGAAAATTTATGGCAGGGAAAAAACAACTAATAGCAGCTGTTTTAGCAGGAGCTTTAGCAACTGGGATTGCTATGCCGGCTACGCAAGCTTTTAGCTTAGGCGATGTGTTGAAAGTAGGCGGTATTGGCTTTTTGGTGGATCGCTTTGCAGGACCGCTGAATAGCTTCATTAATACGTTGACGTTTAAAAGCAAGGCGGGCAATGAATTTGCGACCAAAGTCGTGCCTGTACTGACTTTTGGCAGCGGCGGCTATGTGGGGGCGGTACAGGTAACTGGCTCGCAGGAACTAGTGGACCGGACAAAAGCTGTATTACAATTGGAGAGCGATTTCAATGGCGGACAGTTTCGCGTAAAAGCCCTGGTGCCTATTGACAGTAAAAATCCGGTTAACTTTACTCGTGTACAAGGCGTAGGCGTTTCGGCAACTATTGATGTCCGTATTTAAGGATGAGGAGGCTACATAGAAGATGAAACGATGGATGATAATGTTGGCGGCTTTGCTTGTTTTTACTATGAGCAGTGGAGTGGCGCTGGCGGAAGAAGCCACAGTAGTAGACAAACTTAACTCGATTGATAAAGGGCTTTATGGAAGTGAGCAAACCGGCGCGTTGTTAGAACGGGTGCAAAAATTAGAAAAAGATGTAAATGGTCAGGTGACGAAAGAAGCGATTATTCCACGCGTAGATTCCCTGTACAATTCTGTTTTTCATTCGACAGAAGCGGCTCCTTCTTTGATTTTAAAAGTTAATGCTGTGGAGTGGGCGCTGCAGCATCAAGTGAATGGTACAGTTCCTGTTAAAAGCCGAATAGAAGGGCTGGAACGGATGGTAACTGGCAATTCGGTTCCTGGCGCATTCCAGGACAGGGTGGCTAAATTACTTTCAATGGCCTATGCTGACGGCAAAGCCCAGACAGCTCCGCTTACTTTGCCTAAAGACTCTCTGATTAAAATCAGCTTTTTGACGGCGCTGGATAGTAAAACGGCGCGCGTAGGCGACGTGGTGGATTTTCAAGCGGCAGACGATGTGTATATTAATGGCATCTTGGCCGTAGCCAAAGGAGCTCGTGGCATGGGTAAGATTAGCAAAGTAGAGCGTGCCAGTAACTTTGGCCGAGATGGAAAAATTGAGGTTAATTATGAAGATATTGAGACCATTGATGTAATAAAGGTGCCGATTTTCTTGGGTGATAAGGCCAAAGAAGAAACCAAGTCCTATGCAAAAGCAGCTGGCGCTACCGTAGCGGGCATGATTATCTTAGGGCCGGTTGGCGTGATTGGCGGCGCTTTTGTTCATGGCGACGATCTGAAGATTCCCGTAGGGGCGCAAATGTTCGTACAGACTAAAACCGAAACATCTTTAGTGGGCGTGGTGCCTCCGGGCGCTGTAACACAATAGCATGGTGATCAACAAGCACAAAGCAGGCTTCATGCCACTTTGTGCTTGCTTTTTTGATAGAAAAGAACGTTTCACACAGAGTAACTGAGAAAGGCCAAAGAAAGGCCAGAGAAAATATATATTTTAAAATTCTCTCTCTGCTCCCCTCTGGCATTTCCTCTGTTACTCTGAGTTACGGTCCCCTGTGTTCCCTATTCTTCCCCCATTCTCTTTACAGTCTCAAGCCTGGCGTGTACAATAAAGAATAGAATATTTTTGAGCGGGAGAATACATAATGAATAAATCGTATAAATGGCTGGCTGTCGCGTTGTCTTGTATGCTTGGAGTGGCTGTGTGCGCGGAAACCGGCGAAGCCGCTAAAAAGAAAAAAGAAGAAAAACCGAAAGAACCATTGCCTGTTACTGTTGAAGGGGATGAACTGTATTTTCAAGAAAGCAGCGGCGACTTGTATGCAAAAGGAAATGCTTTGCTTGAACAAGGTTTGGAAAAAGTCACTTCAGAATTTATTCACGGCAATGCGAAAAGTGAAACCGTTTTTGCCGACGAGGAAGCTACTCTTTGGCA
This sequence comes from uncultured Anaeromusa sp., assembly GCF_963668665.1. NCBI lineage: Bacteria > Bacillati > Bacillota > Negativicutes > Selenomonadales > Sporomusaceae > Anaeromusa > uncultured Anaeromusa sp. Next base: position 264,587 of record NZ_OY764901.1, on the reverse strand, counting down.
GCCGGGTACAAGGCTTGTCGGGCAAAAAATCGTATACAATTATGGCGACAAAACAGGGCAAATGGAAAACGTTCATGGGACGATGAACAAAGAGATTGTAAGTGGGCCGCGCGTGGAGATCTACCCGGATCACTATGTGATTTACAATGCCTCGACAACGCGCTGTAACGCCAAAATTCCGGATTATCGTCTGACTGCAGCTAAAGTCATCATTTGGCCGCAAAAACAGATGATTGCTTATGATGCTAAGGTTTGGATAAAAGACAAGGTGTTTTATGCAACACCTCGGTATCGTAAGTCGTTGAATCCAGATGAACAGGAAAGTGAAATGCCGAAAGTAGGCTATAACTCAGAAAATGGCTTGTATTTGGAATATTATTATCAATACCCCCTGGATGAGCATTTTTCAGTCGGCATTGATATTTTGACAGGAACTAAGCATGCTTGGCGTTCGGGAGAAGATATCAGTTATCATGGCAATGGCTATAATGTAATTTTGCGGCAAGGTGATTACCAGGATACGGATAATCGCTGGATTAAGAAAAAACCAGAAGTAGAAGTGAATTTTGGCCAAAAGCGTATTCAAGGAACGGCTTGGCAATATACTCCGAAATTCATTGCCGGTATGTGGGAAGACGGAACGAAACGCAGCTGGCATCAGGACTATACTTTGTATTTTGACCGTGATCCCATTTCATTGGACAAAAAGAAGACCTTAACGTTATTGTTGGGGACTGGCTATGAAAAAATATATGAAAGTTATAATCGCTCACAGCAAAATATTTTTAGACAGGATGCTACTTTAATCAAGGGATGGAATCCGAAGCTGACTACCTGGGTTGCCTTTCATAATCGACAGAATGAACAAAAAGTGTTCAATTACAATACCGATGACATGTCACGGGAATTTGATATAGGTTTTTCGTATCAATTAGATCGTAAAGATCGCCTGGTATACAATGAGAGTCACGATATGATCAATCATCGCCTATATGATCGCGATATCAGCATTGTCAGGGACTTGCATTGCTGGCAGATGACGCTTACGTATCGGGCTGAACGGAAACAAGTGAAAGTGGATTTGGCTTTGACTCGCTTTTAACGGACCAGCCAAGGAGAAAGAATGATGAAATTACAGGAATGGGTTCCTAAGTTAAAAGGAAAAAAAATACTGCTTTTAGGCGATATGGTAGCCGATGTCTATGTAAAAGGCCATATTTCTCGTGTTTCCCGGGAAGCGCCGGTGCTGGTCCTGGAACATCGCGGCGAAACCATTGTGCCCGGAGGCGCTGCTAATGCTGTGCATAATGCAGCAGTTTTAGGCGGTGTAGTCTATGCAGTAGGCATATGCGGCGAAGATAAAGCGGGAGAGAAGCTGAAAGAACTGCTGCAAAGCAAAGGGGTCGTGGTTGACGGACTCTTTCAGGATGCGAAGCGTCCTACGATCACAAAAACGCGTATTTTAGCGGGCGGTCAGGCAACGGTACGGCAGCAGGTGGTACGGATTGATCAAGAATCAAAAGAACCGTTGGTAAAGGAAACGGAAGAAGCCTTGTTGCATTATATAGAAAAAGTATTGCCGAAGATGGATGTGGCGGTGATCAGCGATTATGGCAGCCAGACTGTTTCGCCGAAGCTTCGGCAAAGGTTGATTGCGTTGTGCCGCGAGCAAGGCGTGCCGTGCATGGTGGATTCTCGCTATGATATCCAGCAATTTACTGGTGTGGAACTGATCAAACAGAATGAGGCGGAAGCAGCAGCTGCATTGGGGCTGGAGAGCTTGGATGAAATTGGCGCAGCGGAAGCGGCAGAACAGATTGTGGAGATGCTCCAGGCGGATGGGATTCTTTTGACTCAGGGCGGCGACGGCATGACGCTGTATGTGCGCGGCCAAGGAGCCAGGCATATTCCTGTAAGCAACCGCAGCGAGGTCTATGACGTGACAGGCGCGGGTGATACCGCAGTGGTGACCATGATGCTGGCGCTAGCGGCTGGGGCGGATCATTACAGCGCGGCGAAGCTGGCTAACTACGCAGCAGGGGTTGTTGTGCGCAAGCATGGAACGGCGACGCTTACGGCGGATGAATTATTGCAGGCAGTGAAACAAGGAGAACTGGCGGCAAGAAAGCAAAAGGAGGAAATGGAATAAGCTTGGAGCGGAGGAAGTTTAAACAGACTTCCTCTGTTTTGCTTATTTTTATAACGATATGGGCAATAAAGTGATGGAACGAAACGAATTAGTACAAGAAGTTGCGCGGTTGCAAGCGGCAGGGCGCAGAGTGGTTTTTACCAACGGCTGTTTTGATATTCTGCATGCTGGACATGTTCGCTATTTGAATGCGGCCCGGGCGGTAGGGGATGTGCTCGTGCTTGGCCTGAATAGCGATGCTTCCGTGCGACGGCTTAAAGGCGAGTCTAGACCAATAAATAGTGAAGAGGATCGGGCAGAGGTGCTGGCTGGACTGGCGGCTGTCGATTACGTGGTTATCTTTGACGAACCAACCGCAGAACCGCTAGTAGAGCTTTTAAAACCGGATGTATACGTAAAAGGCGGCGATTATACGGTCGAACGCCTGCCAGAGTCTCGCATCGTGGCTTCTTATGGCGGCGAAACTGTACTCATTCCCGAAGTCCCGGGGCGCTCGTCAACAAACATGATTAAAAAGATACGTGAGACAGACAGGGAGGGTACGAAATAGGATTGAACAAGAGAACCGGAGTCCCGGGGTACGAATGAAAAAACTGGGAACGGCTTATTTAACAAAGAGTAGAGGGAGTAAAGGGAGGGGACGCAGGAGGGCGTGGGGAGCTCGGTTTATTTAATTTCAAGTCTTTTATTTAAACCGTTACCCTCATGTTCTCCGATTCTCTTGTTTAAAACCTCAAACCCAACCCTCCCTCTACTCCTTTTACTCCTGTTCAAAACCCGTACTAAAATGCTATGAACATATTAATTGTAAAGCTAAGCGCCATTGGAGATATTGTGCATGCGTTGCCGGTAGCGAAGGACTTAAAAGAATGTTTTCCTGGCTGCCGCATAACCTGGGTGGCCGAAGCCGCAGGCGCCTCGCTTTTAAAGAACCATCCATATATTGACGAAGTGCTGCTTTTTGACAAACCTTGCTTTAAATCCTTAGGCGGGCTTGTTAAGCATGCACCTGGCTTTATTTCGGAATTGAAGAAGCGCCGCTTTGATTTGGCTTTAGATTTGCAAGGGCTCATGAAAAGTGCCTTGATTGCCTGGCTGAGCGGTGCGCCGCAACGGCTGGTGTACGAAAATGCCCGCGAGGGAAGTCATTTGCTGGCCAAGAAAGTAGTCGGACCGAATCATGGCGGGCATGTAGTCGAACTATACAGAGATGTAGTTCGTCATTTGGGATGCCAGTTGGGTCCAGCGGATTTCGGCCTCGGCGTGGCAGTGACGGGCGAAACGGACAGAGCTGCGTCCATCTTACGTCATGCCGGAGTAGGTGAGAATGTTCCGTATGCCGTGCTGGCCTTGGGGGCTAATTGGCCGAATAAGATTTGGCCGCAGCGTTATTTTGCGGCGCTGGCAGACAAACTGAGCAGTCAGGGGATTGTGCCGGTGGCGATTGGAGCGGCTGGTGACCATAAGCTGTATGAAGAAATGACGACGTTTACGGAAGTGCCGCCTATAGACTTGACAGGCAAAACGAACCTGCAGCAACTAGCTGCTGTGATCAAAGGGGCAGTTGTTTTTATAGGCGGTGATACCGGTCCTATGCACATGGCGGCAGCGCTGGGCGTAAAAACCATCTGTTTAATGGGGCCTACTGACGCTAATCGCAACGGCCCCTATGGTCAACCGCAGCATGCGCTGGAAGTGCAGCGAGACTGCGCGGGTTGCTGGAAACGCGCTTGCCCTAAAGGTCTCGACTGCCTGGACGTACTTACGCCGGAGCAAGTCTGGGAGAAGATTTTTGAACAGGAGTAGAGTGAGTAGAGTGAGTAAAGTGAGGGCACGGACAACTAATGGGATTGAATATATAAAATTATCGAACTCTCCCTTTACTCCCTCTACTCTTGTTAATAAAATATGAAACGAATTTTGATTATTAATTTGGCTTTTATCGGTGATGTGCTTTTATCGACGCCTGTTGCCAGGTCTTTGCGGCACGCTTATCCGCAGGCGCGGATTGACATGATGACTGTACCAGTGGCTGCGCCGCTGGCGCAGCGCAATCCCTATGTCGACGAAGTCATAGTCTACGATAAAAAAGGACAACATAAGAAGTGGAAAACGTTGTGGCAGTTGCTGCGGCAGATTCGTTCGCGCAAGTACGATCTTGCAGTTTGCACTAATTTTGCGCTCCGAGGGGCTATGTTGGCCTTCTTTTGCGGTATTCCCCGGCGTCTGGGCTATGCAGCGCAACACGGCGAGTGGTTTCTGTCGGACTCGGTTTCGTCTGTGCGGCCGCCTTTGCGCCATGAAGCGGAGAACTACTTGGATGTGCTGAAGCCCTTAGACTTGGAGACGACAGATTTTTCGTTGGAACTTGCTTTGCAGGCGGACGATATTGTTTCGGCTGCCAAGGAAAAAGAAAAGGCTGATAAGCCGATTGTTGTCTTATGCCCTGCAGGAAGCTACAGACGCAAGAGTTGGACGACTGATGGATATGCTAAATTAATGCAGAAACTATCGCCGCAGGTGTCGTGGTATCTGATTGGCGGCAAAGCCGAAGAGGCGTATTTGCAGCGCATCGCAGCAAAGGCGGCAGTGCCTGTTACGCTTTGGAGCGGGACGCATACTTTGCCCGAGGTAGCCGGACTCATGCAGCAGGCGGCCTTGGTCATTAGCGTTGATACGGCGGCGCTACATATGGCTCAAGCCGTGCATACGCCTGTTTTGGGCTTGTTTGGCCCTACGGATCCTCGTATCTGGGGGCCACGCGGCGCGAAGGACCGCGTGGTATGGCTGCAAAACTGCCAGCCTTGCTGGGGACGGGGCGAATGCGCTACTCAGCATTGCCTGCGCGACCTGCCTGAGGACACCGTCATTCAAATTGCCCAAGAAATGCTGGCAGAGAAAAGCCGGATGGGCACGGGGAGTGAACAAGAGTCACGATGAGAATCGGAGGGTACGTAGGAGAAGTAGAATGATTTTTAATCCTGTTATACTAAAACGTACTCCTCTTACGTACCCTCCCGAGACTCCGGTTCTCTTGTTCAATCCCCGTCTTCGTATTTTGTTACTTAGAAATGAGGTTTTCTTATGCAGCCGCGTTTAGCGATATTGATTCTGACGTACAATGAAGAAAAAAATATAGGTCTCTGCATGGACAGCGCCTCGTTTGCCGACGAAATCGTAGTCGTAGATTCCGGCAGTACGGATCAGACGGCGGCCATCGTGGCAGAAAAAGGCGGCAAAATAGTTGTTCATCCTATGGTGGACGGCTTTGCAGGGCAGCGAAACTTTGCTTTGACGCAAACCCAAGCCGAGTGGGTGCTCTTTTTGGATGCGGACGAGCGGCTTGCACCGGAAGTGGAGGAAGAAGTGTGGAGAATTATGGAGCGGGGCGATGCTTTCGCCTATGAGATTCTGCGCAAGAATATTGTCTTCGGCCAGCCCGTTTTTCACGGTGGACACGCGCCGGATTGGTCGCTTCGTTTTTATCCCAGAGCGGCCATTCGTTGGGAAGGAATTGTGCATGAAGCGGCAAAAGTGACTCTGCCTGTTAAACGGCTGCACGCCTGCATGTTTCACCATACCTATCAAGACTGGGAACGGTATTTTTTCAAACTGAACCAGTACACGACTATGTTGGCGCAAAAAATGCATGAAGCCGGAAAAAGGGCTTCTTTTGGTGCTATTTGTTTCCGACCTCTAGCCGGATTTTTCAAGTTCTATGTGTTGAAAAGCGGCTGGCGTGATGGGAAAATGGGTTTCATTTTGGCGGCATTCCATGCATTTTACACGATGGCGAAATATGTGAAGCTATGGACGTTACAACGGAAGGGGGGGCGGTGATGCGGATTGCCTTATTGGAGACGATTACTACCCCTGGCGGGCATGAAGTTGATTTTGACCGCCTGTTAGATGAGGAATGGACGAAGCAAGGACATGAAGTGAGCTGGTTCGTTCCTGAAGACGTAAATCCTGTAACAAAGTCTCAAATCGTGCATTTGCCAGGAAAAAGTGTTTCCTATGCCGGGAAAAAAGGTTTTGCGAAATGGCGCACGTCATTTCTGCGCGAATGGCGACGCCGAGGATGGTTTAACGCAGCGGCCAAGTTAGCGAGGCGGCAAGAGGTGGACGCTATTGTGATTCCGACTTCAACCTATCGCTATTTGAGAGCGCTACGCCACTCTTCGCTTTTACAAGCAGGCAAACCAGTTATCTTTATCTTGCATGGTTTGAATCCGGGCGAAGCGCCCAAATTTTTTTCGGAGCTGGAAAAATTGCCGCAACAGGCCATGGTGGAAACGGTGGTCATTACCTTTGGAGACACTGTTTTAGGGAAAACACATTCCAGAATGAAGGCTTTTTCTCCTCCGGCTTATGAACCAAGAGACATAGCGGTTCGCAAAGCGCCGTTGTTAAGAGAACGAGTGTTGCGCTTGGGATTTTTTGGACAGTACCGCAGAGAAAAACAGCTAGAGCGTTTTTTGGATGCCTTTTTAAGCTGTAAGTTTTCGCAACCCTGTGAGCTTGTAGTGCAAGGCGCGACGATGCGGTTGGAAGATACGGAGGACTTCAAGCGTATTCAAGAGAAATATAAAGAACATAAGCAACTGTCTTTTATTCATAAAGGGTTGTTTGGCGCAGAATGGCAAGAAGCGATTTTGCAGGTTGACGCGCTATTGCTTCCCTATGGAGCGCCAAGATATCGTTATCATTGGGCGGGAATGCTATTTACGGCCATCGGGCATCAGCGGCCTGTATTGGCTAGCGATGAAATTAATCCCGAAGTATGGGAAAAGTATGACTTGGGGATGACTTTTGAGGCCACCAGCGAGGAAGCGCTGCGAAATACGCTAGAACGATTTATCAACACGTTTGCGGCGAAAAAAGAATGGTATGAAGCGGAACTTGCGCGGGCGGCCGGGGAGTATAGTCCCTCTACATTTGCAGAAAGACTGGTATTGTTATGCGAAGCTTGCAACCGAAAAAAATCCTTGTAATCAACTTAATGCATATCGGCGACCTTTTGTTGGTCACGCCGATCTTGCGCACGCTGCGTGCGCAGTTTCCGCAGGCACATATTGCGTTGCTGGCTGACAAAAAGCTGCAAGACTTGGTGAAGAATAATCAAAACATCAATGAACTTATCACGATCGACAAAAAAGGGCAAGACGACGGTTTTTGGCCGTACCTGCGTTTTGCCTGGAAGCTGCGACAGCGTCGTTTTGATTGGGTGATCAATCTGCATCAAAATGAGCGGGCGTCTTTTCTCGCGGCTTTCAGCGGCGCTAAAACGATTGTCGGTTATGCTACGGCGGTGCTACGGCATTGCTTTACGAAATACATGCTAAACCGCAAGGCGGAAAAGCATCAGATTGAGTCTCATTTTGACGTGCTAAGCGAGCTTTTAGGCCTTCCTGAACGTGATGACCAGGGACTGGAAATTTGGCTTGACGCAGGCGCTAAAGAAGACGGGGCTGTCATTTGGCAACGAGAAGTGCGCCATGAGCGTCCTGTAGTAGGATTGAATATTGGCGCCAGCTGGCCGACGAAGCGCTGGCGCCATGAGCATTTTGCTAAATTGGCGGAGCGCCTTATAGAACGAGGCTATGGGATTGCTTTTTTTGGCGGTCCAATGGATGAAGAACTTGTGGAAGAAACGCGCGCGCTGATGAAACCGGCTGTACAGGAATCGGTAAGCGTATTTACCGGTAAGCTGTCCTTGATGCAGCTTGCGGCGGTGTTGCCTTTTTGCCGGGTTCTGGTGACGAATGACTCCGGCCCTATGCATGTGGCGGTCGCTATGGGCGTGCCATTGGTGACCATGTTCGGCGCTTCTCCGGTTCCTGGCTTTTATCCTTATAGCAATACCAGCGTATTGATTCAAAGCAGTGAACCTTGTCATCCATGCGGTAGTCACCATTGTGAGCATCATTCCTGTATGTGGAAGATTTCTGTGGAGCAGGTGGAAAAAGAAACCTTGCGGCTTCTGGAGGCGTCTACGGAAGAACTGGCGTCCGACAGAGCAAAACTAGGACCGCATGAATGCCGCATTATACGGTAGGGAGGCCGACTATGTTCCGCGAAATTTGGGTGATCTACAACGAACAAGCCGGTTGGCATAAACGCAAAAAAGTAGAGGCTGTCATTGCCGCACTGGAAAAAAAGAAAATGCCCTTGCGGCTTTGTCGCACTACCTATGCCGGCCATGCGGAGCTATGGGCGGCGGAAGCTTGCCGTCAAGGAGTGGACTTGCTGGTGGTAGCGGGCGGTGATGGTACTTTGAATGAAGCAATAAACGGCATTTATAAGGAGCCTGTCGCTACGAGGCCCTTGTTGGCGATATATCCGTCAGGAACGATTAACTTAATTGCTAAAGAATTGGCTGTTTCCGAGGATGCGCAAAAATTCATCGACATGCTTTGGCAGTGTCAAGAAATAAAAGCTTGGCCAGGCCTAGCGAACGGCCGATATTTTTTGGCCAATGTAGGTGCTGGTTTTGACGGCTGGGTAGTCCATCGTGTGTCCAAAATACTGAAATGGTGGATTTCTAAATGGGCTTATGCGTGGCAGCTGCTGCGGCTGTTGTTGCGCCGCCGGTGGAAGCGGTCATATCAAGTGATGGTGGACGGGGAGCTTGTTGCAAAAGACGCCAGCGCAGTTGTCGTGGCTAAAGGGCGCTACTACGCAGGCGTTCATCATGCAGTCTATGAATCGAGGTTGGAAAAGGAGAAGCTGCAGGTCTGTGTATTTCGGAAGCGAAGCGTCAAAATTATTTTTGAGTACATACGCTGGTTGTCGCAGGATCGGCTGCCCCAACATCCAGATGTATATGTTTGCGCGGCCCGAGAGGTCGTAATTCAAGGCGGCGGCAATGGGGATCGCCAAATGGACGGAGATGTTATTCCTGACGGGACGTTGCAACTGCAGATCGCGGCAGCTCCGGTGCGAATGCTGCGAGGAAAGGCGGAAGGGATGGATATAAACGTTGAGTAACCGTAACTCTTTAAATGAAAAACACCTGTATATAAGCAGTTGTGGCGGCGTGGGTGATTTGATTATGTTTACTCCGTCCTTGCGAAAACTGAAAGAAGCCTATCCTAATGTGAAAATCACTTTTTTAACTGCAAAACACAACAAAGACAGCATTGACGGCTTGCCTTATTTGGAGAAAGTTATTTGGATCGAACGAAAAAAGAAATTCGGCCGCTGGGGGGCATTGTGGCAACTTCGAAAGCAAGATGTGGTTGTTTTTACGGATTGGCAGCCTCAACTTTTGATAGCGGCGTGGTTGTTGCGCATTCCCGTACGGTGTGGCATTCCTAAACTAGGACATTTTTTAAATCGGTTGCTTACGAAAGAGCTTCAAAATCATGTTATGAAGTCTGCTGCCTATGCGGCTCAAACAAACGCCCTTATTTTTGAAGAAGCCCTAGGTATCGACTTATCGGGAGAGTTGGAAAAACCGGAAATAGCAAGTCCTTCCTTGGTGGACAAAGTGTACGTAGACAAACTGCTGAAAGAAGCTGGTCTGATGCCAGAGGCTACCTTTATTTGTCTTACGCCCTTTGCAGGGTTGGAAGAAAGAAATTGGCCGTTAGAAACTGCGCGCGAATGGGTGCAAAGAATCGAAAAAAAATATAAAGTGCCTGTGGTTGTTCTAGGGCCAGAAAGTAAACGCAAGGAAGCGGCAAGCTTGGGCGGAGTGAATCTAACCGGCAAGACGACGCTGTTGCAACTAGTGGAGGTAGTTCGTCGCGCGGCCTTGCATGTAGGTCCGGATAGCGGGCCTATGCATATTGCCGGAGCAGTAGGAACGCCGACAGTCGCCTTATTCAGCAAAGATTTGCCGTCGCGTTGGGCGCCTCGCCAGAACTGTCAAGTTGTTACCTTGGCCTTGCCGTGTTCGCCCTGTTCGGATGAGGTGGCGCGGTCTTGTGAAAGTCTTCAGTGTATGCGAGATATTACGGCTGATATGGCGGAAGAAGCGGTTGAACGCTTGTGGACGGTTGGGGCAAGCGCGAGAATGGTCAAGGCTAGGAGAGGTGACCCATGCTAAGTCATAAAAAAATTATGATTTTCAATTGTGCCGGACTTGGCGATGCTGTTATTTTTACGCCGACTTTGCGAAAACTTAAAGAAATGTTTCCTGCCTGTGAAATATTGTTTGTTACAAATCCATTTAATGTGGATGCTTTGCAAGGATTGCCGTATTTGAAACAGGTATATGCTTTGGGGCGCAAGGATACTATGGCGAAGTTGCGGCTATTGCCAGCGCTTTTTCAACAAGACTACGCTATTTTTACGACATGGCAGCCGCAATTAGTGACTGCGGCGCAATGGTTCAGAGTTCCTCATATTAGCGGAGTTGCCCGGGAAAAGCATCGCTCGGAAAAAGTTTTTAAACCGGCCATACGCAAGTGGGTTCTAAGTACCCCTGAGTATGCCGCTACGGTTGTAGCGGCAGAGTTGGGGCGAGCTCTTGGGGTTTCGTTGGATATTGATGCGGAAAAACTGGATGTGGCCTTACCGTCTGCTACAGATAGAGATAAGGTGGAAAAGTTGCTGCGAGAAGAAAACGGCAAGGAGGAGAAACCCTATATCTGTCTGGCGCCGTTTACAGGAGTGAAAGAAAAAAATTGGCCCTTTTCTTATGTGGTAGAGTTGAAAAAAAGGTTGCTAGATGAATGGGGCTTACCGGTAGTGCTTCTTGGAGGCAAACTCGATAGTGCAGAAGCGGCAGGCTTCGGCGAGGGAAATTTAGTTGGAAAGACAACCCTGCTGCAAATGGTTGACGTGATCAAGAGAGCCCGATTGTTTATCGGGCCGGATAGCGGACCGATGCATGTAGCCGCTGCAGTAGGTACGCCATCAATAGCGTTGTTTTCCAAAGATGTGCCCTTGCGCTGGGCTCCAAGAAAAAATTGCAAAGTAGTTTCTTTGGGCTTGCCATGTTCTCCGTGCGGCGATGAACAAGCGCGCGTGTGTCCTACCGTACAATGTAATGTTGGAATTACCGCCGAGATGGTAGCGAAGGCTGTTCGAGAAGAATTAGCGCATTGATAGGCTTTGTTTTATGCTATAATCAAAATAATAATGGCGTTAGAGGGGGTTGTTCCGTGCGTATATTGGCCTGGGCCCGTTGGCCTATTTGGGCGTTAGCGCGGTTGCTGTTGCTGACGGTCAGCCCATTTCAACTGTTGGTAGACAGAGGTCCGGTAACGCATCAATTGATGATTGCCGAGGGTTTGCGGCGCATGGGAAAAACTCCAAATGCGTCGCTGCTTATTGCCAAGGAAAAAGAATTGCTGGCAGGCGTAGCCTGGGCTGATACCGGGTGGAAGAATATCACCCATTACTACCATCCGCAAAAGAAAAAGGGGCTGCTTTTGTTTCCTTCCGCCTTTTTGTACTATAAACAATATCTGGAGAAAGCGAAGCGCTTAGCCAAGCGTGGCAAGTGGGGCAAAGCGGCTTTTTATTTGGGGGCGGCGGCTCATTTGCTGCAGGATATGTGCGTGCCGCATCATGCGACAGGACATGTTTTTTTCGGTCATCGGGAATTTGAAACCTGGGCTGCTCCCAAAGCGGCAAAATTGGTGCGACAAGCAACGGAAATTACCTTGCCTTCGGATGCGGAAGAGCTTTTTCAGCGCGTCGTGGAAGAATCCGCTGCCTTCTTTGCGGTGGTTAAAGGCGAAACCGAAGCAGGCTATACCCAGGCCTCGCGAATTCTTCTTCCCCTCGCGGCCGAAGCTACGGGCAAGCTCTTTGTAGCCTTCGCCGCGAGCCTGCAAACGGCGGAAGCCAAACAGCAACTGCGCCTGGCTAAATAACGTGGTGCGGAGAGTGAACAAGAGTAAAGGGAGTAGAGTGAGGGCTACGGTTAAGATTGAACAGGAGAATCGGAGTCAAGTGAGGGTTTGCAGGAGTGGCATGGAATTTATTTAAGTGAAGATACGGAGAATTCAATTGGAGATTGCCGCGTCGCCGCGCTTCTCGCAATGACGCAATCCCCTAGTCCTGCGGACCATCCCCTTTAACAAGGGGGATTTCAAACCTTGTCTCCCTTGTCAAAGCAATGTCAAAAACCTATAATTCCAGAAAAATCCATTTCAATGATTTCTCCTTGTATTAAATGGGAATTTGACGCAAGCAAACCTAACTTTCCGAGGCGTAGAGGCTCTGTTTGGACGCACCGGCAAACTATAGCGTTTGATTCGATTTAGAAGCTTGCGCATGACAAAAAGCTTCTTGAGTGGGTTTTTGCTCAATACAATGTCCAGAACCATATCTTTCAACTCGGAAAATGCGACATTAGTATTCGTCTTATACTCATAAGTAAGGTCTGCTTTTTCTTGCTTCAATTCCTCATTGGCATAGTTTTGAGCAACTGCTAGCAAATTGAAAACATAAATTGCAGCATAAAAATCTTGCTCTATTAGCTGAAGATTAGAGCTGCTAAAGCACTCAATTTCAAAGACAGATTTTAACGTACGATACTGCGTTTCAATTTCCCAGCGTTTTTGGTAGAGCTCTTTAAAATCCTCTATTGTAACCTTCTCGTCAATGATATTGCTAAACAGTTTCTCGGTTGCACCTGATGGCAACGTAATGTTTAGGACTCGCACTTGGTGCTGATTTCCTTGATCATCCGTGATTTCAACCAACTGATCCGCTTGATTTGCGCGATTAATCGGCGCTAAAAAAGCCTTGCTTACGCGAAAGATATACGGGCTGCTTCCTAATGTGCGGATGAGTTCCCTCGAAGGAAAACCACGATCAAACAGATAGAGGTTTTCTATTTCTAAGTGACGACTTTTCTCTTCAAGACGTTCAATTAACCGCGCAGCCTGCGTCCTTTCGCTAGTTACGTAAGGAGCAATTTCTCCTTCTAATATGATATGGTTATATACATCATATAAATTGCAAATCTGAGCTTTTGCCACTTTGGCACCCGATGCGTTTAACGTGCCAAATATAGATTTAGCATAAGTTGGCACTTCGAAAACCGAACCATCCACAGCAACTACTCGATACCCTCGAAAGCCTTGAAAAGGACTTTTGTATATCGTGGATAACGCATCATTAATCAGCTCTACAAAGGCCGACGGCGCAACTTTTAACCGTGCTTTTTTTAGAGAAGCAGCACGTTGGGGCTCTGAACTTGGCAAAAACTTTTTAAAAAACTGATTTAATTCAATTTGCATCGCCCCCTTGGGTAATTTCAAAGTAAATGCCATAAGCCGTTTGAAATCCAATGTGCAGGTAGAACGAGTAAAATACGTAGCTTTTGTTCGATGCGTACACATAAAACTTACGTCCGTAAGAGCATCTCTCAATTGGGTAAATAGTTGGTTTATCACGCTACATCACCATCATCGAAAGTAGTATACGATCTATAAAACGTATCCTTTTCGATTATTAGGTGACGTTCTAGTTGTCAAGTCTTTTTATTGCTTTTTACAGTTTATTCCACGATAGGTTTTTGACATTGCTTGTCAAAGGGAGGTGCCGCCACAGCGGCGGAGGGATTTTCGAGAATCGCTACTCCTATTCAACATAAAACGTAACCCTCAGTCATGCCCTCCGATTCTCCCGTGACTCCTGTTTAATTTGCTTTCGTACCCTCCCTTTACTCACTCTACTCCTGTTAAAAAAACTGTACTCCCAAGGAGGTCAGCTATATGACACTGCATAAAACCATTCAAGAACATATTCAGGCCATCCAGCAACTTGAAGAAGCCTGTGGTGATGACATTCTCCAAGCGGCTGATTTATGCCAGGATGCGCTCGATGGTGGCAATAAGCTATTCTTTTGCGGCAACGGTGGTTCCGCGGCGGACTGCCAGCATTTGGCGGCGGAACTGGTAGTGCGCTTTACTCGGGAACGTCAAGGCTTGTCAGCCATCGCCCTGACTACGGACACCTCGATTTTGACAGCCTGTGGCAATGACTACGGCTATGAGCGAGTCTTTGCCCGTCAGGTGCAAGCCTTAGGAAAAATAGGCGATGTGCTTTTTGCTTTCAGTACCTCCGGCAACAGCGATAATGTGCTGGCAGCAGTTCGTCAAGCTCACGAAGAAGGCATGTTTACGATTGGCTTTACCGGCGGCGATGGCGGCGAGTTGGCCCAGTTGTGCGAGATTTGCATTAATGCGCCGACAGACGTTACCGCTCGGATTCAAGAATGCCATATTTTGTTAGGCCATTGGCTGTGTGATGAACTGGAACGGAGATGCGGCGATGTTTCGGCATAAGAAAAAAGTGCGCGATTTTGTGGCGCAACAGACGGCGGCGGCTCCGGTGTTAGTGATTGGTGATGTGATGCTGGACCGTTACTATTTTGGCGAAGTGAAACGGATTTCACCTGAAGCGCCGGTGCCGGTTACCAGGGTGATCCGTAAAAAAGAAACCTTGGGCGGGGCGGCTAACGTGGCGCACAATCTGGCTCGTCTTGGCTGCCCGACGCTGCTTGTTGGCGCGGTCGGCGACGATGAAAACCGGCGTTGCCTAGAGAAGATGCTGGAAGAATTAGGCGTAGACTGCAGCGGCTTGTTTGTCACGCCTGGACCGACAACCGCTAAGCTGCGCATCATCGGAGGTCATCAGCAAATGCTGCGCCTGGATTTTGAAGAAACATCACCTTGGCCGCTAGTAACGGAAAATCGCGTTTTGGACTATATTACTGCTATAGTCGTACAACAGCAGTGCAAAGCTATTATTGTATCCGATTATGCCAAAGGCGTTTGCACGCCCAGGCTTTGTCAAAAACTGATGGAATTGCAAGAGCAGTATGGCGTGCCTGTCATTGTCGATCCGAAAGGGACGGACTGGGAACGCTACCAAGGTGCTTTTGCGGTAACTCCCAATCTTAAGGAATTGGGCGAAGCGCTGGGGACTGACTTAATAAATGAAGATGAGGCCGTTCGGCAAGCGGCGGCGAAGCTGCGGCGGCGTTACCGTCTGCAGTCGCTCTTGGCGACGCGTTCGGAAAAAGGCTTGAGTTTTCTGGCTTCCCGTAAGGAAGTGCATGTTCCCACCTTAGCCCAAGAGGTCTTTGACGTATCCGGAGCCGGAGATACGGTGATTGCCGTTTTCGCCGCCGGTATTGCGGGCGGCCTGGAAGTGCCGGACGCGGCTAGGCTGGCCAATGTAGCCGCAGGATTTGTCGTGGGAAAAGTCGGGACTTACGCCATAAGTCGTGACGAACTGCTCGCCACCTTAGACAATAAATGTTAAAATAAAGGATAGCTATAAAATTAGCTATCCTTTTGTTGTTGAAGAAGAACGGTTTGAACAAGAGAACCGGAGTCGCGGGAGGGTACGAAGGAGTGGCACGGAATTTATCGTAACCCTCATATGTACCCCCTCTGGTTCTCCCGTGACTCTTGTTCAATATTTCGTACCCCATAACTTCTAGGAGGTATTTACATGATTATCGTAACTGGCGGCGCCGGCTTTATCGGCAGCAATCTGGTCAAGGGCCTGAACGAACAAGGCATAGAAGATATTTTGGTTGTGGACAATCTGGGCAGCAGCCTGAAATTTCGCAACCTCAATGGCCTCAAGTTCAAAGATTATCTGCACAAAGAAGACTTCTTGACTCGCCTGGAAACCGGTCGTTTCCACGGACAAGCCATTGAAGCCATTTTTCATAACGGCGCTTGTTCCAATACTATGGAGCTGGACGGCAACTACATGATGGCCAACAATTACGAATACAGCAAAATCATGCTGCACCATGCGCTGGAGCATCGCATTCCTTTCATGTACGCATCCTCGGCTTCGGTCTATGGAGACGGCGCGCAAGGTTTCCGTGAAGAACCGGCCTGTGAAGAAGCGCTCAATGTGTATGCCTACTCCAAGCTGCAGTTTGACCGCTATGTACGGCAGCTCCTGCCGGCGGCAAGCAGCCAGGTAGTCGGCTTGCGTTATTTCAACGTCTTTGGGCCGCAAGAAAACCACAAGGGACGCATGGCGTCGGTGGCCTTCCATTTTCACAACCAACTGCTGGAAAACGGCGTAATCAAGCTTTTTGCAGGAACCGACGGCTATGCCGACGGCGAACAGCGACGTGATTTTATTTATGTTAAAGACGTAGTGCGGGTGAATCTGCACTTTTGGCAAAACCCGCAGCTCTCCGGCGTGTTCAATTGCGGCACTGGTGCGGCGCACAGCTTTAATGACGTGGCGCGCTCTCTCATTGCGCATTATGGCAAAGGCAGCATCGAATACATTCCCTTCCCGGAAGCGTTAAAAGGAAAATACCAAAGCTATACCGAAAGCGACGCTTCCAATTTGCGGCAGGCAGGCTTTACGGCGGACTTTACGCCGCTGACGGCAGCGGTAGCCGATTACGCCAGTATTCTTGACATAAAAGGCGGCTATGTCTAATGGAACAGAAACCGGCTCAGAAGGTGCTGGTTCACTGTCTGGTCAACTTGGGCGATGTTGTGTTGGCCACCAGCGCTATCGCTTTATTAAAACAGCATTTCCCCCAGATGCGCATTTCCATGCTGGTCAAGCCTTCTGTGGCGGAGGTGCTGCAGGGGCATTCCTTGTTGGAAGAAGTCATTCCTTTAGTGTATCAGCCTAAAGAGCGCTCCTGGCGGCAAATGCTGCGTTTTGTCAAAGAACTGCAGGGGCGGCATTTTGATCTCAGCATCTCTCTGGACCGCAAGCTGCGTCCGTCCATCCTGACGTTGCTGGCTGGAATTCCCTTGCGTGTAGGGCCGGATCGTCTCTTTGACAACAAACCTAGCCAAATACGAAGATTGTGGTCGCATGCAGTGCATACGTCCGATGATTTTCTTAATACGCATCAGTCGGAGTTGTTTCAAGACGTCATTCGCGGCGCCTTTAAGGTGAAGGGCAGCGCGAAACCGGTTATCGGAGCTATTACTAACAATCATAGGGAAAAAGCAAAAGCCTTGTTGGCTTCCTTGCCGCCAGGGAATAAGCGGGTTGCTCTTTGCGTAAAAGGGACCTATTATTTGAAAAATTGGCCGCAAGCATCTTTCGTGGACTTGATTGATCGTTTGTCTTCGCAGACAGGCGTCAGTTGCTTGCTGGTCGGCGCGCCGGAGGACAAAGACTACGCGCAACAGATTGCAGACGCTTCATTAGCACCTGTCTTAAATTTGTGCGGCGAAACGAGCCTTTTGGAATTTGCGGCGCTTTGCCGACAAATTGATCTGTTGATTACCATTGACACCGGCGGCATGCATATTGCGGCTACCACCGGTGTGCCCATTATCGGTATTTTTCGCTGCGTTTCCGCCAAACGCTGGACGCCCTTATGCAAAAAAAGCTATGTGGCGCAGCATAAGCTAGCGGAGTGTCCAATAGTGGATGCACCGGAAAAATGCCCGATGCACTATTGCGTACAGGATATTCCTGTAGAAGAACTGGCGGCAGCAGCGGAACGATTTTTAAAATGAATCATATAGCTCTATAAAAAAGAGCAAAATAATAGTTGGAAGGAGAGGGACGCGATTAGCAGCATTCAACAATGTGCTTATGGAAGCATGATAGTATTTGCGTTCTTTTCCGCTGCATCCATTGCGGGTGTTAATATTGCTTTAGGCCTTGCTTCTATATTTATTTTATGGGGAGTCTATAAAAGAGAAATCAACTGGCAGGCGCTTGATAAAAATATTGCTTTAGTATGCCTGCTGTTTTTGTTGACGGTTCTGGCTTCCGGCATTGGCGCTCAACAACCTTGGGCGGTGGTGGAGCGGGCTTTAAATTATTTTTTTCGTATGCTGCCTTTCGTGTTTGTACCTCTTGTATGTAAGGAGCCAAAGCAGCTTTGGATATTGTTGGGAGTGGGAGCCTTTTCGTTGCTCGTTGCCGATGCGTATGCTTTATGGCAAGGGCTTAATGGTAATTTGCGCGCTCCGGCGTTCCATTCTCACCCCATGATGCTGGCTGGATTTTTAGTGCAATGGATTCCTATTTTGACGCTGACCGTGGCGGTCAATTGGGGCATGCAACTGCCTTTAAAAAACTCTTGGCGTTGGGGGCTGGGGTTTCTCTGGTTGCTATCATTAGCGGCATTAGTTGTAAACGGAACGCGGGGAGCTTGGCTGGCTGTTGTCTTTTTGCTAGTAGTGTTAGGCGCTACTTTATTGCGTAAGAACAAACGTATGTTGGCTGCGGGGGTTGTAGTTATTGCCTTGCTTATTGGCGCAGCTGGACAGCATAGCGGCTTGCAGGAACGGGTAGCTACCCTAGGCGATGCCTCATTTCAATCGAACTCGGAGCGCATGTTGATGTGGCAAAGCGCTTGGAATATGTTTTTAGACCATCCTGTGTTAGGCGTTGGAGCGCAAAACTACGAATATCAATATCAAAATCACTATATTTCTCCACTGGCTAAAGAGCGGGGACAAATGCATGCGCACAGCATTGTTTTTCAAGTGCTGGCGGAGCAGGGATTGATTGGCTTTGGCGCATTTTGTCTTTTGTTTGGAGTGATTTTAAAGCGGAGCTGGCAAGGAATGACCCAGGGAAGCTTTTGGGGCTATATGCTGTTTTTTGCTACTCTGGGGCTGTTGCTGCAAGGATTGACGGAATTCAACTTTGGCAATGCAGCCGTGATTCGGTTATACTGGCTCTTTGTCGGTGTGGCGGCAACCGGGCTGCAGTGGGACTTAAACGCTACGAAGAAGGCTAACCTTGTGAAATAGAACCATTTTGGGTATAATGAAGGTTAGTAATTTAAAGGAAATCACGAGGGAGGTTACTATGGAGACTGCTTCCCGTGACGAAAGAGCTGTTTTTTCTGCATGCAAAACCACACGGTTATCGACGCTAGCTCGATATATTGCACCGCTCATTCTTTTGCTGGGCGACTATTTGGCGGTAGTGGCCGCCTTAAGTCTGGCTTGTTTTTTGCGAGAAAGCGTCTTGCCTCATATTTTCCCCCATTGGCCTTTATTTAAGGCGAGCACGGTGTACATTTTTATTGGCGTTCCGATGGTGTATCTGTTTTTCTTTTTATATGACGGATCGTATACCCGCAGGCTGCCTCTTTGGCAGGGAGTGGAACGCATCTTTCGCATTTGCACCTATGTAGGCGCTTTGGCCATTATGCTGATGTATTTTTTGGGAAAAGCGGAACAAGTGTCAAGGCTTGTCGTGGGGATGACCTGGCTGTTTAGCTTTTTTTCCTTGACCTTAATGAGAGTCACCTTAAAGCGAATGCTGATTCATATCGGCTTATGGCAACGGCCGGTCATCTTGGTTGGCGCCGGACGGACCGCGGAGCTCTTATACCAAGCCTTTTCAAAAGACCGTGGCTTGGGCTATGAGATTGTCGGCGTCATTGAAGATGCGTGGCAGAAACGGCCGCTGGCACGAAAAGTTCCTTGCTTGGGGACCTTTCAGCAAGCGCAGCATATTGTCAAAGAAAGCGGCGTCCAGGATGTGGTGCTGGCGGTGCCAGGCATTCCGCGCGAGCAATTGCTGGAACTGATGTACCAGCTGCAGCCTCATGTGCGCAATTTGACCATTGTGCCGGATCTTTTTGGCGTGCCGATGGGAAATATGACTGTAGACACCTTATTTGATCAGAAAACCGTTCTACTGCGGGTCCATAATAACTTATTGCGGCAGCGCAATCGCGTTTTTAAGAGGATTTTTGATATCAGCGCCTGCTTGGCTGGGGGCTTATTGATTTTGCCGGTGCTGGCAGTGCTGGCCTTGCTTATCCGAACATCCTCTGCGGGACCGGCTATTTTTGCGCATACCCGGATTGGTGAAAACGGCAAACCTTTTTCCTGCTATAAATTCCGAACCATGGTTTGCAACGGTGAAGAAGTTCTGGAGAACCATTTTGCCAGACATCCGGAAGCCAAGGTGGAATGGGAGCGGGATTTCAAATTGAAAGAAGATCCGCGGGTCACTAAAATTGGCGCTTGGCTGCGTAAAACCAGCCTGGATGAATTGCCGCAGCTGCTGAACGTACTGCGCAGTGAAATGAGTCTGGTGGGACCACGGCCGATTGTTGAAGCGGAAGTAGAACGTTATGAGGAATACATTCAGGATTATTATATTGTCAAACCAGGTATTACCGGTTTATGGCAAGTTAGCGGCCGCAGCGATATTGACTATGCAGAGCGGGTTCGCATGGACTCCTGGTATGTGCGCAACTGGTCGGTATGGTTGGATTTGATTTTGTTAGCGAAGACGCTGGGAGTTGTAGCAGCTAGAAAAGGAGCGTATTAGTTGATGATTCGTAAAGGCATTATTTTGGCGGGAGGATCGGGTACGCGCCTTCACCCGCTGACTTTATCCGTAAGCAAGCAGCTCATGCCTATTTATGACAAACCAATGATTTATTATCCCTTAAGCACGTTGATGTTGGCAGGGATTCGCGATGTTTTAATTATCAGTACGCCGCAGCATACTCCTTTGTTCCAGGAACTGCTTCAAGACGGCAGCCAATGGGGCATGAACATTCAGTATGCGGTACAGCCAAGTCCAGATGGTTTGGCTCAGGCTTTTGTTTTAGGAGAGTCCTTCATCGGTCGAGACGGGTGTTCTTTAATTTTAGGAGACAATATCTTTTATGGGAGTCAGCTTTCCTCTTATGTGCAGCGTGCTGCGCAGCAGGAAGAGGGAGCCACTGTTTTTGCCTACTTGGTTAAAGACCCGGAGCGATATGGCGTTGTGGAGTTTGGCAGTGACGGAACGGCTAAGAGCTTGGAGGAAAAACCTAAAAAGCCGAAGTCTCAGTATGCGGTGACCGGTCTTTATTTCTATGATAATCAAGTCGTGCAGATGGCTAAGGACCTGAAACCTTCGCCGCGGGGCGAATTGGAGATTACTGACATTAATACCTTGTATATGGCACAACAGCAGTTGCGGGTAGAACGATTAGGACGCGGTTATGCCTGGTTGGATACAGGCACACATGACTCCTTGTTGCAGGCGTCAAATTTTGTGCAAACCGTGGAACAGCGTCAAGGCCTGAAGGTCGCCTGCTTGGAAGAAATCGCCTATCGCATGGACTTTATTGATTTAGAAGCATTGGAAGCGCAGGCAGATCCTTTAAAGAAAAATGGCTATGGGCAGTATCTTTTAGATTTGGTTCGTCATGAAAGACGCTGTTAAAAACAAAATAAAACAAAGCGAAGGAAACAAGTGCCGCCAATCCTGGCGGCAATTTTCTGAAGAAAATTAATTAAAGCACACATTCATTTAGGAAAGTAGGGCTATTGTGACGGCGGTAAAGCTATTTATAAAAAAATGCTTGAAAAAAATGTATCATGCCTTGCCAATTGCAGAAACTCACAAAGTAAAGCTAAAGCGGTACTATTTCAAGCATTTTCAATATTTGACGCAGGATGTTTCCAAAGAAGAATGGGATAGCATGAAAAATGCCGTTGCGGCCCAGTTTGAGGGAGGTCGTGCGGAAGACTATATAGGAGAACTGTATACGAGGGCGGCAACAGTGCCGGCGACTTATGTGGCTGAGAGCAAGGAAGCTGTGGAACTTACCGAGCAGGACATCAGGCTGATTGCTTTTTACTTGCCCCAATTTCATCCGTTTCCGGAAAATGATCAATGGTGGGGACGAGGCTTTACGGAATGGACGAATGTTTCCAAAGCAGTTCCTCAATTTATGGGGCACCATCAGCCTCATTTGCCTGGGGAACTTGGCTTTTATGATTTGCGTCTGCCGGAAGTGCAAAAAAGACAAATTGAACTGGCTAAGCAATACGGATTGCACGGCTTTTGTTTTCACTACTATTGGTTTTCGGGAAAACGGCTTTTAGAGCGCCCGGTGGACCAATTTCTGGCGGATAAAAGCATGAATATGCCGTTTTGTTTGTGTTGGGCGAATGAAAACTGGACACGCCGTTGGGACGGGATGGAAAATGACATCTTAATGGGACAACGTTATTCGCCGGAAGAGGATCTGGCCTTTATTCGCGACTTGGAACCCTATCTCAGAGACTCGCGTTACATACGGATTCAGGGGAAGCCATTGGTTGTTGTATATCGGGTAGGATTACTGCCTGAACCGAAAAAAACGGCCGAGCGGTGGCGGAACTATTGTATTAATGCTGGCATAGGTGATTTGTATTTGGTAGCGGCCCAGGGACTTGATTTTATTCTTCCCGACGAATGCGGTTTTGACGCTGCTGTCGAGTTTCCGCCGCATACCGTGTCTTGTCCGAATATTACGGAAAAGGCGCCGGTTTGGAACCCGTCTTTTGCTGGCACAGTCTTTGACCTGCCTGCGTTTATTCATTCTAAATGCTATTTGAAACCAACGGATTATGTTTTATTCAAGGGTGTGTTTCCCAGCTGGGACAATACCGCCCGTAAACCGAATCAAGGGACGATTTTTTGGGGAAGCAGTCCGGCTCTCTATAAAGAATGGCTGTCTGATGTGATTGGCTATACTAAAAATCATCACCAAAAACAGGAACAGCTTGTGTTTATTAATGCTTGGAACGAATGGGGCGAAGGGGCTCATTTAGAGCCGGACAGAAAATATGGCTATGCTTTTTTGCAGGCGACAGCCGAAGCGGTAAACGAAAGCAGGGCATGGCGGAAAAAGAAAATCGTAGTTGTATCCCATGATGCTCATTTTCATGGAGCGCAGCTTTTGGCATTAAGCTTGATGAAACAGCTGAAAGAACAATTTCATTATGAAGTATTTCTTATTTTGAAATCGGGCGGCGTGCTGGAGGCGGAGTTTGCGAAGCACGGGCATGTTTATGTTTTAGAGCGGGACTATGCAATTCGTGAAAAACTGGACGGTCTAGTGACCATGCTGCGTCAAAGCGGCGTGGGGGTTGCTGTATGCAATACCGTTGTAACCGGTGATGTGCTGCGGGTACTTTCGGAGGCAGGCATGCGGACGGTATCTCTCATTCACGAATTGCCCGGCATTATTAAATCGTATCAGCAGGAGAACAATGCTGCCTATATTGCGAAATATGCCGATAAGGTAGTATTTCCCTCGGAATATGTGAAAAAGCATTTTCTTTCGGTTGTCCCCGAGCTTGCGGCGGAGAAAACCTGTATTCGGCCGCAAGGACTGTGCAAGAGAAATAGGTACAAAGAAAGCAAAGAAATCGCGCGACGGCAATTGCGTCAAGAAATGAACCTGCCTTCGGAAGCGAAAATTTTATTGGGTGTCGGCTATGCGGATGAGCGAAAAGGCATAGACCTTTTTGTAGAGGTGGCCTTGCAGGTAGCGACAAAGGATGAAGCGGCTCATTTCATCTGGATTGGACGCTGGGAAGACTCGATGCGAGAGGCAGTGGCTAAAAAGCTCAACAAACATCCGGCAGCGAGGCAAATTCACTTCCTTGATGCCAGAGAAGACATTTCCCTTTTCTATGCAGGCGCAGACCTGTATCTTATGACCTCACGCGAAGATCCATTTCCCTGTGTTGTCGTTGATTCCATGGATGTAGGCGTTCCGGTTGTCGGCTTTGCTGACGCCGGCGGCTTTAGCGACATTGTTACCGAACAAACGGGCAAACTGGTTCCCTATTTGGATGTAGGCGCAATGCGGGATGCCATTATCGAGCTGCTGGCGCAGGAAAAGGTGCGGCAGGAACTGGGCCGTGCAGCGCAAAGCGTTGTAGATGAGAAATTCCAATTTACAGATTATGTTTACGAACTGCTGGCCATGCTGGGCCACTCGTATCGGCGGGTCAGTGCGGTTTTGCCAAATTATAACTATGGACACTATCTGAAACAACGCTTGCGGAGCATCCTGGATCAGTCGTATCCGGTTTATGAAATTATTGTGCTGGATGACTGTTCCAGTGATGACAGCCGGCAGCGCTTTCAAGAATTTTGCGAACAAGAGCCCTCGGTGGTTCCCCTTGTTTTTCGACCTAATGCGCATAATTCCGGTTCGGTTTTTCGGCAATGGGCTAAAGGAATGGCGGCCAGCCGGGGCGAATATGTCTGGATTGCCGAAGCCGATGATCTGTGCTTGCCGGAATTTCTGGAAGAAGCGATGCAGCCTATCGAGCAAAATGACCAAGTGGTGCTGAGCTACACGCAGTCCCAGCAGATGGGAAGTGACGGGACCATTTTGGCGGACGATTATCTGGGCTATACTGATGATATCGACCAGGAGAAGTGGAAGAAGTCCTATGTTCGGGAAGGCGTGGAGGAGATTCAAGACACGCTGGTTGTCAAAAATACCATACCCAATGTTTCGGCGGCGGTGATGCGGCGGCAAGACATGAATGCCGTTGTGGAAGAGCTTGCCCGGTACAAAGTGGCGGGAGACTGGTGTTACTATGTGTGGCTGCTTCAAAAAGGCAAGATCGCCTATTCTCCCAAGGCGTTAAACCTGCATCGGCGTCATGAACAAAGCGTTACCCAGGCGGAAGATAAAGAAAGGCACCTGCAGGAAATCGTTTCTATGCAAGAGCGCATTTTGCAGCAATTTCCTGTCAGTGAGGATGCCAAAGCGATAAGCGCACGATACCGGCAAGAAGTGACCCAATATTTGCTCGGGACCTAACTATAACGAAGAAAAGGGTGGCTGAAATGAAAAAAATAGTCGTTACAGGCGGAGCCGGCTTTATTGGCAGTAATTTTGTCCGCTACATGGTTGATAAATATCCAGAATATGAACTGATTAATTTGGACTGCTTAACATATGCCGGAAATCTGGAGAATCTTAGTGCTTGCGCGGAGAAACCCAATTATCGTTTTGTTAAAGCCGATATTGCTGATACCGCGGCCGTTGAAAGCGTTTTGGCGCAGCAGGTGGATGCCATTGTAAACTTTGCGGCGGAATCGCATGTAGATCGCAGCATCAAGGACCCCGGCGTGTTTGTACGCACCAACGTTGTGGGAACGCAGACCTTGTTAGAAGGCGCCCGCAAATATAAAATTAAAAAGTATCTGCAGGTTTCAACCGATGAAGTCTACGGAACACTGGGGCAGGAAGGCTATTTTTCCGAGACGACGCCGCTGGCCCCGAACAGTCCCTATTCCGCCAGCAAGGCCGGAGCGGATCTTTTGGTGCGCGCATACTTTGAAACTTATGGGCTTTCGGTTAACATCACAAGATGTTCCAATAACTACGGACCCTATCATTTTCCGGAAAAATTGATTCCCCTGGTCATTACCAATGCCTTGGAAGGGAAAGAAATCCCAGTGTATGGCGACGGCCTTCAGGTGCGCGACTGGCTGCATGTAACTGATCATTGTCGGGCTATTGATTTGGTTTTGCACAAAGGAATTGACGGCGAAGTGTATAATGTCGGCGGACATAACGAACGGACGAACTTGCATATCGTTCAGACCATTCTCAAAGAGCTGGGAAAAAGTGAAGCCTTAATCAAGCATGTTTCCGACCGTTTGGGCCATGACCGGCGTTATGCAATCGACGCGGCTAAAATCAGCGAACAATTAGGCTGGAAGCCGCTCTACACGTTTGAAAGCGGCATTAAAGAAACCGTTCAATGGTATTTGGACAATCAGGAATGGTGGAAGCGCGTGAAATCAGGAGATTACCAGAACTACTACCAAGCCATGTATGGACAGCGCTAAGGAAGGCGGGAAAAGCATGAAAATTGTTGTGACTGGCGGCAATGGACAATTGGGCCGTGCGTTTCAGACCTTGGCAGCGGCGGATATCGAGATTCAAGCGGTGGATCTGGATGTGCTGGATGTAACGAATCAAGCACAGGTTTTGCAGTACATAGAGACGCAAAAACCGGCTGTCGTCGTTCATGGAGCCGCCATGACCCAAGTCGATGCGGCGGAAGGCATTCCAGATAAGGCCTACCGCATCAATGCGGTAGGTACGCAGAATATAGCCGCCGCCTGTCTGCGCTATGGCTGTAAAATGGTGTATGTCAGCACGGACTATGTATTTGCCGGCGACCAAACAGAAGCCTATACCGAATTCATGCCGACAAAACCGTTAAATGTGTACGGGAAAAGCAAACTGGCGGGAGAAGAGCTGGCTCGCAGCATTTGCCCGCGCCTCTTTATAGCCCGTACCGCCTGGCTGTATGGAGACGGCAATAACTTTGTCCGTACCATGCTGCGCTTGGGCGAGGAGCGGAAAAACCTTCAAGTCGTCAATGACCAGACAGGCTCGCCCACTTATGCAAAAGACTTGGCGCAAGCTATAGTGGCGCTGGCGGCGACGGAACATTACGGAACCTACCATATGACGAACAACGGCAGCTGTACGTGGTATGAATTTGCTAAGGAAATTTTCCGGCAGGCGGCTTTACCGGTGACGGTAGAAGCCGTGACGACCGACGCGTTTCCCCGGGAGGCCAAACGGCCGCCCCATTCGGTTCTGCGCAACTATATGCTGGAGCTGACTATTGGCGATCCTTTTCGGTCGTGGCAGGATGCCTTGACCGACTATTTGGCGGATGAAAAGGAAAAAGGACGGGTCAAGTGAAACGAATTGCAAACATTCCCAGACTGCTGCAGGCGCTGTTTCAAAATCGTCGGTTGCTGTGGCAAATGATCAAACAAGACGGAAAAAATAGATACCTAGGTTCCTATCTGGGTATGCTGTGGGCCTTTGTGCAGCCGACGGTGACAATTTTAATTTTTTGGTTTGTCTTTGAAGTTGGCTTTAAAGCCGTGCCGGTGGAAGGGGTGCCGTTTATCCTCTGGCTGGTGGCGGGAATTATTCCCTGGTTTTTTATGGCCGATGCGGTCAGTAATGCGACTACTTGCATTTTAGAATCTCCTTTTCTGGTCAAAAAAGTAGTGTTTCGCGTGGAATTGCTGCCGCTGGTCAAAGTGGGCTCAGCCATGCTGGTACATTCCTTTTTTTTGCTGCTCATGCTGGCTCTCTTTACAGGCTATGGCGTTGCGCCTACGGTGTATTATCTGCAGCTGCCCTACTATGTGTTGGCAAGCCTGGTGTTGACGCTCGGTCTTTCCTGGCTGACGTCTTCGCTGGTTCTTTTTTTGCGGGATATTGGGCAGATTGTGGGCATGGTGCTGCAATTTGGCTTTTGGATGACGCCAATTTTTTGGTCCCTTTCGATGGTGCCGGAATCATATCATTTTATTTTGAAGCTGAACCCGGCCTTCTATATCATTGAGGGCTATCGCAACACCATGATTTATCATGTCTGGTTTTGGGAAGACGGCCTGCTGTCTGTTTATTACTGGGCTGTTGCCCTTGCGGTGCTCTTTGCGGGCATGGAAGTGTTTCGCCGCTTGCGGCCTCATTTTGCGGATGTGCTTTGAGAGGAGGGGCGTATGGAAAAATCGGCAGTTCTTTTACAGGGAATAAAAAAAATGTATCCGATGTACAAACGCCCGCAGGACCGTCTGAAACAAAGCCTCTGGCTTGGAAAACGCCGGTTTTATCAGGAGTTTTGGGCGCTAAAAGGAATTGACTTAACCATTCCTACGGGCCGGACGATCGGCATTATCGGGCGCAACGGCTCGGGAAAAAGCACTTTGCTGCAAATACTGGCCGGCACGCTGACGCCAACAGAAGGAACGGTTTGCGTCGCCGGACGCGTCGCGGCGATTTTGGAGCTGGGAAGCGGTTTCAATCCGGAACTGAGCGGCCGGGAAAATGTATTTTTGTACGGCACTCTTATGGGGCTTTCAAAGCAAGAAATTGAAGACAGCGTAGAGGCTGTCGAACAATTTGCCGATATCGGGGACTTCATGGAGCAGCCGGTAAAAACGTATTCCTCAGGCATGTTTGTACGCTTGGCTTTTGCGTGCGCCGTCAATGTGAACCCGGACGTTCTGATTGTGGATGAGGCGCTGGCGGTAGGGGATACCACCTTTCAGCTGAAGTGCATCAATAAAATGAAAGCCTTCAAAGAGGCCGGTAAAACCATTATCTACGTCAGCCACGACATTTATTCCGTCCGAAACTTTTGCGACACCGCTGTCTGGATGATGCAGGGAGCCATCCACCGCCAAGGCGAAGTGCAGACGGTAACCGAAGAATACAATGACTATATGAAAAGCCTGGTAGAGTGCGAAAAAGAGCCTCCTGCAGCGGTATCTGCAGCGCCGCCGCCTCGGGCGGAGCTGGTCAGCATTGGCGAGGCGGTCTTTAGGGCGCACAATGGCAGTAAAACCGCAGTTCTGGGGTTCGGCGAACCGTTTTCGGTTGCGGTTTCCTACGAGGTTCATAAAAAAGTTCGCGGACTTGTGGGCGGCATTGCCATCTACGATAATCAAAACCAGTATGTATGCGGCTTAAATACCAAATTGGATCAGCATGCCATTCCGGAAGCGCCGGGGCGCTATCGCCTGGAGCTTTCATACGAGCACGTGAATTTACTGCCGGGCACGTACTGGCTTGATGTGGCTTTTTTTGAAAGCTCTGGCATTGTGCTGGTAGCCAACGAAAGCCGCATGGCTTCGTTTCAAATCAAGGCGGCAGGCGAGTATCGCGCCGAAGGGATGGTTCTCTTGGCGCACCAGTGGAACGCAGTGGAAGAAGGCGAGGGAGCAGAAGATGAAGTATGATTTTGATCTTGCTTGGTCGGAAGATAACTCCATGACGCTGCTGCTCCGGCAAATTCAGCCGGGCAGTACGGTTCTTGAATTTGGCACGGCGACAGGCTACATGACGAGGTACTTAAAAGAGCAGCTGCATTGCCGGGTCTATGGCGTCGAAATCGACCCGGAAGCGGCAAAACAGGCGGCAGGCTATGTGGAAGACATGATGGTAGGCGATATAGACGCTCTGGCCTGGGCGCAGCGGTGGCAGGATGTGCGCTTTGACTATATTCTGTTTGCCGATGTGCTGGAGCATCTGCGCGATCCATGGAAGGTACTGCGGGAGGCGGCCGCTTTGCTGCAAGCAGACGGCGTCATGCTGACTTCCATTCCCAACATCTCGCACAATGCCGTCATCATGGAGCTGCTTGCAGGGCGCTTTGAGTACCGGAAACTGGGCCTGCTGGATGATACGCATCTTCGCTTTTTCACCCGGGACAGTGTGAAAGGCTTGCTGCGTCAGGCGGGACTGCAGCCTTATTTATGGATGGATACGCGCGCCAAAGCGCAGGATACGGAGCTGCAGGCGCAGCCAGATGTGTTTTCTCAAACCTTCCGTACACTGCTGGACAGCCGTCCGGACGGCGAGGTGTACCAATTTGTCACCGCCTCCCGCAAGGAGCAGGCTGCCAGCGAAGAAAGCGAAGACTATCTGCAGGCGGCTTATTTGCATACGAACCTGCTGCAGGTGTACTGGCCGACGCCAAAGGGCTTTGCGGAAAACGCGTCGTTGTCACTGCCGCTGGATCCGCGGCCGGAATTTGTTTCCTATCGTTTGGCGCTGCCGGCGCTGCAGCAAGGAGCGCTGCGCCTGGATCCCGGAAGCAAGCCGGCCCGGATCGAGCTCAAAGCGCTGCGCTTGTTTGGCGAAGACCGTCTGGTGCAGCAATGGACGGCGGCAACCAATTTTGCAGGACTGAGCATCGCCGGGGGCGCCGTCTTGCTGCCCCGGAGCAACGACGGCTGCTACGCCGTATTTGCTTTGCATAACGACCCGCAGCTGCTGCTGGAGAATGTAAACTGGGAGCTGATTTCTGAGGGAGAAGCCACTACGTTGGAAATTGTGTTGAAGGTGGACACCGCAGCCCCCTCACGCTCGCTGGAACCAGTGCAAGACTATTTTACCAATGCACTGCAAGCCCGCGAAGCGGCGCTGGCGCAGCAGCTAAGCCAGCTGGAACAAGAGAAATCCAGATTGGAACAGCAAAACCAAAGGATGGAGCAGCAAAGACAAGGCCTGGAGCAGATGCTGCAAAGCATGGAAGCGTCCCATTCCTGGAAACTCACCAGGCCGTTGCGAACGTTTGGCTCATGGCTTCGATAATGCGCAAGAAGGAGTCGATACGACAATGCGATGTCTTATCTTAGGCGGCGCTGGTTTTTTAGGGTCGCATTTGTGCGACGCCTTAACCGCGGCGGGATATGAAATCACTATTTTTGACCGGCCGGGCGCTTCGTTGGCTTGTCACAGCGGTCTGACTGTGCGCGAAGGAGATTTCTCCTGCCTCACCGAGGCCCAGTTTGCAGAGCTGCTGCAGGGTATTGATGTCGTATACCATCTGGTCAGCACCACGGTGCCGTCCAACGAAGACTTGCTGCTGGATGTGCAGACCAATGTCATGCCGACGCTGCGGCTGCTGGAGGCTTGCAAAAAGCAAGCCGTCCGTGTGGTCTTCTTTTCCTCTGGCGGCACGGTGTATGGCAAGCCCCGGTGCATTCCTATCGGGGAAGAGCATGGCACCAATCCGATTTGCTCTTATGGCGTGCAGAAACTGGCTATTGAAAAGTATCTGCAGCTCTATCAGCATGCCGCAGGCTTGGAATATATCATTTTGCGCATTGCCAATCCTTATGGCGTTCGGCAGGTGCCTTTCACCACCCAAGGAGTTGTGGCCACCTTTTTGGCTAAGGCGCTCCTGGGGGAGCCTCTGGAGGTATGGGGTGACGGCAGTGTTGTTCGCGATTATTTATATGTTGGCGATGTTGCGCGCGCCGCGGCGCTGGTACTGCGCTACCAGGGACCGGAGCGGATTTTTAACATCGGCAGTGGCTGCGGCCATTCGTTAAATGAGCTTTTGCAAACTCTGGAAACGGCAGTGGGGAGAACGCTGGAGGTTCGCTATCGGCCCGGGCGCAAGCAGGATGTGAGCGCTAATGTCCTAGATATAGTGCGGGCGCAAGCGGAACTGAACTGGCAGCCGCAAATTTCCCTGTTGGCAGGGGTGCAGGCTATGCGGGACAGCTGGCAGCCGGCAACGAAGCGTTTTGAAGGCTGAAGGAGAAGAGCGGAACGTGATGGAAAAAGCTATGGCGGAAGCGCGAAACCCAGGCTTGGATGCGGTGCGCAGCGCCGCTATTTGGATGGTGCTTCTTTCGCATTTGACGTTTTTTTTGCCGCGCCAGACGGTGCAAGAAAGCGGCTTGTGGCGGCTGGAAATTTTCGGCTACTACGGGGTGGAGCTTTTTTTTGTGCTGAGCGGCTTTTTGATCGGACGGATCCTGCTGGAGACCTTTGCCGCCTCCGGCAATGCTGCAGCGCTGACAGCGCGTCTTTGGACCTTTTACCGGCGCCGCTGGTACCGGACGCTACCTTCGTACTATCTGATTCTTTTAGTCAATACCCTGTACTGGCAAGCGGTGCGTCTGCCGCAGTTTCCCGCTACGCTCCAGCCGGACTGGCGTCATCTGGTGTTTTTACAAAACTATGATATGCTGGCGAGCGGCTTCTTTCCG
Organism: uncultured Anaeromusa sp.; assembly: GCF_963668665.1. Lineage (NCBI taxonomy): Bacteria > Bacillati > Bacillota > Negativicutes > Selenomonadales > Sporomusaceae > Anaeromusa > uncultured Anaeromusa sp. Next base: position 233,200 of record NZ_OY764901.1, on the reverse strand, counting down.
GAGTCTTGGAGCCTAGCGGTGGAAGAGTGGTTTTATCTGCTGACGCCGCTGTGGCTGCTGCTGTGTCGAAAGCTGCTGCCGCAGCACTGGCGGGCGGCGTACGTACTGGGAGCGGCCTTGGCGGCGCTGGCGCTGGCTGTTGCGGCGGCGCGCTACGGCTATGTGCTGACCTACGAGCCAATTTTTGACTACGGCATTCGTAAAAACAGCTTCTTACGCTTGGACAGCCTAGCAGTCGGCGTGGGGGCCGCTTGGCTGTGGCTATACGCCCCGGCCTGGCACCAGCGCATGGCAGGCAAAGGGCCGGCCTTGTTGGCGTTGGCTGTACTGGGCGGCGTGGCTCTGCATTTTTGGCAGGTGGGCTGGGAGGGCTGGAATCGCAGCCTCTGGGCGCGGACGCTGTTGTTAGACGCGGTTTCCTTGGCCTTTGCGGTGCTTATGAATGTCTGTTATTATCGAGTGCACCGCACGTATTTTGTTTTTTGGGGGACCAGCCAGCTGGCGTATGCGCTGTATTTGGTGCACCTGCCCATTTTTGTCACGCTGGGCGCCTGGGGCGCCGGCAGTACCGCAGCGGCCCGTACAGGTCTCTCTCTAGTCGCTCTTGGCGCCGCCTACGGCGCAGCCTGGCTACTGTATCGTTTGTGGGAGCAGCCCTGGCTGCAAAGGCGTCCCAAGCAAAGAACAGGGTAACACGCGCGGCTCTGCAGCAACAAAAAAGGTGAAACAGGAACAAGAAGTCAAAAAAAAAATACGCCAAAAGCAGGAATTTGTGCAAAGAAGAAGAATATGAAACCTTGATTAATGTTTTTATGAGGCTTGTTTAGCTGCTTTTCCTAGCCGCTTAATTGACGCCATGCTCTCCGATGCATCCGAATTCAACGTGAGATAAAGAAAACTTTCTGGGAATATTGTGCATAAGCTTGAAATTATGGTATAATAAACACGTCTGAATGGATGTAGTGGAAAGCATGGAGTAAGTGGTATGGATAGCTAAGCATCCTCGTAGACAGGGAAACTGGAGAAAGGATGTGAAAGTGGTAAAGTAGTACTTACAGGTTTTCCGCGAAAGACATATTTTATTATTATAAGGGGGATTTTTTAATGGCAACTCGTATTTGGAATACTAGTGTCCTTGGTGCTGAATCTATTTTGGTTGAGGGTGTTGCTGCAACTGGCTCAACAGCTCCGGCGACTGACGCTTGGACGGTTAACAGCACAGCTACGGCCGCTCATACAGGGACTAAAACCCTTGACGCAGGAAGCACTGTGGTTTATAATGGTTCTGGATTTTTGGATGACGTTACTGTAAATAACACGTTGGCTACTTCGAAAACTACCGTCAATGGCGGAGCTGGTGCTGATACGATTACGATTACCGCTGGTAAGGCTACTATTAATGGCGGAGCTGGTATTGATACGATTAACTTAGCTGCAGGCGTAGCGACTACTGCTATTTATGATAGCGTTGATAAAGTTATTACCGCTGCAACTGCACAACTTACCGTTGACAATTCGGCTGGAACTACAGCGGTCAACTGGAATGCAGGAACGCCAACCACCATATATGCAGCAGGCACTGCGGTTAATGCTGAGTATGTGAAGTTGATTGGTTCCACTGCAGCTGATACCATTACAGGCGGCGCAGCTGCTATTACTTTGGATGGCGGCGCAGGTGCTGATACTTTGACTTCTGGTGCTGGCGCTACAACCTTCATTTATGATGCTGCTGATGCAATTGTTAACGGTGCAGCTGGCGATGCTATACTGACGGCTGCTGCCGATACGGCTGGTATTTCGCTGCACATGAGCAGCAGTGTGTACACTTCCATCGAGACGGTGATTGGCGGTTCCGGCAATGACGACATTCGCGGCATGGCTGGCGTGACCTCCATCCGTGGCGGTGCTGGCAACGATTACATCTGGGCAGGAGCTAATGCGACTGCTACGGCTATCGATGGCGGCGCAGGCACTGATGAAATCTGGGTTGGCTTGGGTGAAGCCGGTAAGTCTATTACATCCGCAGCTGCTGAGGGCGCTTCGGACGTAGTCCACCTCTACAATGTCAGCGCCTACGACCTGTCGTTTGCAACTGGTGCTAATGGTACTATTACCTTTAATTCCACCGGCGACACTTTGGTGATGACTGGCGCTGGCAGCAATGCTAACGCTACGCGTCATTTTACCAGCTCTGAAGGCTGGAGCTTTGATGTTGTCTTTGGTAACGCGGCAGGTACGCTTAATGGTACTGCTGGTGTTATTGACAACCTGATTGCTGGTGCTGCTGGTTCTATCCTGAACGGCAAAGGCGGCAATGACAATCTGTATGGTATTGCTGGGGGCACTACGTATGTTTTCAATCAGGGCGATACCATTTACAATGCCGCTGCTAGTGCGGATACCATTACTGCAGCAAGCAGCACTGCTGGCGTAGCCATGTACTTGGATTCGACCGTTAGCGTAGCGAATGCAGCTACCTCTTGGAGTCTGGTTGGCTCGAATTATAACGACGAAATCCGCGGCCAGTCTTCCAGCCTTGCTCTTACCCAGAACATTTCCGGTGGCGTAGGCAACGACTATATCTGGGGCGGCGCAGGCGCTCTTAATGTTGCCAACATGACAGGCGGCGCAGGCAATGATGTCTACTACTACGGCCTGGATCAGGGCGCTGATGTGATTACGGCAGGCACAACAGATCTTACCGGCAATTCCAAGGATCAGCTCAACCTCTACAATGTTTCCTTGGATGCCGTTAGCGGTGCTATTGCAGGTAATAATCTGGTGCTGAACGTGGTAGGCTCTACCAGCAATGGCACCTTGACCTTGACCGACTGGAATGTTGCCGGTGGCATGAACAAACTGACTGATGTCGTCATCAGCGGTACGGCTTATACTTTGAGCGTAGACAGCAGCAATAACGCTGTTTTCACTGCGAAGTAAATTAAAGCAAAACTCAATAAGTATTAAAATGAAGAAGAAGCAGAATCCGCGTTGGCGGGCTCTGCTTCTTCTTTTTGCGCAAAGCACAAAAGCTAAGGGAGAAGCAAGCCAGGCAAAGAAAGCCAAAGGATTTTTTCATAGCGCATTGAATAAATAAATGATATACTTAACAGTATGTTAAATTTCATTACATAGGATTAGCTGAGGAGCAGTATAAATGGATCAAAAATCAAAGCAATTAGAAGAGGCGCTCTTGCGGCGGCAAGGGAGCTTGCTGCGCAGCTTATTTATTGCTGCAGTCGGCTTGGGTGTAGTTGACGCAGAACGAAAATTAGCTGCTGCTTATTCGTCCGCACAATCATTAGTGATTGAAGAGCTGCCTAAGGCTGCGGAAAAACTGCATTTGCGCGTCCGTCCGCTGCCGTTGGAAATGGTGCAGAAGGAACAGGCGCCAAGTCCGGCTATTGTCAAGTTGCGTGATGGACGCTATGTACTCTTAGGAAGGAGCAATCCCAAACAGGTCCTCATTTTTTATCCGGAAGAGGACAAACCGACTCTAACTCCTTGGGAAGATGTGCAGGAGCAGTGGAGCGGGCCGCTGTTTGTGCTGGAGAAAAAGTTTAGCTTTGAAGATTTGGCCAGGCAGTTTAATTTTTCCTGGTTTTTGCCAGTGTTGAAACATTATAAGCCCTTATTTCGTGATGTCGTAATTGCTTCCTTTTTTTTGCAAGTCTTTGGTATTTTAATGCCTTTGTTTACGCAGGTTATTATTGATAAAGTCATTGGCAGCAACGGCATTGCCACACTGGATATGTTGGCGTTGGGGCTGGTGGCAGCTTGCTTGTTTCAGGCGGCTATGGGTATATTGCGGACTTATCTGCTGACGCATACGACCAATAAAATTGATGTGATTTTAGGGGCGAGATTGTTTCGGCATGTGTTGGCGCTGCCTCTGCCTTATTTTGAAACCCGCCGCGTAGGGGACACTCTCATGAGGATGGGCGCCATGAATAGCATTCGCGAGTTTTTGACCGGCTCGGCTTTGACGGCCTTGCTGGATGTGCTTTTTATTTTTGTTTTTTTATTTGTCATGTTTTACTACAGCGTTCCGTTGAGTTTCTTGGCCTTGTTAGCCATCCCCGTATATTTGGCGCAAAATATTCTGGCTACGCCGGTATACCAGCGTAAACTGCAGGAAGTGTGGACCGCCGAAGCGGCTAATAAGTCGTTTTTGGTGGAGGCCATCACCGGTATTCACACCATTAAGTCCATGGCGCTGGAGCCGCAGTTCAATCATCGTTGGGAGGGCTTGTTAGCGCGCTATGTGCAGACTACATTTAACAACGGCGTCTTTAATATGCTTTTGAACAGCAACGGGCAGTTGATTGACAAGGTGGCTGGGTTTGCTGTACTGGGGTATGGCGGCTATTTGGTGATGCAGGGACAGCTGACGCTGGGGCAGCTTATCGCCTTTCAGATGTTGTCTGGACAAGTAGCTGCGCCGCTGCAGCGGGTCGTATCGCTTTGGCAGACAGTACAGCAGGCTATTCTATCTATGGAACGCTTGGGGGATATATTACATACCAGGCCGGAGAACATCCGCCCGTCCAAGGAGACGCTTTCCCAAGGCGTTCTGCAAGGTAACATTGCCTTGCAGAACATTACGTTTCGCTACCGGCCGGATATGGATCCGGTTTTAAAAGAAGTCAGTCTGGAAATTGCCGCCGGCAGTCGCGTAGGTATTGTGGGGCGTTCAGGATCTGGGAAAAGCACCTTGACCAAGCTGATCCAAGGCTTGTATCAGCCGGAAGCTGGGAGTATCCACATTGATGGCGTGCAAATGGCGGAGGTGGATCCCGTTTGGCTGCGCCGCCAAGTAGGGGTAGTGCTGCAGGAAAATTTTCTCTTTAACGGCAGTGTGCGGGAAAATATTGCCGCCGCCGCGCCCAGTGCGCCGATGGAAGCCATTATCCAGGTGGCGCAGCTGGCAGGGGCCCATGAGTTTATTTTGGAGCTGCCTGAAGGCTATGATACCAAGGTGGGAGAACGCGGTACCGCCTTGTCCGGCGGGCAGCGGCAGCGCCTGGCTATCGCCAGGGCTCTTTTGACCAATCCGCGTGTTTTGATTTTTGATGAAGCGACTAGCGCCCTGGACTATGAATCGGAACGCATTGTCATGCAGCATCTGGACGGCATTGCGGCGCAGCGCACCATGGTGATGATTGCCCATCGTTTGTCTACGGTGCGTCATTGTGATTGCATTGTAGTAGTTGATAAAGGGCGTATTGTCGAACAGGGGACACACGAAGAACTGATCGCCCTTCAGGGCTTGTACTATCAATTGCTACTGCAACAAGAAGGGTGACGAGATGATGTTTGAGAAAATAAAGCAAAAAGTGGCGGCAAAACTGAATGCCAAGGAAAAGGAATTTTTGCCGGCGATTCTGGAAGTGACGGAAACGCCGCCTTCGCCGGTGGGCCGCATGGTGCTGTGGTTCTTGTTCATCGCAGTGACTATTGCGATGCTTTGGTCTGTTTTCGGTTATGTGGATGAGGTGGCGGTGGCGCCTGGCAAGGTAATTCCGATGGGACAGGTGAAAACCATCCAGGCGGAAAGCAAGGGCGTAGTGCGCCAGATCTATGTCAAAGAAGGGCAGCAGGTAAAAAAAGGCGAGGTTTTAATCGAGCTGGATCCCACAACGACGGAAGCGGATCTATTTACGATTCGCAAGGAAATTGCTTATTATACGTTGGAGATTGAGCGTTTGCAAGCGGAACTGCAGGGCGGCGGCTTTTCGCCGTCCGCTAAAACGGAACTGGATCCTAAGGATCTGGCATTTCAACTGCAGCTGTACCAAACGCGGATGAGCGAATACCAGGCCAAGAAAATGGCCGCTCAGATGGCGGTAAACCAGCAGGAATCAGCCGTACGCAGCGCGCAGGCGCAGGCGGTGAAATATCAGGAGCTGCTGGTAATTGCGAAAGATCAAGAGGCGCGCGTGGAACAGCTTTTGGCGGACAATGCGATTGCCTTGTTTCAGGCTATGACCTATCGTTCCAACCGCATTCAGATGGAAAACAATTTGTCGTCCCAGCAGTCAGAAGTGGTGCGGGCCGAGGCGGCGTTGGCGCAGAGCCTGCAACAGTTGGCTGGCGTGACTGCGGAGCACGAGCGGGATATTGCCTCTAAATTGGTGGAAGACCGTCGGCAGTTGGCTAACTATGCGGAGCAGTTGAAAAAAGCGGAAGAGAAAAACAGGCTGGCGCGTATTGTGGCGCCGGTGGATGGACGTGTTGGACAGTTAGCCGTTCATACGGTGGGAGGCATTGTGACGGAAGCGCAGGCGTTACTTCTGATTGTGCCGGAAGATGTAACAGTGGAAGTGGAAGCCTGGGCGGCCAATAAGGACATTGGTTTTATTCATGAGGGGCAGGAAGCGGAAGTGAAGATTGAGACATTTAACTTCCAGAAATACGGTACTATTAAGGGCACTGTGCGGGAAGTCAGTCCGGATGCGGTGGAGGACAAGGAAAAGGGGCGTGTGTACCGGGTGTTGTTGACGTTGGATAAGGACAGTGTTTTGGTAGGCGATACCTTTGCGAATCTGACTGTAGGCATGACGGCAACGGCGGATATCAAAATTCGCGAAAAACGTGTGATTGAATACTTCTTGGATCCGTTCCGGAAATATCAAAATGAGGCATTGCGGGAGAGATGATCAATGAATACTAATCAGACCTCGTCGCAGGAGCAGACTAGAGCGGTTTTGGATACGGCGCTGCTTTGCCTGGTGCGGGTGTCCCAAATTTTGGGCGTACCTGCCGATGCGGAACAATTACGGCGGGCTTATATTTTTGATAATCAAGGCATGGATGCCTTGACGCTGGTGCGAGCAGCCAAAGAGCTGGGGTTAAAATCAAATTTACTGGAACCGGATCGAGCAGGCTTTACCAAGCTGCCCTATCCTGCGATTGCTCTTTTACAAAATGGAAACTTTGTAGTTGTAACTGGCTGTGACGGGCAGCGCATTTCCATTATGGATCCTTACCAGCCGCAGCCCTTTGCGGTGGAGCTGGAAGCGTTTTTTCAGGTGTGGAGCGGGCGGATGATCTTTGTAGCCCGGCGCTTTTCCCTAGAAAAGGAAAGCAAAAAATTTGGGCTAACCTGGTTTTTCCCTGTTATTTGGAAATATAAGCGCTTTTTGGCGGATGTCTTTATTTTGTCCTTGGTGCTGCAGGTATTGGGATTGTTAAGCCCTTTGTTTATGCAAAAGTTAATTGACCAGGTGTTGATTCACCATAGCGTCGGCACCTTGGAGATTATGATTGGCGGTATGGCTTTTGTCGCTTTATTTCAGGTGGCTTTTTCCGCTTTGCGCAGCTATTTATTTACGCATACGACAAACCAGATTGACGTAACCTTAAGCACGAAGCTGTTTCGCCATATTACCCGCCTGCCTATGAAGTATTTTGAAAGCTGGCAGGTGGGGGATGTGGTCTCGCGGGTGCGGGAACTGGATACGATTCACCATTTTCTGACAGGGTCGACCTTAACGGTGTTGTTGGATGTTATTTTTGCGGTAGTGTATTTTTTAGTTATGTTTATGTATAGCAGCACCTTAAGCGTTGTGGCTTTGGCATTTTTGCCTCTCTTTGTCATTTTGAGTTTGGCCGTAACTCCTGTATTCCGCAAGCTCTTAAATGAACGCTTTTTACTCAATGCCAATAATCAGTCTTATTTGATTGAATCGATTACAGGCATTCAAACTATTAAATCCATGGCTATGGAATGGACTGCCATCCAAAAGTGGGAAGATATGCTGTCGCGGTATGTAAAAACCGCGCTAACCACAACCAACTTAGGAAATGTAGTAAGCAATATTGCGGGCTTTTTGCAGCAAATGTTCAATTTGAGCATTCTCTGGTTTGGAGCGCATGCCGTGCTGGAAGGAAAGCTGTCTGTAGGGGAGCTTATTGCTTTTCAAATGCTGGCCGGTCAGGTGATCGCGCCAGTATTGCGGCTGCTTAACATGTGGCAGTCGTTGCAGCAGACCATGGTTTCCGTGGATCGCGTAGGTGATATTTTAAACGAAGGCACAGAGCCGGCCTTTAATCCCAACCGGACGACGCTGCCGAAAATTCGCGGCGAGGTTCTTTTGGACCGTGTTTCGTTCCGCTACCGTCAGGACGGCAGCGAAGTGCTGCGGCAGGTGGCATTAGGGATTCGAGCGGGAATGAAAGTGGGCATTGTCGGGCGTTCCGGCTCGGGCAAGAGCACTTTGACCAAATTGATACAACGGCTGTATGTGCCTGACTCAGGGCGCGTCATGATTGATGGCGTGGATCTGGCGCAGGTGGAGCCGGCCTGGCTGCGTCGGCAGATTGGCGTGGTACTGCAGGAAAATTTTCTGTTTAACGGCACCATCCGTGAGAATATCGCTATCGCCAAAGGGAACGCGTCGCAGGAGGAAATTGAACAAGCCGCAAAACTGGCTGGTGCACATGAGTTTATTATGGAGTCTTCCCATGGTTATGCTACGCCTGTCGGGGAACGGGGCGAAGCGCTCTCCGGCGGACAGCGGCAGCGCATCGCCATCGCCAGAGCATTATTGACAAATCCGAGCATTCTCATCTTTGACGAGGCGACTAGCGCCTTGGATTATGAATCGGAGCGGATTATTTTGGATAATCTCGACCAAATGGCCGCCGGACGAACCATGCTGATGATCGCCCACCGCTTGTCGGCGGTGCGGCGGGCCGATCTTATCATAGTAATGGAGCGCGGTGCGATTATTGAGGGTGGCAGTCATGAAGAATTGCTGCAGCGCCAGGGAAGCTATTATCAGCTATATCAGCAGCAACATCCAGCATAAAATGAAATGTGACACAGATTGCAAAGGTGGAGAGTGAGTTATGCGGATTTTGTTTGTACATCAAAGCTTTCCCGGACAGTTTGTGAATTTAGCGTTACAACTTGCCAAACAACCGGAAAATCAAATTGTCTTTTTATGCGAAGAAAAAGATCAACCTCAAATTCCGAATGTGTTACGGGCTACCTTTAAGCAGACGCGCTTTGCTCGGAAGGAAACGCATCACTACTTGCGTAATGCGGAAAATGCTATTTTGCAAGGACAGGCGGCTTACCGGACTGGCTTAAACTTAAAACAGCAAGGTTTTGAACCGGATATTGTTTACGGACATGCCGGCTTTGGCGCGGCCATGTATATGAAGGATTTATATCCGAAGGCGCCGCTAGTAGGTTATTTTGAATGGTTTTATCATGCCCATGGCGGTGATGTGGGATTTGACCCGGCAATTCCGGTCACTGCTGATGACGAATGTCGTTTGCGTACGAAAAACATGGCGATTTTACAGGAACTGTACAGCTGCGACGCTGGCGTGACGCCGACCTATTGGCAGCATCGTCAGTTTCCTTTGGAATATCGAAGTAAAATCCATGTGCTTCACGATGGCGTGGACACAAAAATGAACAGGCCCGACCCGCAGGCTAAACTGGTGTTTGCCGAGCAAAACCTGGATTTGTCTGAAGCGCAGGAAATCGTGACTTATGTAGGGCGAGGGATGGAAGAATATAGAGGGTTTCCGCAGTTTATGGAGGCAGTATCTTTGCTGCAAAAACGGCGGCCACAATGCCATGTGGTTATCGTTGGCGGTGAAGGCGTTTCCTATGGCAGGCCTCATCCCAGCGGCAAGAGCTTTAAGGAAATCCTGCTCAAAGAATATGAATATGATTTGTCGCGTCTGCATTTTACCGGGCCATTGCCCTATGCCCAATATCGGCAAGTGCTGCAAGCATCTACGGTGCATGTATATTTGACTTATCCTTTTGTCCTTTCCTGGTCCATGCTGGAAGCCATGGCCTGCGGTTGCACGCTGGTGGCATCTGCTACGCCGCCGGTGCAGGAGGTGGTGAGGGATGGTGAAAACGGCTTGATGGTGGATTTCTTTAATCCCCAACAGCTGGCAGCGCGGCTGGAAGAAGCGCTGGCTGATAAGGAATTACGCAGCAGGCTGGGATCCAATGCTCGTGAAACCATTAAGAGCCAGTATGATGTGGATCGCTTGGTAGGGCAGCATTTGCAGCTGATTCAAAATATGGCGCAAAAGCGTTAAACAAGCTAGGTATGCAGCAAGGAAGCCGGCATGCCTAGCTTGTTTGTTATTCAAGAGGTATAATTAGGAACGGGGGAGACAAATGTCTTGTAAATTGAACGTTAAGCAGCTAATTGTGCCAAACTATGTGAAAAATTTTCAATGTAAGCAATGCGGCCGGTGTTGTCGGCGAAGTTGGCGGATTGATATTGATAAAGCTACATACTTAAGGGTGGAGCAGTGGTACAAAGAACATAATATATTGGAGAAATTAACGGAAAAGGTTGAGGCTGATGAAAAAGGATGGAAAATCAAATTTGATGCACAAAATCAATGTGCTTATTTAACGGAAGATAATCGGTGCGGCAGCCAATTAGAAATGGGAGAGGACTATTTATCTGATACATGTAAGATATATCCTCGCAAGATATATGCATCTTCTCGGGGGATCGAATTTTCACTGTATTTTTCCTGCCCGGCTGCCGCGGAATTGCTGCTGCAAGCGGCTCCAGTGGCCTTTAGTCAACTTGATTATGGCGATGCTAATTTTGATTTTATGCCTCCGAGATGCCTGTCGTATTATTTGCCGGAAAAGCTGCCGTCAAGTAACATTAAACGTTATTATTATATGATTGAATCCGGCTTGATACAAATTCTTCAAGAACGGCGTCTCACCATAAAAGATCGTCTATTTGCTATTTGTCAGGTGTGCGGACGTTTGGAGGCTTTAGACGGCACCTCGCAGCCTCCGGAAGTTGTTTCCCGGGCTTTTTCTTCTATTTCTTCTATGCCAATAGACACAGACTATGAATTGCATCTTAGTTTATTGCGTCAAAGTTTTGCGCCGATTATGAATGCAAAAAGAGAAGTAAGGGAATGTGCCAGCTTTTTGTTTAAAATTCTGGCCATGCAAGATACAACAGGATTGGCTCTTGGTATAATGAAAGGTGCAGAAGGGCCGATGCCCTTGCATGCAGAAGTTTATCGCAAACAACTAGAATGGTATTATAGTCTTACACAGGAAAATGCTAATAGGGTATGGGAGAATTATTTTGTGAATTATATTTTTTCTAAGGAGTTTTATATTGCTGATTGGAAAACGGCGATATTCAAGATGATGCTGCTTCGAGCATTAATTCAATTTTATGCGGTTGCTTTGCAAACGCTGCAGCCTAAGGCTGCGCCTGAGCAAGTATTAATACAGGCGATTGTAGAAGTGGATGCTTTAATTTCTCATAGCAGCTTGTACGTGCAAGATTTGTGTGAGGATATCCAAAACAATTTGGGGTCGAGACCGCTAGAGCTCGCTTTGAACTTAGCTTACGCGTAGGAGGATTGTAACCATGAAAATCCAGGCCATTCCTTTTTCTTTGTCAGAACAAAGAAAAAGGAACAATAATAGATTGTCAAAGCATAGCTGAAATGGTGCCGATCAGCCGGTTCCCGGCAGTAGTCAGCTTTCAATGGGTGCTTTGGCTGCAAGGTGTAACAGAGGAAACAAATGACTTTGAAGCGGCTATCTGGAATCCGGCAGGGGAGTTGATAGCTCGGAATGAGCATATTCAGATTGCACATTTTTCAGAACGGTTTTCCTCGCAGAGTGCGCCAGTGGTTTTTTTCGTAAATAATGGAACTTTTCACAGACAAGAGGATCGTTATATAATTGAAATAAAACATCAGGAAGATATATTATGGCGCAAAAATATATCAGACATCTTAGAACCTGGAATTATTCCTAACACTGAGTGTGGCGACCAAGGTATTGTGCGTTTAGACAGGGAGTGCTAAAAGAGTGAGGAGGGAAACGGTATGGCGGATGCAATAAGCAGTGTGTTTGATTCGGCCTATTATTTAAGTCATAATCCGGATGTGGCGGCTGCAGGCGTTGATCCCTTGACGCACTATATGTTCAACGGCTGGAAAGAAGGACGCGATCCATGTGCGTTGTTTGATACTTCCTCCTATTTACAGCAAAATCCGGATGTGGCGGCGGCTGGTGTAAACCCTTTTGAGCACTATCTTACTAACGGCTGGCAGGAAGGCCGCGATCCCTGCGATTCCTTTGATACGTCCTACTATTTGGCGCAAAACCAAGATGTGGAAGCAGCTGGCGTAAATCCCTTGGAACATTATTTGTGGACAGGCTGGCGGGAGGGACGAGATCCGGATTCCTGGTTTGATACATCGTACTATTTGCAGCAGAATCCGGATGTAGCGGCTGCTGGCATGAACCCGCTGGTTCACTATGTGATGGCAGGCATGCAGGAAGGTCGCAGAACGATGGCGGGCTCGCGTTTCAATATCGAGGTGGATTATTCGCGGTACGATACAAGTGGCTTTTTTGCCAATCACCCGGAGCGCCAGGCGGTGGTGGAGGAGGCTTGCCAGGTTTGGGAGTCTATCATCAATGACGAATTTGCCGATGTCCCTGCTGGGACAGTAGTATCTGTATTGAATCCCAACACCGGGGCGGCGGACTCCTTTGCCTTGACTACCAGTATTGACGATTTGCGCATTTACTTGGGCTCTTATGCTGCCACAGATACCAGCCTGGGTCTTGCGCGGATGCCGGCCGTGTCGCAGACGGGGAATGCGGCGCTGGATGCTCGTTACAACAGCTATGATAATATTGAGCCTTGGGTAGGCTCGGTCTCTTTTAATACGAACTATGCCAGCTATTTCTATTTTGACCCGACTCCTGGTAATTCCACAGATGATGCCGTGCCGGAGGAAAAGTACGATTTCTTGCATATTGTCTTGCATGAAATGGGACATATTTTAGGCATGGGGCCGCAAAATGCGGGAAGTCAGTATTTAGAGAGTATCAATGGCAAGTATTATTTTGCAGGACCGCATGTGGAAGCGACATATGGCAGTGCTGCACCGCTGGATTTTGCGTCAGGATCTCATTTTGCTACGGATGCGACGCAAGCGGCGATTATGAAGCCATCTTTGAGTACAGGAACTCGGGTGCTGCCTACGGCTCTTGATAAAGCGTTTTTCGCCGATATTGGCTATCAAATATCTTGAAATGGATAGGAAGGCAGGAAGAACAAAGACATGGAACGGCGGGTAGCTCTTTGCATTCCTACCTGGAATGGCGGAAAAGACTTTTTGAAATTAGCAACCAGCATACGCCGGCAAAAAGGACTTTCTTTTTCTACGCTGGTCATTGATTCCGGATCTACGGACGGCACGGTGGAAGCGGCAAGAAGGAACGGTTTTAAGGTATGCTCTATTGACGGCAAAACTTTTGATCACGGCGGAACCAGGCAGCAAGGGTGCGAATGGCTCTCAGCCGCTGAGATTGTTGTCTTTTTAACGCAGGATGCGATTTTGGCTGAGGAAAGCTCTCTGGCAGACTTGGTGGCTTGCTTTGAGGAACCGTCTGTGGGTTTGGCTTATGGCCGACAGCTTCCTAGGAACAACGCAGGCCCCTTCAGTACGCATGCGCGTCTGTTTAACTATCCGCCGCAGCGGCAGGTGCGCCGCAAAGAAGACCGGACACAACTGGGCTTGAAGGCAGCTTTTGCGTCCGATTCCTTTGCGGCGTATCGGCAAACGGCATTGGCGGAGGTGGGAGGCTTTCCTTCCAAGGTCATTTTGGGGGAGGATATGCTTGTGGCGGCTAAGCTGCTTTTGGCGGATTGGCAGGTGGTGTATTGCGCCGAGGCGGAGGTATATCATTCTCATGAGTATACATTGCAGCAAGAGTTTCGCCGGTATTTTGACACCGGCGTATTTCATGTGCGTGAACCCTGGCTGAAGGAAACCTTTGGAGCGGCGGAGGGCGAGGGAGTACGTTTTGTGCAGTCGGAAATCCGGTATCTTTGGAATCATGGCTGCGGGCGTCTTTTACCGGAAGCCTTGCTGCGAACCATTGTGAAATACGCAGGCTACAAAGCCGGAACCTGGGAGCGGTTTTGGCCGGTGCATTGGAAACGAAAATGGAGCATGCATAGAAATTTTTGGCGGTGAGGTACGCCTTCGGGCAGAGAGGATTAATTTAACATGAAAAAAATAGAGACGGATTTGCAAGGGGTTTGGATTATTGAACCCAAGGTGTTTGGAGATCAGCGCGGTTTTTTTTATGAGACATGGCAGCAACAGCGGTATGCAAATATGGGCATAAATGGTGCTTTTGTACAGGATAATGTTTCTTTTTCTCGTAAAGGCGTTTTGCGTGGTTTGCATTATCAGCAGCCTCACAGCCAGGGGAAATTGGTCACCGTATTGCAAGGCGAAGTGTTTGACGTGGCGGTGGATATTCGCGTGGGCTCGCCGCAGTTTGGCAAATGGACCGGTGTTGTGTTGTCCGGCGAAAATCATCGGCAGCTATGGATTCCGGAAGGCTTTGCACATGGTTTTTGCGTGTTGAGTGAGACGGCGTATTTTAGCTATAAGTGTACCGATGTGTATGCCCCTGATTGCGAAGGCGGCATTTTGTGGAATGATCCGGATATTGGCATCGCTTGGCCGTTGACGGAAGTGTCCTTATCAGATAAGGATCAAGTATATCCGTTATTGCGCGATATTCCTAAAGGCAAGCTGCCGGGTCAATAAGCTTTGTGTTCTGTAATTGATTGTATTGAACAGGGAGAGTTGTAGTTTATGAATAACTCATATTATGGGAATGTGAATCCAGATCTACTTCGTTTTATGCCGCCAGATGCGAAGGTTATTCTAGAGTGTGGCTGCGGCGAAGGTCAACTAGGGCGCGCCTATAAAGATAGAAACCCTGATGTCTTTTATATTGGCATGGAGCTGAATCCCAAGGCTGCGGCAACGGCCAGAAAGTACCTGGATCTTGTGATTGAAGGAGATCTGGAGGGAAGTACGTGTGCAGAACAGATTGCCGCGAAAGTGCAAGCTGTGGATTGCATTGTTTATGGAGATGTTTTGGAGCATTTGCGCGATCCTTGGCTTGTTTTGAAGGAGCACAGTCGCTTATTGCACGAGAATGGTCAAGTAATCGCTTGTATTCCTAATGTGCAGCATTGGCAATTATTGGTTAATCTTTTAAAGGGCCAATGGGAATACCAGGATGAGGGTTTGCTGGATCGTACACATTTGCGATTTTTTACGCTGGATAGTATTAAACAGTTATTTCAGCAAGCTACGTTAACTATATTTGACATCGTACCTCGGATTTTTGAGCATCCACATCGGCAAGGCGTGCAGGAGGCGCTCTGGAAGACGGCCCAAGCCTTGGGAGTGGAAAGCCAGCAGGCTTTTGCAGTGCAGACCGGAGCGCTGCAGTATGTGGTTCGGGCGCTTAAAAAGCCGCAGTCGGATCGTTTACTATTGCATTCCTTATTAGGAGAAACTAAAGTTTGCTCGCGCGTTCGAATTGGAGAACCGCATGCTTTTTGCCTGACTAAGCCGGGGGTGCGAGTTAAGCATGATATCGATACAGTAGTTTGGCCGCCGCCGATTCAGGGAGAAAAGAAAGTCTTTATCTGGCAGCGTGTAGCAGTGCAAAGCTTTGCGCAGCAAGAAGAACTGCTTAGGCGAAAATATTTGATTGTTTACGAAATGGATGATGATCCGGATCGTTGGGAAAACCTTTACAAGGACAATGGTTACATGGCATTTCGCTCTTGCCATGCCGTACAGGTTTCAACGGAAGCTCTGGCGGAATTTATACGCCCATATAATCCGCATGTAAAGGTTTTCGAAAATCAGCTTGCGGTATTGCCGCCATGGCAAGGAAAAATAAAAAAAGAGCAGGTACATCTCTTTTTTGGCGCTCTTAATCGCAAACATGACTGGCTGCCTATCATGGGAAAACTTAATTCCGTATTGGAAAAAACACCGCATCAGCTTACTGTTGTTCATGATAGAGAATTTTTTGAAGCCCTAGAGACGCAACATAAGCGATTTGTTCCTTTTTGTGAGTATGGACAGTATATGCAATTGTTGCGGCAGGCAGATGTGGCTTTACTTCCGTTGGAAGAAAATAGGTTTAACTCTATGAAGTCGGATTTGAAATTTTTAGAGTGTGCGGCTAATGGCGTAGTGTGTTTGGCTAGTCCCACCGTATATGAAAAGAGCATTCGTCAAGGTGAAACCGGTTTGATTTATCATAACCTGGAAGAATTTGAAGAGAAATTGCAATTAGTCATGAGAGAGCATTCGTTGCGAGAGGAGATCGCCTTGAGGGCCTATGCATGGGTCAAGGAAAATCGGTTATTAGCCCGGCATTATCAGGAACGATTGTCCTGGTATGCTGTGTTATGGGGGCAATATGATCAATTAACTGAAGAACTATTTCAACGTATGAAATAGTGTATTGAAAAAAGAGGTCGAGTTGTGTAAGGAGAACAAGTGTGGAAAGAGTAAAAAGATATAGAAAAAATGCAGCGCAAGTTAAAGTGCGTTATACGAATTCCCTGGTAACGCCAAACAATATATTGCCGATCTCATTTGGCGAATATACATATGGAAAACCAGTTGTTGAAGCGATAAATTGGCCGGCTGGAGTTGCGGTGGGACGCTTTTGCAGTATTGCAGCAGGTGTCCAGTTTCTGCTCGACGTTGAACACCGAATGGATTGGGTAACCACATATCCTTTTCCTGTTCTAGAGGATTTTCCAGAAGCCGCGGAAATTTTAGGGCATCCCTATGCCAAGGGAGATATTTCAATCGGGAATGACGTGTGGATTGGCAAGGAAGCCATGATTTTCTCGGGCGTAACAATCGGCGATGGCGCGGTAATTGGGGCCCGAGCAGTAGTTACACAAGACGTGCCGGCCTATGCGATTGTAGCTGGGAATCCGGCTCGTGTAGCGCGTAAGAGATTCTCAGATAAAATTATAGAGTCACTATTAGAAATTCAATGGTGGAATTGGCCCCTTGAGAAGATAAGAAAAGCCATTCCGCTCTTGTGCAATGAAAAAATAGAGGAATTTATCGATTGGACTCAGAAGAATTCTTGAAAATGCAGATAAACTTACTATCTTTTGTAAAACTTAAAAATGGAATATATTTTCCCCAAAGCTAGCTGGTTAGTATATGTTTTTGAAGTTCTTTGAGCATGCTTTGAAGATAAGGATGGATGGTTTATGAAAAAGCAAAAACGAATTCGAAAAGCCATTATTCCGGCGGCGGGGCTGGGAACCCGATTTTTACCAGCGACGAAGGCGCAGCCCAAAGAGATGCTGCCGATTGTGGATAAGCCAGCGATCCAGTTTATTGTGGAAGAAGCCGTCGCTTCGGGGATTGAAGAAATTTTGATTATTACCGGGCGGAACAAGCGTTCCATCGAGGATCATTTTGATCGGAATTTGGAATTGGAATACTCTTTAAAGCATAGCGGCAAGTATGATTTACTGAGTTTGATTCAGGAAATTTCTGATGTAGATATTCACTATATCCGCCAGAAAGAGGCGCGCGGTTTAGGGCATGCAGTACTGTGCGCCCGGCAATTTGTGGGGGATGAACCCTTTGCGGTGCTCTTAGGCGATGATATAGTAGATGCAACCGTGCCATGCTTGAAGCAGTTGATTGAAGTCTACGAGGACTGCGGCGGTTCCGTGCTGGGCGTACAAGAAGTGCCGCGGCGGCAGGTGTGCCGCTATGGCATCGTCAAACCCCAGCCTATCAAGGAGCGCCTTTGGAAGGCCCTGGATTTAATTGAGAAGCCAAAACTGGAAGAAGCGCCTTCGCGCTTGGCTGTTTTGGGGCGGTATGTGATCGAGCCGGAGATTTTTGAGATTTTGGCGGCGACGCCGCCGGGAGCGGGCGGTGAGATTCAACTGACCGATGCCTTGCGAACTCTAGGAAAAACTAAACCGATTTACGCCTACCAGTTTGAAGGACGTCGCTATGATATTGGCGACAAACAGGGTTTTTTGGAAGCGACGATAGAGTTTGCGCTGAAACGTCCAGATTTGCGCGAAGACTTTTTGAAATATTTGCTTCGCACATTGGGGCCGGTATTGAATGGCGAGGAAGAGGACGAAAAAAAGGCGGGAATTTAGCGATGAGGGTTTTGGTAACAGGCGGCGCCGGCTATATTGGTTCGCATGTTGTGCGGGCATTGTTGCAAGCCGGGCACGAAGTGGTGGTGTATGATAATTTGTCCACCGGGCATCGTCAGGCGCTCCGGGGGGGATTCCTTTTTATGAAGAAGATATTCGTGTTACAGAACGGCTGACTGAGGTGCTGTTGGCGGAACGCATTGAAGCTGTGCTGCATTTTGCTGCGCTGAGCCTGGTGGGAGAGTCTATGCAGGAGCCGCAGAAATACTATGATAACAATGTAGGCGGCACGCTTTCTTTAGTGACGGCTATGCGTCAGGCGCATGTGGAGAAATTGGTGTTTTCCTCGACAGCTGCCGTGTATGGCGAGCCGGAGAAGTGGCCGATTTTGGAAACTGCGCCTACTTTCCCGACGAATGTCTACGGGCGGACGAAGCTGGTGATAGAGGGCCTGCTGGCTGATTTTGCTGCGGCCTATGGTTTGCGGTATGTATCGCTGCGCTATTTTAATGCGGCAGGGGCTTGGCCGGAGGGAACGATTGGCGAGGATCACGGCACGGAAACGCATTTGGTGCCGCTCATTCTAAAGACGGCTTTGGGGCAGCGCAAGGCCATTTCCATTTTCGGAACCGATTATGCTACTGCTGACGGAACCTGCATCCGTGACTACATTCATGTTTGCGATTTGGCGCAGGCTCATGTGCTGTCCTTGGAGCACTTGGGGCGCGGCGGAGAGAGCCGGATTTATAATTTGGGCTCGGAGCAAGGCTTTTCCGTGCGCCAAGTGATTGAGACGGCGAAGCAGGTGACCCAGCGGGAATTTGCGGTGGAAGAAGCGACTCGTCGTGAGGGGGACCCGGCGGTGCTTGTAGCGTCTTCGGCCAGGATTCGCCAGGAGCTGGTCTGGCAGCCGGAGCGCAGCGAGTTGAAAACCATTGTCGAGGATGCCTGGCGGTGGCACAAGGCGCAGCCACGAGGATACGGGGATTGAACAAGAGAATCGGAGTCGCGGGAGGGTATGAATGAGGGTACGGGGAAAGGCACACTAAAATTCGACTTCTTTTTTTTCACTGACTTGATTTAGGGTGGGAATGGTGATAGCGAGCTCTTTTAAAGAGTCTAATTCTTGAGGAGATTTTTTTTCGCATTCTGCTTTGAGCAGATTTTTTAAACGAGTTTTTTCCTTGTCTACCCAGGCTACGGCAAAACGAACCAACTCGCAAAAGATTCGCCATCTGTTTTCATCGAGGATGTCAAAGATGGCCACGCTGCTGACTACGTCTTCTACCGTGTACGCATCATTTTCTTTATGGACGTATACGCCTACATAGGCTTTGATATAGGGGTTGTCGTCATGCACGATATGCCGATCACGCAGGTTGAGAAAAAAATTGTATGCCGGCATGAGATCCGGGCGCTTGGCGAACACTACCTGCGGCCAAAGCCTTCTTCTGGCGTCGCTATGTTTAAAGCATTTGTAAAAGATGGTAATGGCGTGATACCATAATCCTTTACGGACTTCGCTGCTGAGAGCTTTGTTGTTTAACGCTTCCAGTAACTGCAGAGAGCCTGTTAAGTCATGGCCATGCAAAGAAAATTCTTCGAGCGTTCGCGCTTTGGGCCCGCTTAGTTGCAGTAGCTTTTTGATGGCGGATGGGGAAATTTCTTCTTGCTTGTCCATCAAGGTCATTCCTCCTCTTAAAAATTGACCCTCCCGAAAATCGTCGGGAGGGATTTTTTCTATATACCAGAAATTATTATGTTGTGCTTTTCGCGCTTTTCGCGGTTAGAGAATAAATTGTAGGGATGTTGATAATGAATCGCGAAATACACGAAAGGGGTTTTATAGAAAAGCCAAAGAATAGGCGTTGAACAAGAGTCGCGGGAGAATCGGAGGGCCTGACTGAGGGGCCGTGGTAATGTGTTTTATCAAGAGATTGCCACGTCGCTGCGCTCCTCGCAATGACGCGATAAGCTAGCTCCATACTCCCAAAACAGGCTTATTACCGCTCTGAAGACCATTTGTCATTTTTAAAATTATAATCGTATCCCGTACCCTCTTGCGTACTCTCACTTTACTCACTTTACTCCTGTTCAAAAACCGTGTCCCTCCTTTGTGCCCTCCCGTGACTCCGGTTCTCTTGTTCAATCCTCGCTCAATCCTTATTTAAAAAATTATAGCATACTTGGATTTGGAAAACAAAATGGCAGGAAAGCTCTACCAAAATTCCGAATACATAACATAAGAAATAAAGAAAGGGTGAGGCTTTTGGCAGCAGTACTGACATTGGCATCCGGTTTTTCTTTTGATTATACGCTTTTATATGGCGGGGGACGGGTGGAGCCGGAATCAGTTGCGGCTTTGCAAGAACGCTTGCAGGCAGCGCATGAAGCTATGGGAGAGATGCGGCAAACCGGTGTGGTGCGCGGGCATTTATCGAAGGACGGTACGCCGGAGAAGGTCTTGTTTTCGCAGCTGCCCTTTGTGGCAGAGGGGCATTTGAATTCGCCTTCGTCTTTGCAGCAATTAAAGAATTTTGGACAACGGGTGAAAGCCGATTTTGACGCGGTACTCTTTTTTGGTATTGGCGGTTCTTATTTGGGAAATAAGGTGATTTTCGATTTGACCTGCGGTGAGTTCTGGAACCAGAAGCACAAGGAAGCGCGCGGCGGTTGGCCAAAGTTGTATTTTAGCGGCAATAATATTGACCCGAGGCGGACGCAGGCGCTTTTGGAACAGGTTACTTACGACGCGCAGATGAAAGCGGTACATGGCGGCGGCGCTTACAAAGTGATGCTCGTGGTCATTTCGAAATCCGGCTCGACGTTGGACACGATGGCTTGCTTTATGGCGGCGTTGGCAGAGCTGCGTGGCGCAGCCGGGGTGGAGCTGGAAGTTGTGGCGGTGACCGACCCGGCTCAAGGGGAGCAGGCGACGCTTTTGGGCAAGCTGGCGGAGGAAGAGGGCTGGGAGCGGTTTGCCGTGCCGGACGGTGTGGGCGGACGGTTCAGCATTTTTTCCGAAGTGGGCTTGGTAACGGCGGCGTGCTGCGGTTTTGATATCGACGCTTTTTTGGCTGGGGCGAGGGCGATGGATGAAGCCTGCCTGGGCGAGGATGCCTGGAGCAATCCGGCCATGCTCAATGCAGCGTTGAAATATTTGGCGGCACAGGAATACGGACGGACGAGCGAGGTCTTCATGCCCTACAGCGACGATATGAAGTCGCTGGCGGAGTGGTACGTACAGCTTTTGGCGGAGTCCCTGGGCAAGCGCCAAAATCGCGAGGGCGAGACAGTCTATTACGGGCGTACGCCGATTGTGGCGGTAGGCACGACGGATATGCATGCCCAAACGCAGCAGCATCAGGACGGGCCGAAGGACAAGGTGCTGCAGTTTGTGCGGGTCGGGAACTGGGCGGAGGACCGGGTGATACCGGATGTGTTCCCGCGGGTTCCCAAACTGGCGGCCATGGCGGGCGTCACTATGGGCCAGGCGCTGGAAGCGGCGCGCCAGGCTAACGCCGAGGCCCTGGCGGCGGACGGACGCTTTAGCGCGGTCTTTACGCTGCCGGAGCTGAATGCGTACCATATTGGAGAACTGCTGTACTTGCTGGCTCTGTCCGTGGCCTACGAGGGCGAACTGGCGAATGTCGATGCCTTCGATCAGCCTGGCGTGGAAGGGTATAAACGCCTCTTAGGTCCTAAACTCCAGGAACTGAAGGGGTAACGATATTTTAACAGGAGTAGAGTGAGTAGAGGGAGGGCTGCGAAGAACGGCATTATATTAGGGTCTAGATATGATGTTACGTGCCTAAAAAAGCAAGAAGCGAAGCGTTGAGTTTAGCAGGATCGATGCGGGTTCAATCTTTTAACAAGAGCAGAGGGAGTAAAGCGAGGGCACGAAAGAGAAAATCAATTAAGCGTGAATCGAGGTGTTACGATGGGGTTGGAACAGCTTCGTGGCAAGGTGATTAGCGCGGCAATGGAAGTTCATTCTACATTAGGGCCTGGCTATTTAGAATCAGTGTATGAACAGGCGCTGGCTGTGGAACTAGAAAAAAGGAAAATAAACTATTCACGGCAACGTACATTTCAAGTTGCATATAAGGGAACCAGTGTTGGAGAAGGACGACTTGACCTTTTAGTGGAGAATTGTTTGGTTGTGGAGCTGAAAACGGTAGAGTCTCTGCAGCCAATACATGTTTCTCAAGTGATTTCCTATTTGAAGGCATTGGATTTACCAGAGGCGCTTTTGATTAATTTCCGCGTGCATAGCTTAAAGTCTGGCATTCGCAAGGTTGTGCATCCAAATTTGATGCATAACTAGTCGTAATTTAATAGATATTCGTACCCTTCCTTTGCTCTCTCTGCGCATGTTCAATGAAAATAATGGAAAGAAGCGGTTGTTAAGTTTAATAAGCGTAAATAGCGACGCGGAGATATATTTTCTATTGGGAGTCTGTTTGACTTTGAGGGAATTTGTGGTTGTTCAGTCCTAAATAAATGGACCGTGCCCTCCCTCTACTCCCTTTACTCATGTTCAATAAAAAAAGGAAGAAGATGGTTAATGTGGAATGGCTGCAGATGGATGTACGGGAGCTTTGGGAGAAGTTGACGGAGGTACAAAGGCGGCTGATTGTAGGGATCGGGATTGCGGTGCTTGGCTTATTCGGGTATTGGTTGGAAAGCAAGCCGGATGGAGCTGTGGTGACGGAACCGCCGGTGGCGATGAAACCGACTGCGCCTTCTGCGCCGCCGGAAGCAAAGTCGGGATTGCAGCAAGCGGTGCCCCAGGGCGGGGCGACGGTGGGTGCGCGAGATCCGTTTGCGCCGCCAGCGGAGTACCGAAGTTTAGCAGGGGCTGCGAAGAAGACGCCAACGGCAGCGGCGGTTCCCCAGACGGTTTTCATGGCTAAAGCCTCAGCATCGGCTGCACCGGTGCCTGCGTCCGCGCAGGTATCGCTGCAGCCGATGCTGACAGGAATCGCTCGCTCGGGCGGGCAAACGATGGCTTTGGTGCGTTATGAAGGGCGCACGCGGGCCTATGGTCTGGGCGAAGGGCCAGGGGCGTATCGGGTTGTGCAAATCGAGGAGCGCAGCGCTTTGCTGGAAGGGCCGGAGGGGCAGCGTTGGCTGTCTATGGGACATTGAGGCGGGCGAATTGGGCGGGAGCGCTGCTGACGTTGTGTTTGCTTATAGGCTGGCCGCAGTCGGTGCAGGCCGATCTGGAAACGCTGGTAGACCTGCAAGTGGAGGAAGAAGAGGTTGTACCTGTTTTGCAGACGCTGGCCCGTTTAGGCGCTTTGAACCTGGTACTCGATCCAGCGGTGAAGGGGCGGGTTAGCGCGCAGTTGCAGCAGGTGCCGCTGAAAACGGCGCTGGATGTAGTCGCTCATTTGCAGGGCTTGGAGTATCAGCAGGTAGGCAATGTTTTGGTGGTGGGCACGGCGGAGTGCTTTCGTCAGGGCTTTGCCCGGGCTTATTGCGTTAAGCTGCAGTATGCCAAAGCTTCGGAAGTGGCGAATTTGCTGAACGATGTTCGGAAAGATAAAGAATCTGCTGCGGCGGTTGCCGCGAAAAATGCCAAGAAAGAAAAAACTAAAAATACTTCCCAAGAAGCTGGCGAAACGTTAGGAAAGCAGACAGGACGTTTTTTAGCGGATG
Source organism: uncultured Anaeromusa sp. (assembly GCF_963668665.1). NCBI lineage: Bacteria > Bacillati > Bacillota > Negativicutes > Selenomonadales > Sporomusaceae > Anaeromusa > uncultured Anaeromusa sp. The sequence goes on along the minus strand of NZ_OY764901.1, from coordinate 209,501 downwards.
ATATGACCAATTCTCTATTTTTTCGGGGGTCTGCCGCGGAATGGCGGCAAGCGGAAGAGATTGTTTCACTTTTGGACGCGCCAGGCAAGCAAGTGGCCTTGGAAGCGCAGGTTGTGGCGATCAATAAAAGAAATCTGCGGGATATAGGCATTGAGTGGGAATGGCAAAAGACGCCGTCGTATCCGGAAAAAAGTGAAACTACAAGTTATTCTTCGCAAAATAACACTACGACACAGCAAGATAAAACAACGGAAAAGCGGGACTTTTTATGGGGGACGGTGCGGTATGGCAAAAGTCCAAGCGGCGCTCCTTATGAATTTTATTATCAGGCGAAGATTAATGCCTTAGTCAGCCAAGGGCAGGCGGAAATTTTGGCTTGTCCCAAAATTACGACGCTGAACGGGAAAACCGCCTATATCAATATCGGTGACAGTGTGCCGATTCCTCGGGAATCAACGGAGCAAAACGGGCGGACTACTGTAACGTATGATTATCGGGACGTGGGGATTATTTTGCGTTATACGCCGCAGGTGCAGGCGGACGAGCAGATTACGGCGGCCGTGCATACAGAGGTTAGTACGCCACAATTGGAGACGCAGCTGACGCCGCCGGCGTATCGCTTCAGCAAGCGCGAGGCGGATACGCAAGTACGCCTTCATGATGGGCAAACCATGGTAATTGGCGGTTTGATTGGACGATCGGAAACGAAAGCCATCAGTCGCCTGCCTTTTTTGGCGGAACTGCCTGTGTTGGGCGCTTTGTTTCGGAATCAGTATCACGAAAAAGAAGATACGGAAGTGGTTATCTTTTTGACAGCCCGAGTGGTTTTAGGTTAAAATGCCTAATAGCACAGAGCATTGGTCTGTTTATAACCATTTTATTGGAGATTTCTTTTATTCTTGATGCAGTAAGTAAGCGAATCAGCTATAATAAACATGACATTCTTTTACATAGTTATTAATACATAGCGATAGGGAGCAAGGTGGAGGAAGTATATGACCATTCGAGTTGTAATTGCGGATGACCATGCGTTATTGCGACAGGGAATTCGTAATGTGCTGGAACTGGAACCGGAACTGACGGTGCTGGGAGAAGCGGCGGACGGCGAAGAGGCGGTTCGCCAGGTAGAGGAGCTGAAGCCCGATGTGCTGTTATTGGATGTGAATATGCCCAAAGGGAACGGCCTTGAAGTGACGCGGCGTCTCAAAGAGGCTGGTTCACCTGTGAAAATTGTAGTTTTGACGATTCATGATGATCAGAACTATGTGGTGGAATTGGTAAAAGCGGGCGCAGCGGGTTATCTTTTAAAAGATGTGGAACCTTCCATGTTGATTCAGGCTTTGAAGGTGGTTGCTGCAGGGGAAACTTTTATTTACCCGACTCTTGCGGGCAAATTGTTGGGAGAAATCAACCGCCAGGAAGAGCGCCTATTGGAGACGACGCGCATTTACGAGCGTCGCAAGGAAGAACGTCTGACGTATCGGGAATTGGACGTGCTGGAACTCATTTGCCAGGGCATGAGCAACAATGAAGTAGCGCAGAAGTTGTTTTTGAGCGAAAAAACGGTAAAAAATCATTTGACGAATATTTTCCGCAAACTCCATGTTTCGGACCGGACGCAAGCGGTGCTGTACGCCATTAAGAATAAAATGGTGAAGATTTAGGAGTGGGGTACGGTTTTCTAACAGGAGTAAAGTGAGTAGAGTGAGGGCTTGAAGGACGGTTTTTTAACAAGAGCATAGGACGTAAAGTGATGGCAAGGACCGTGGTTTTATTAATATATTTACGCGAACCCTCCATTTACTCCCTCTACTCCTGTTAATATCCGTCATTTGTTTCCTAAAGTGGCTTCCTTGACACTGTTATGCATATGCATTTATAATTATTCTATCAATTTTATACGTAGGGCTGGCCCCAAAAGGGGAACGCAAAGACTCAAAGGAGCGCGGCGACGTCTGTTGGCGCTCGGAATGAAGAGGTCTTTGCGTTTTTGCGGTTGCAGCCTGATGGGAAAAAAGGAAGGATAGTATGAATTTTGATTTTGACTTGGTGACGCGTTCCTTTCCGTTGTTGCTGCTGGGCGCGGGGGTTACCATCCAGATTACGGCGTTGAGCGTGGGTTTTGGCCTGGTCATCGGCGTTTTTATGGGCATGGCGCGGCTGTCTAAAATGTGGGTGATTCGTTCTTTTGCGGCGGTGTATGTAGATTTTATCCGTGGCACGCCGCTGTTAGTGCAAATCTTTTTGATTTATTTTGCCTTGCCCATTATTATCGGACAGCGGATTGATCCATTTGTGGCGGCGATTACCGCGTGCAGCGTCAATAGCGGAGCCTATGTGGCGGAGATCTTTCGGGGCGGTATTCAGTCCATTGATAAAGGGCAGATGGAAGCTGGGCGTTCGTTGGGAATGACCTGGTGGCAAACCATGCGCTTCATTGTTTTGCCGCAGGCGTTCAAGAGGGTTATTCCCCCGCTGGGCAATGAGTTTATCGCGATGCTGAAGGATTCGTCCTTGGTTTCGGTGATCGGCTTTGAAGAGCTGACACGCCGGGGGCAGTTGATTATTGCCAGAACCTATGGTTCCTTTGAAATTTGGCTGACTGTAGCCTTTATTTATTTGGTGATGACTTTGAGCATTTCCCGTTTAGTGGCCTATTTGGAGCGGAGGTACAAGATCGATGATAAGCATTAAGGGGCTCCACAAACATTTTGGCAAGCTGCATGTCTTAAAAGGAATCGACGTAGAAGTAGCCGAAGGCGAAGTGGTAGTCGTTATTGGACCGTCCGGCTGCGGCAAGAGTACGATGCTGCGCTGCATCAACTATCTGGAAGAGCCGACAGAGGGCGAAGTGATTGTAGACGGTATGACGCTGTCTAAGAAATCGAATATTAATGCAGTCCGAGCGGAAGTGGGCATGGTGTTTCAGCGCTTCAACCTCTTTCCCAATATGAATGTGCTGGAGAATGTTATGCTGGGCCCTATGCAAGTGCGCAAGCTGCCCAAGGGAGAAGCGGAGACTATGGCTCGCGCGCTTTTGGACAAGGTAGGCTTGCAGGAGAAGGCGGAGGTCTATCCGGAGCAACTGTCCGGCGGACAGCAGCAGCGGGTGGCTATTGCGAGGGCCTTGGCTATGCGGCCGAAGGTAATGCTTTTTGACGAGCCGACTTCGGCGCTGGATCCGGAAATGGTCAAGGAAGTGCTGGAAGTTATGAAGACGTTGGCGCGGGAAGGCATGACCATGGTCGTGGTTACGCATGAGATGGGCTTTGCTCGGGAAGTGGGCAATCGAGTACTCTTTATGGATGAAGGGAAGATTGTGGAAGAAGGTTCGCCAGAGGCCATTTTCTTGGACGCCCAGGAGGAAAGGACTAAATTGTTCCTCTCGAAAATCTTGTAGGAATTTTTCTGATACACAAAGTGTAACAATTTCGTGACTTTTGGCCTAGCAATTTGACAATGCCTGTAATGGAATGGTATACTTTTACAAGATTGACCCACTCCAGTGGATATATGTTAGGAGGCTACAGGCATGACAGGTAAAGTAAAATGGTTTAGCGCAGAAAAAGGTTATGGATTTATTGAAAAAGAAGATGGCGGCGATGTATTCGTGCATTTTTCCGCAATCCAGGGAGACGGTTTCAAATCTCTGACTGAGGGCGAAGAAGTTTCGTTTGACGTTGTAGAGGGTGCTCGCGGACCGCAGGCATCGAATGTTTTCCGTCAATAAGATACGCGTGTAAAACAAAGGCAGGCCGAAAGGCTTGCCTTTTGTTTTGTGGGAGAACGGAGAGAAGGAACGAGACTCTGTGTAAACCGTATCTTCTTATTTCATCCGGAAAATTCCGAAAACGATAAAAAGGATTTTGCGGATAAAAGGCGAATACATTATAACAAGAACCCGGAAAGGAGTTGTGGTTATTATGGCAATAGCGATTCGTGGAAAAAACATTGATGTTACTCCTGCACTGCGCGATTATGTGGAGAAGCGCATTGGCAAAATCACTAAGTACTTTGAAATGCTTGGTGAAATCTCCGTGGTGCTGACGGTGGAGAAAGGGCGCCATATCGTGGAGGTTACGGTTCCTGCCAACGGCATTATTTTGCGGGGCGAGGAAGCTACCAGCGATATGTACACCTCTATTGATTTGGTTATTGAAAAGCTGGAAAAACAGATTGAAAAGTATAAAACCAAATTGGAGCGTCGTCTGCGCGGCAAGGGCTTCAAAGCGGAACTGGTAACGCCGGTGGCGGCGCCCGCATCTGTTGATGAGGACGAGTTCCCGCTGGTGAAAACCAAGCGTTTTGCGGTGAAGCCGATGGATGTGCAGGAAGCCATCATGCAGATGAACCTGGTGCATCATGACTTCTATGTGTTCATCAATTCGGACTCGGAAGATGTGAACGTAGTGTATCGTCGTAAAGACGGCGCTTACGGTCTGATCGAGCCTAACTATTAAGTTGGGGCTAGAGGGCGAAAAACGTATTTGAACAAGAGTAGAGGGAGTAAAGGGAGGGTACGCAGAAAAGAAAATGCGGTAATCTCTATCATAGCTCTTTCGTTAAAGAAAAGCCTCGGCAAAGCCGGGGCTTTTCTTCTTTAACGGAAGAGCCGAATAATATAGTTCTATATTAAAACTGTATCCCGTACCCTCACTCTACTCACTCTACTCCTGTTAATAAAGCGTCTCTTCATTTTGACTTCTCTGCCGCCTTCTGCTAGAATTGATAGATGGAATATAACGCCTTCGCGGCGATGTTTTGAGGAGTGATATAGCTTGTTCGGTTTCATTAAGAAACTCTTCGGAGACCCGAATGCAAAGACCATCCAACGGATGCAGCAGACGGTGGAACAGATTAACGCCTTAGAGAAGGATTTGCAGAATTTCAGCGATGCTTCTTTGGCGGCCAAGACGGAAGAATTCAAGCGACGCCTGGGAGAGGGCGAGACGCTGGACGACTTATTGCCGGAAGCGTTCGCTGTAGCTAGGGAAGCTTCGCGGCGCGTGCTGGGCATGCGCCATTTTGACGTGCAGCTGATGGGCGGCATGGTACTGCATGAAGGCAATATCGCGGAGATGCGTACTGGCGAAGGTAAAACGCTGGTGGCGACGTTGCCGGTATATTTGAACGCCTTGGCCGGCAAGGGCGTTCATGTCATTACGGTCAACGACTATTTGGCTCGTCGCGACAGCGAGTGGATGGGGCAGTTGTATCAATTTTTAGGCTTGTCCGTGGGTACGATTTTGCACGGCTTGACCTATGCCGACCGCAAGCATGCTTATGCCTGCGACGTTACTTATGGTACCAACAATGAATTCGGTTTTGACTATTTGCGTGACAATATGGTCATTTATGCGGACCAGATGGTGCAGCGTCCGCTGAATTACGCCATTGTCGATGAAGTGGACAGCATTTTGGTCGATGAGGCGAGAACGCCTCTGATTATTTCCGGCCCTGGCGAGCGTGCTACCGATATCTACGCTAAAGTAGCCAAAGTGGTGGAAAAGCTGGAAAAAGAGGCCGACTTTACGTTGGACGAAAAAGCCAAGCAGGTGCTCCCTACCGAAGCGGGCATTGCCAAGGCGGAAAAATTACTGGGCGTGACCAATATGTACGCCGGCGAAAACATGCAGCTGTCTCACTATTTCAATCAGGCGCTGCGGGCGAAGGCGCTCATGGAACTCGACCGCGACTATGTGGTAAAAGACGGCGAAGTGGTCATTGTTGACGAATTTACCGGACGGTTGATGTTTGGCCGTCGTTACGGCGATGGCTTGCATCAGGCCATTGAAGCGAAGGAAGGCGTGAAGATCCAGCGGGAAAGCCAAACGCTGGCTTCGATTACCTTCCAGAACTATTTCCGCATGTATGATAAATTGGCAGGGATGACCGGTACGGCGAAAACCGAAGAACCGGAATTCCAGAAAATCTACAACTTGGACGTAGTCGTGCTGCCGACCAATCAGGCGGTAGTGAGCGAAAATTTCCCGGATGTGGTTTTCAAAACGCAGAAAGCGAAATATAAGGCGGCTGTGCAGGAAATTGCCGAGCGTCATGCCAAAGGGCAGCCGTTGTTGGTAGGCACTACCTCCATCAGCCAGTCGGAAGAAATGTCGGCGCTGCTCAAAAAGCATGGCGTGCCGCATAATGTTTTGAACGCTAAGCATCATGACAAGGAAGCTGCTATTATTGCGCAGGCAGGGCAAAAAGGTTCTGTAACTATTGCGACCAACATGGCTGGCCGTGGTACGGATATCAAGCTGGGCGAAGGCGTGCCGGAATTGGGCGGCCTCCATATTGTCGGTACGGAGCGTCATGAAAGCCGCCGCATTGATAATCAGCTGCGCGGCCGCTGCGGTCGTCAGGGAGACCCGGGCTCCAGCCGCTTCTATCTGTCATTGGAAGACGATTTGATGCGCATTTTCGGTTCCGATCATATTTCCACTATTATGGATAAGCTGGGCATGGAAGAAGACGAGCCTATCGAGCATAACATGGTCAGCAAAGCCATTGAAAACGCGCAGAAAAAAGTGGAAAACCGCAACTTTGAAATTCGTAAATACGTGCTGGAGTATGACGATGTCATGAATCAGCAGCGTGAGATTATCTATGCGCAGCGCAAGCAAATTCTGCTGGGCGAAAATCTCCGGGAAAATATTTTGGCGATGATTGAAAAAATTGCCGATCATGGCATTGCTCTCTACGCTGACGCCAATACGTATCCGGAAGATTGGGATTTGGCGGGCCTCATCAAGTACTGCGAGGAGTACTTTGCGCCGGAAGGCCGTCTGACTGTGGCTAAGCTGGAAACCTGCAATCGCGAAGAAGTGCGGGAGGAAGTGATGGCGGCGGCGCAGGATGCCTATGAAGGCCGGGAGCGGCTCTTTGGCGAAGAAAACATGCGCGAACTGGAAAAGGTTATTATGCTCAAAGTGCTGGACAGCAAGTGGATCGAGCATTTAGACGCCATGGACGGCTTGCGCGAAGGCATCGGACTGCGGGCGTACGGCCAGAAGGATCCGCTGATTGAGTACAAGATTGAAGCCTATGATATGTTCCAGCAATTGATGGACTATATCCAGGACGATATCGTTAAGTACATGTTCCGGGTGAACATTATTTCGCAGCCTGAGGATCATTTGCAGCAGGCTACCGAAAATCATGGGGAAGCGGACGAGAATGCACCCAAGCAGCCGGTGGTAAACAAGGACAAGGTGGGACGCAACGATCCTTGCCCCTGCGGTAGCGGGAAAAAGTATAAAAATTGCTGCGGTATTAACTAAGCTGAATGAAACAACAGAGTAACCGATTGCGGGTACTCTGTGTTTCGTTATAATGGGACGGGTACGGGGATTGAACAAGAGTCGCGACGAGAACCTGAGGGCTCGAATGAGGGCTACGGGGAAATGTTTCAACTATGACTGTTTCTCTCCTGCGTACCCTCCCGTGACTCCGGTTCTCTTGTTAGTGGCTTTATGATTTATAGGAAGCTGTGAATAAATTAGCAGTTCCGAAAAACAGGAGGGATTGACAATGCTGCGAGTGGAACATCTGGCCGTTGAAGTGGAAGGCCGGAAGATCTTGAGGGATATCAATCTGCATATTAAGCAGGGCGAAGTGCATGTGCTTTTCGGTCCCAATGGCACGGGGAAGTCGACGTTGATCAATGCCATTATGGGTTTTTCTCGCTATAAGATCACCGGAGGACGTATCTTCTTTAAAGGAGAAGATATTACCGAGCTGCCTGTGTACGAGCGCGTGCGCCGCGGCGTGGGCGTAATGATTCAGCGTCCGCCGACAGTACGGGGCCTGGCGGTGCGTGACATGGTGCGTTTGTGCGCTGGGGAGAGGGAAGTGGACGTCGAGGCCTTGGCCAAATCGGTCAACATGGAAAATTTCTTGGATCGCTCGGTGAATGACGGCTTTTCCGGCGGCGAGATTAAGCGCTCCGAATTACTGCAGCTTTTGGCGCAGCAGCCGGACCTGCTGCTTTTGGATGAGCCTGAGTCTGGCGTGGATATTGAAAATATCGCAGTTGTGGGCAAGGCGGCGGATCGTATTTTGCAGCGCGGCGTTAATGGCGGCAATACATTGCCGCTGAAAAAGCGTCGTGAAGGGCGCAGTAAATCCGGCTTGATCATTACGCATACAGGGCATATTATGCAATATGTGCCTGTGGATGTGGCCCATGTGCTTTTTGACGGCGTTGTATCCTGCAGCGGCAATCCGCAGGAGATGTTTTCCTGTATTCAGACGCAAGGCTATGAAGCTTGCGTCAGCTGCGACATGACAGGAGGAAACTGAGATGAAGCGACAGCAGGATATTGAGCAACAGGCGCGTCAAGCGGAAAAAAAGCTAGCGTTGTACGGCGCAGATATTGATTTTGCTGAGTTTTCGGATCAGCAAGGCGAAGAGCAGTATATGGAACAGCCGGCGCTGCAGATGGATGCAGCGCGTAAACGCTCCTTGGAAGGCATCGGTATTGAAGTGTCCGGTGCTGGGCGTTCGGGCACGTTTTTGCAGACCGACCATGCGGTAACGCATTGTCAGGTGCAGGGGGACGGCTTGGAAATCATGAGCGTTGATGAGGCTCTGAAATGTCACGACTGGCTGGAAGAAGAGTATTGGTGGCGGGCGGTAGCGCCTGACGCGGATAAATATACTGCCCGGGCGGCGGTGCATCAGGAACATGGCTACTTCATCCGGGCTCTGCCTGGCGTCAAGGTGGAGGACCCCGTGCAGGCCTGCATGTACATTAGCTCGGAAGAAGTAGTGCAAGACGTGCATAACGTGATTATTGTCGAAGAAGGGGCGGAGCTGCACGTTATTACTGGCTGCGGCACTGACCCGCATGTGCGCAAGGGCATGCATATCGGCATTAGTGAGTTTTTTGTCAAAAAAGGCGGCAAGCTGACCTTTACCATGATTCACCGCTGGGGAGAAGAAGTGGCTGTACGGCCGCGGACTGGTGTAATCGTCGAAGAGGGTGGCACGTATTTGTCAAACTATATCTGCCTGCAGAGGGTAAAGGATATTCAGATGTATCCGACGACCCGCCTGGTAGGACGAGGCGCGGTGGCGCGGCTGAATTCCGTTATAGTGGCTCCCGAAGGAGCGCATATGGATATCGGCGGCCGGGTGATTCTAGAAGCTCCCGGAGTGCGCGGCGAGATTGTGGCGCGGACGCTGTCCACAGGGGGCATCATTATTAATCGCGGCCATCTGTTGGGCAAGGCCCCGGAAAGCAAGGCGCATCTAGAGTGCAACGGCTTGATTTTGCATCCGAAAGGCGTGATTCACGCCATTCCGGAGCTGGAGGCGCGAACCGACAATGCTGAGCTCAGCCATGAGGCGGCGGTGGGCAAGATTGCGCCGGAAGAGATCGAGTATCTTATGGCGCGCGGCCTGAATGAGGACGAGGCGACGGCGACCATTGTACGTGGCTTCTTGAATGTGGATATTGAGGGCCTGCCGGAGACTCTGGTGCAGGAAATCGATAAAGCGATTAATGAGTTCTCGGTGAGTAAGGGAATGTAAGGGGAACAAACAAGAGTCGCGAGGAGAACCTGAGGGTACGAATGAGGGTTACGGGTTTTGAACAGGAGTAGAGTGAGTAAAGTGAGGGTACGGGGTAAGATTGAACAAGAGAATCGGCGAACATGAGGGTTCGAATGAGGGTTACGGGTTTGCTTTGAATCCCTCCGCCGCTGTGGCGGCACCTCCCTTTGATAAGGGAGGCAGGGTTTGAAGCCCCCCCTTGCGAAAGGGGGATGGCCCGCAGGGTCAGGGGGATTTGCGTCATTGCGAGGAGCGCAGCGACGCGGCAATCTCCTGAAAACGTATCCATTTGGTCTGTCTCCTGCGTACCCTCCCGTGACTCCGATTCTCTTGTTAGTGGATTTTCTTGTGTTTCGTTACTAATAATAAAGGGGCTGAAGGCATGTTATTGGAAGATTTACGGGTGGAGATCGTCCGTGTTGGAGAAACGCTAGAGGAAATGAGGGGATCTCTTTGACGTAGCTGTCAAAGAGGAAAAGATCGCCGAACTGGAATATGAAATGGGAGCGCCGGATTTCTGGGATCATCCGGAGAAGGCGCAGCAGTTGATGCGGGAAACGACGGCGCTGAAGGACACTTGCGAAACCTACCGGAAGCTGGAAAGTTGTTATGAAGATATGCAAGTGCTTTGGGATTTGGGTATGGAGGAGAAGGACGAAAGCCTGTACCCGGAAGTGGAATCTTCGTTGAATCAGCTTAAGCAGGAGCTGGAGCATCTGCAGTTGACGCTGCTTTTGGCGGGAGAGTATGACGCCAATAATGCTATTTTGACGCTTCATGCCGGTGCGGGCGGCACGGAAGCCCAAGACTGGGCGCAAATGCTGCTGCGCATGTATGTGCGCTGGGCGGAAAAGGGCGGCTATAAAGTGGAGACCGTGGATTTTCTCGCTGGTGATGAAGCTGGCGTGAAAAGCGCCACCATTTTAGTCAGCGGCCATAATGCGTACGGGTATCTGAAATCGGAAAAAGGCGTGCATCGGCTGGTGCGTATTTCGCCCTTCGATTCCAGCGGCCGGCGACATACCTCTTTTGTGGCGTTGGACGTCATGCCGGAAATTGACGATACGGTAGAAGTGGACTTGAATATGGCCGATGTGCGCGTAGATACGTATCGCGCCAGCGGCGCCGGCGGTCAGCATATCAACAAAACTGACTCGGCGGTGCGCATGACCCATATACCGACAGGAACTGTGGCTCAATGCCAAAGCGAACGGTCGCAGATTCAAAACCGAGAGCAGTGTCTGCATATGCTGAGGGCGAAGCTGTTTGTCTTGGAACGGCAGAAACAGGAGCAGGAGCTGAACGAGCTGGCCGGAGACTATCAGGCCATTGAATGGGGCAGCCAAATTCGTTCTTATGTTTTCCATCCGTACAATATGGTCAAAGACCATCGGACGAATGCGGAAACAGGCAATGTACAGGCTGTTATGGACGGGGATTTGGAGCTGTTTATTCAGGCGTATTTGCGCCGGGGAATGCAGGGGGACTAAGTCGTGCGTAAAACAGGTACTGTTTTGGCGATGATTGCGGCAGTTCTTATTTTGCTGGAGCTGCTGCTGCCGGCAACCTTGAACGGCATGTTGGAAGCGTCGTTGACCAAACAGTTTGAAGCGGACACTGTGGAGGCGGAAACAAGCGGTCGGCCGGCTTTGTTTTGGTTGACCGGGCATATGCCACGGCTGCAAGTGACTGCCGTGAAGGGAAGGCTGGATCGTTTGGCTTTTGAGGAGTTGTCCGCCGATATTCAAGACGCCCGCATTGATTTGTTATCTTTGCTGCAGAACCAGCGCATTTCCCTGCAGAATCCGCGGAAACTGTCTGCGCGACTGGCGGTTAGCGAAGAGAGCTTGGCGGAACTTTTGCGGCAGGAGATGAAGGGCTTTGAACAAGTTCGCGTGCAAATTCATCCAGAGAAAATAGATATTTCCGGCGCCTATGGCGTTGGCGGCGTCTTCTCCCTGCCGTTGCAGGTGGAGGGGCGCGTTGAGACGGACGGGGATACGATTCGTTTTGTGCCTACTTATTTTAAAGTAGGCGGCCGCAGCGTGCGCCAGCTGGGAAGCCTTGGCGGCAAGGGCGTGATGCTTCTGGATGTGAAGCGCGTGCCTGTGCCGATGGTGATTGCTGATGTGCAAGCCCAAGAAGGCCGGCTGACGATTATTGCTAAAGAACGAAGTTAAACGCTTGTTTTGGCAGGATTTTTTTCTTTTAGCGCGAATTAAGGAATGTTGCCTCAGTACGGCGTAAGCTGCCGTACTTGAGAGAAAGCAAAGTTAAGGTGGAGAGGTTTTTGACGAAATTCCGTTATAACCGCTGGCTGCTGGCCTGCATGGCGCTGGGGCTTATTGCTGCTTTGTATGCAGGTTGGCAGAGACATCAGACGGAGACGGCCAATCATACTGTGGAAATGGTTTATGACCGTGAAGAGCTGGCGGAATTGGCCCGGATCGAAGGGCGTTCGGAGCAAGACGTGCTGGCGCAGTTTCGCGAAGCAGGCGTAACGTCGCTGGCCGTGTATGAGCGGACGTTGGAGAAGTTGAATCAAAACGGTCAGGTGACAAGCATGCCTGGGGCTCATTTGCTGCACCAGTATCGTACGGGAACGCTGTCGGACCCTTTTTGGCGTCGCTTAGTCGAAAACGGGCGCATTGCGGCCGAAGATATTTATGTCATTGGTCACGATGAAGTGGTGTTTAGCGAAGTCAAAGCGGATTTGGAACGTCGTTTAGGAGAGAGCCGCGTTCTTTCGGTGGCGGAAGGCCAGCGCGTGCTGCAGGTAAAAGCCGACTATGAAAAGGCTGTCAAATGGAATTTAGGTCTGCCGACTGATGAGATGCGCCAAGTGGCGCAGGCAGGCTTTTTAGTCGTGGTCCGCCCCAGCAATTACACGCTGGTGAAGGCGGAGGACGTGGAAGCGGTTTTTGCCCGTATCGATGCGGCAGGCGTGCAAAAGCCGGTGAGCACGCTCATGTTTGTGGGCGAAGAGGCGTTGGGGTATCCGAATCAACTGGCGCTGACGGCGCAGAAGATGAAGGAGCGTCAATTGACCTTAGGGATGATCGAACATCCGTTGCAGCTGCAGTTTGTCAAGCAGGATGGCCTGTTGGACTTGGCGGCTTTGGTGAATTATCGGGCGGCGCGGGTGTACACCATCGCTAAGGATGAAATGCTGAAGCTCAAGCCGGACGAGGCGGCGCATCGCTGGCCGGTGACGGATCAGGAACGCAATATTCGCATTAACTTGCTGCGGAAATTCGTCAAAACCGATCCAGGGAAGACACTGCTAGAAACAAACCTCGATTATGTGCGCGCTACGCGCAGCGGGATTATGGAAAAAGGCTTTGCGATTGGCCGGGCCGACGTGTTTGCTGAGTATACGCCTTCGCCGTATGTGTTGGCGTTAATCATGCTCGGCGCAGCGGCATCCGGAGTGCTGTTCTTGTCCCTTGTGCGGCCGTTTTCGCCGTTGTTGCAGTATATATTGCTGGTGATTACCGCGGCTGTCTTGATAGTGCCTGTCTTTAAAGGCGGCGGGTTGATGGCGCGGCAGGTGGCGGCTTTAGCGAGCGCCGTGATTATTCCGGCTTTGTCCATGACCTGGCAGTTGGATCGCTGGCGTTGGCTCTCGCCGAAAAAAGGCGCGCCTTTGACGCGCATTCTGGGCGATGGAGCGGTAAGCTTGACGCTGCTGGTGCTCTTCTCTTTGGTTGGCGGCTTGTATGTGGCCGGCTTATTGGGCGATGTGCGTTTCTTCTTGGAAATGGAGATTTACCGTGGCGTCAAGGTGACCTTTATAGCGCCGCTTCTTTTGGTTTCTATTACGTATTTGGCTCGCCATAACCTCTTTGGGCCGGAGCCTGTACTCGGCGTAGTACCGCAGCTGAAACGCATGCTGAACTATCCGATTTATGTGAAGACACTGCTAGGTGTTGCGTTATTGGCTGTGGCGGCTTGGATTTTTGTGGGTCGTTCCGGCCATACGGCAGGCGTGCCGGTTCCTGCAATCGAGATAAAACTACGGGCGTTTTTGGAAAAAGTGATGTACGCCCGGCCGCGGGAAAAAGAATTTTTGATAGGTCATCCGGCCTTTTTTCTGGCTATGCTGGCGTGGTATCGCCAGTGGCCTAGGCTGGTGCATTTTGTTTTGGTACTGGGAGCGACAATCGCTCAGGGATCGTTGGTGGAAACCTTTGCTCATTTGCGTACGCCGGTGCTGATGTCGACGGTGCGGGCTTTTGACGGTCTGCTCGTGGGCATTGTATTTGGCGTGCTGGCTGTGGTTGCTTTGCAGATTGCCCAGTATCTCACATACCTGCTGGAAAGGAGAACCGCAGGGGATGAGTGAGATTGCCATTTCAGGTTATTATGGTTTTTCCAACGCCGGCGACGAGGCGATGCTGGCGGCGATGATTGAAGTTATTGGAGATCTGGCGCCGGAGGCGATCATTACGGTCATTTCAGGCAATCCGGACGATACGCGCCGCCGCCATGGCGTACAGGCGGTGCATCGTTTGGATGTGCCGGCGGTGATGCGCCTTTTGAAGCGTTCGAAGCTGCTTATTAGCGGCGGCGGCAGTTTGCTTCAGGACGTGACCAGCGAGCGGAGTCTGTATTACTATTTGGGCGTCATGTGGCTGGCCAGACGCATGGGTACGCCGGTTATGTTGTATTCGCAGGGAATTGGGCCGGTTTGCGGCTCCTTGGCGCAGCGAGTTATGCGCTACGTAGGCAATGACGCGGCTCTGATCACGGTGCGGGACGAAGGTTCGCTGGAAGAATTGCGGCGTTTGCATATTAGCAGGCCGCCGCAGGAAGTGACCGCAGACCCGGTACTAGCGATGCATCCGGTGGACAAAGGGCTGGGGCGTGTTATTCTGAAACGTCATGGTCTGGAGGGTACAGCGCCGTTGGTGGGCTTGGCCATCCGCGAATGGCAGGGCTGGGACGGTTATAAGGAAGCGCTGGCGCAAGCCGCAGACCATTTGGTGGAGAGCTGCGGCGCACGTATTGTGTTTCTGCCTATGCAGTCTACAGGAGACATACAGGCGGCGCGCAAGGTGCAGGCTCGCATGAAGCAGCACTCGGTGGTTCTGCAGGACGCGTATACCACGAGCGAACTGTTGTCGCTGGTGGGGAATTTAGATGTTCTTTTAGGCATTCGGCTGCATGCGTTGATTTTCGCGGCGATCATGCAGGTGCCGCTAATCGGCATTTCGTATGATCCGAAGATTGAGCGTTTCTTGTCCATGCTGGGGGAAAAGCCTATTGGCTCGCTGCGCAACCTGCAGGCGGAGGAACTGTCCGAGGCGGTGCAGGCGTTGCTGCAAAACCCGGCGCGCCCTTGGCTGCCGCGCATGAGAGAACTGCGTGATAAAGCCTATCGGGCCGCGGAGCTGGCCGTGGATCTGCTGAATAAAAAACCGTGAGATTGAACAGGGAACGGTTTTTTAACAGGAGTAGAGTGAGTAAAGTGAGGGCACGATGATGGTTATTAAAAGAGATTTGAATCGGAGTGCGGCTTTAATTTCCTAGAATAAATATGTACGAGGGAGCGGGTGCTTTCATGAACGCTCCCATTAGAGATAGTGCTAAATGCGGCTAGGGTCAGTTGTGTTATGGCAAGTGATGTTTATTCTGGAATGTAGGGATATATAAACCGAATAAGTCGAATAAGAGTGAAGAGAAACAGGGGACCCTCCCTCTACTCCCTTTACTCCTGTTCAATAGTAATTAGGGGGATATGATTGTGGCTAACTTAAGTGCCCAGGAAGTGGCGGATTTGGCGAAACGCGCCAAGGCGATTCGTCGGCATATTGTTTCGATGGTGACGGAGGCGCAGTCGGGGCATCCCGGCGGTTCCTTGTCGGCAGCTGATATTTTGACGCTGCTCTATTTCAAGGTAATGAATATCGATGCCGCTAAGGCAGACGATGCGGAGCGGGATCGTTTTGTTTTGTCCAAAGGCCATGCGGCGCCGGTATTGTACGCTACTTTGGCGGAAAAAGGATTTTTCCCGGTAGATGAGCTGCTGTCTCTGCGGCGCATCAATTCGCGTCTGCAGGGGCATCCTAGCCGCAAAGATCTGCCGGGCATCGAAATGTCCACCGGTTCTTTGGGACAGGGCTTGAGCGCGGCGAACGGCATGGCTTTGGCCGCTCGTTTAGACGGCAGCGCGCGTCGTATTTACGCATTGCTGGGCGACGGCGAGCTGGAAGAAGGCATGGTCTGGGAAGCAGCTATGTTTGCGGCCCATTATAAGCTGGACAATTTGATTGCTTTTGTAGATTTCAACGGTTTGCAGATTGACGGACCGGTAGCGGAAGTCCTTTCTCCGTTGCCGATTGATAAGAAATTTGAAGCCTTTGGCTGGAATGTTATCATTGCCGACGGTCATGATTTGCAGGATCTGTATCGTGCAGTGGCAGAAGCCAAAACGGCGCAAGGCAAGCCGTCGGTCATTATCGCCCGCACGGTAAAAGGCAAGGGCGTCAGCAAGATGGAAAATGTCGTGGATTGGCACGGCAAGGCGCCTTCGGTAGAAGAGTGCTGCACATTCTTGAGCGAATTACAGGATTAACGGGGTGAATAGAAATGGGTAAAGCAACACGTGAAGCATACGGTGAAGCGCTGAAGGAAATTGGCGGCAAAAACGAACAAATTGTTGTTTTAGATGCAGATTTGTCGAAATCTACTAAAACGAATGTCTTTGCCAAGGCGTATCCGCAGCGGTTTTTTAATGTCGGCATTGCCGAACAGAATTTGGTGGGAACGGCTGCCGGCCTAGCTGCCAGCGGCAAGACTCCTTTTGTTTCTACTTTTGCCATGTTTGCAGCCGGACGGGCTTTTGAACAGATCCGCAATTCGGTTTGCTATCCGAAGCTGAACGTCAAAGTGGCGGCGACGCATGCCGGTCTGACCGTAGGGGAAGACGGCGCCTCCCACCAGGCGATTGAAGATGTATCTCTTATGCGCAGCCTGCCGAATATGACGGTCCTGGTTCCCGCGGACGAGGAAGAAACTCGCCAAGCCATTGCTTGGGCCGCGGCATATCAGGGACCTGTCTATATTCGCTTAGGACGCATGTCTGTGGATAATGTCAGCCCGGAAGGCTATGTCTTTGCTCCGGCGAAGGCTGCCGTATTGACCGAAGGAAACGATGTAGCGCTGATTGCTAACGGCGTCATGGTAATGGCTGCGTTGGAAGCGGCTAAGATGTTGGCGGCGGAAGGTATCCAGGCGCGGGTGATCAATATGGCCAGCGTGAAGCCTTTGGACGAAGCGGCTGTTGTAAGTGCAGCGAAGGAAACCGGCGCCATTGTGACCTGCGAAGAGCACAGTATTATTGGCGGTTTGGGCAGCGCCGTAGCGGAAGTGCTGGCGGAACAGGCTCCGGCGCCGCTGGAACGCGTTGGCGTTAAGGATACCTTTGGCGAATCCGGCAAGCCGAAAGAACTGTTGGCTAAATACGGCCTGACGGCGGCAGACGTAGCTGAAGCAGCGCGTCGCGTTGTGGCTCGTAAAAAATAAAGGCAATATAAAAAAGGCAGGGAGGCCATTGGCTTTCCTGCCTTTTTGGCGCATGAGGAGAAAAATATTTCCCTGCTTGAGGCAGGTTTTTTTCGAGAGAACGTCAAATATGACTATGTTTAGAGTTTTTAGGAGTAGTAGGGGGAACAGTCGTTGATTCATATGAAGAACGTCGGCAAGGTTTACGACAGCGGCATCGTAGCGTTGCGCGACATCAATGTGGATATTCAAAAAGGGGAATTTGTCTTTGTCGTAGGTCCTTCCGGAGCGGGAAAAACGACTTTTACGAAGATGATTTTCAGAGAAGAACTGCCGACCCAAGGACAACTGGTAGTCAACGGACGCAATGTGACGGCGTTGAAATCCAGTGAAGTGCCGTATTTTCGCCGCAGTTTGGGTATTATTTTTCAGGATTACCGGTTGCTGCCTAATCGTACGGTTTATGAAAATGTGGCTTTTGCGATGCAGGTTATTGAAGCGCCGCGCAGGGAGATTCAAAAACGAGTCAACCATGTGTTGGAGCTAGTGGGTCTGCGGTATCGGGCGCGGAACTTTCCGACAGAGTTGTCCGGCGGTGAGCAGCAGCGTGTGGCTATTGCCAGGGCGATTGTTAACAATCCGGTGATAGTAATTGCCGATGAACCGACCGGAAACTTGGATCCGGAAACATCTTGGGAAATCATGAAGATTTTTGAACGCATCAATAAAAATGGCACGACGATTGTAATGGCGACTCATGATAAGACCGTAGTGGATACCATGCGCAAGCGGGTTATCGCCATTGAACGCAGCAGTATTGTTCGTGACGAGGCCAAAGGGGTATACGGTTATGAAGATTAGTACCTTCGAGTATTTTGTCAGGGAAGCCTTTATTTCTATGCGACGCAATGGCTTAATGAGCGTAGCGTCAGTGAGCACCATGGCTTTGTCGTTGTTTATTCTGGGGATGTTTTTAATTTTGGTGTTGAATCTGACCCATTTGGCTTCGGCTTTGGAGTCGCAGGTGCAGATTTCCGTATATCTGCAGGATGGCTTGTCGGAATATGAGCATCGGGAAATCGGCACGCGCATTACCAAAATGCAGGGAGTCAATCAGGTGCTTTTTGTGACGAAGGCTGAAGCTATGAAGCGTTTTCAAGAACGTCTGGGAGAGCAGAAAAATCTCCTGAACGCCTTGGGGGAAACCAATCCTCTGCCCAATGCCTTTGAAGTCAAGGTAGACAAACCGGAGCAGGTGAAGGCGGTTGCAAAGGCGATTGGGGAGATCAAAGGCGTGGAGAACGCCAAATACGGTCAAGAGGTCATCGAGCAGCTCTTTGCATTGACCAAGCTGATTCGTACGTTCGGGTTGATTTTGATTATCTTGTTGGCGTTGGCGGCCATTTTCATCATTGCCAATACCATTCGCCTTACGGTGTTTGCGAGGCGCAAGGAAATTGGCATTATGAAGTATGTTGGCGCTACAGATAGTTTTATTCGCTGGCCTTTTCTGATCGAAGGGGTTATGCTTGGAATTGGCGGCGCTCTCTTATCAGTGCTGATTTTGTCGCAGACCTATGGCTTGCTGGTCGAGCGCATTTACGAGTCCTTGGCCTTTTTGCCGCTTTTGCCGCAATATCCTTTTATTTTGCAAATTAGCTTGCTTCTTTTGGCGGTGGGCATGGTAGTAGGAGCCTTGGGCAGCGCCGTATCGTTGCGGCGGTTTATGAAGGTGTAGCATGGTTGTTGTACATACAGGAGGTAGTCATGTTGACAATGCGTAAACTGACAGCGGCCGGAGTGGCTGCAGCTTTGCTGGGATTGTCTCTAACACCCGTATGGGCGTATTCGGAGGATGATTTGGAAAGCGTGCAGCGGCAGATGCGCGAACAGCGTCAGCGCGCCTCGGAAGCACAGCAGCAGGTGGACAGCGTATCGACGCAGCTGAAACAAGTGCAGGTGCAGTTGGATACGGCTATGGAAGAGTACAACGGCATTACGTCGGCCTTATCGCAAACGAAGCAGCAGATTCAGTCGAACGAGAAGGTGCTGGCCGAAACGGAAGCGCGCCTGGCAAAGCGCGTGGTGATTTTGAATAAACGCATGCGCGATATTTATGAAAATGGTCAAATCAACTATTTGGATGTTCTCTTGGGGGCGCATGATTTTAATGACTTTTCGACGCGCATGGAATTGCTGCGGCGTATTCTGTCGCAAGACAGCGAGCTGATGCTGCAAGTGCGTACGGAACGAGATTTTGTGATGCAGAAAAGGGCGGAGCTGGAGCAAGATCATCAGCGTATTTCGCAGCTGCAAGCGGCGGCTGAGGAAAAGCGGCTGCAAATTGCTTCGCGTAAGCAGGAAAAACAGAAAGTCTTGGATTCGGCGGTAAACGAGCGGGATACGGCAGAACAGGCGTATCAAGAGCTTATGGCTATGTCACAGGATATTGAACAACGCCTGCGCAGCCGCAGTAGCAGCGGACGCGTGGCGCAGGCTACGGGAGCGCTGGCTTGGCCGACGTCGGGTGAGATTACGTCTCCCTTCGGCTGGCGGACGCATCCGATTTTTGGCACATCTCGTTTCCATAGTGGTATTGATATCGGCGCCGATTCGGGCGATCCGGTGGTGGCGGCTGACGGCGGCGTGGTGATTGAAGCTGGCTGGATGGGCGGTTATGGCAAAGCGGTCATTATCGACCACGGTAATGGCATTACGACGTTGTATGCGCATAACTCGGCGCTTCTTGTAAGCGAAGGACAAAGCGTGCGCAAAGGCGAATTGATCTCTCGCGTAGGTTCTACCGGCTACTCCACAGGGCCGCATCTTCATTTTGAGGTGCGCCAAAACGGTTCGCCTGTTAATCCGCTGAATTACCTGTAAGAGAAAGAACGGATTTTAACAGGAGTAGAGGGAGTAAAGTGAGGGCTACGGAGTACGAAGGTTTGAACAAGAGAACCGGAGTCTCGTGAGGGTATGAATGAGGGTTACGGGTACGGGTTTGCGTCGAATCCCACCGCCGCTGTGGCGGCACCTCCCTTTGACAAGGGAGGCAGGGGCTGAAGGTCCCCCCCTTGCCAAAGCAATGTCAAAAACCTATAATTCCAGAAAAATCCATTTCAATGATTTCTCCTTGTATTAAATGGGAATTTGACGCAAGCAAACCTAACTTTCCGAGGCGTAGAGGCTCTGTTTGGACGCACCGGCAAACTATAGCGTTTGATTCGATTTAGAAGCTTGCGCATGAAAAAAAGCTTCTTGAGTGGGTTTTTGCTCAATACAATGTCCAGAACCATATCTTTCAACTCGGAAAATGCGACATTAGTATTCGTCTTATACTCATAAGTAAGGTCTGCTTTTTCTTGCTTCAATTCCTCATTGGCATAGTTTTGAGCAACTGCTAGCAAATTGAAAACATAAATTGCAGCATAAAAATCTTGCTCTATTAGCTGAAGATTAGAGCTGCTAAAGCACTCAATTTCAAAGACAGATTTTAACGTACGATACTGCGTTTCAATTTCCCAGCGTTTTTGGTAGAGCTCTTTAAAATCCTCTATTGTAACCTTCTCGTCAATGATATTGCTAAACAGTTTCTCGGTTGCACCTGATGGCAACGTAATGTTTAGGACTCGCACTTGGTGCTGATTTCCTTGATCATCCGTGATTTCAACCAACTGATCCGCTTGATTTGCGCGATTAATCGGCGCTAAAAAAGCCTTGCTTACGCGAAAGATATACGGGCTGCTTCCTAATGTGCGGATGAGTTCCCTCGAAGGAAAACCACGATCAAACAGATAGAGGTTTTCTATTTCTAAGTGACGACTTTTCTCTTCAAGACGTTCAATTAACCGCGCAGCCTGCGTCCTTTCGCTAGTTACGTAAGGAGCAATTTCTCCTTCTAATATGATATGGTTATATACATCATATAAATTGCAAATCTGAGCTTTTGCCACTTTGGCACCCGATGCGTTTAACGTGCCAAATATAGATTTAGCATAAGTTGGCACTTCGAAAACCGAACCATCCACAGCAACTACTCGATACCCTCGAAAGCCTTGAAAAGGACTTTTGTATATCGTGGATAACGCATCATTAATCAGCTCTACAAAGGCCGACGGCGCAACTTTTAACCGTGCTTTTTTTAGAGAAGCAGCACGTTGGGGCTCTGAACTTGGCAAAAACTTTTTAAAAAACTGATTTAATTCAATTTGCATCGCCCCCTTGGGTAATTTCAAAGTAAATGCCATAAGCCGTTTGAAATCCAATGTGCAGGTAGAACGAGTAAAATACGTAGCTTTTGTTCGATGCGTACACATAAAACTTACGTCCGTAAGAGCATCTCTCAATTGGGTAAATAGTTGGTTTATCACGCTACATCACCATCATCGAAAGTAGTATACGATCTATAAAACGTATCCTTTTCGATTATTAGGTGACGTTCTAGTTGTCAAGTCTTTTTATTGCTTTTTACAGTTTATTCCACGATAGGTTTTTGACATTGCTTGCCAAAGGGGGAAGGCCCGTAGGGCCAGGGGATTTGCGTCATTGCGAGGAGCGCAGCGACGTGGCAATCTCTCTAAAATTAATTCTATCCAGTATTCCCTCTGGCTTTTCTCTGATCCCTCAGTTACTCTATGTAAACGTATTCTCGTATTCCTATTTTTGAAATAAAATGAGGTGTAGCCATTGAGGCGCTGGAAATTAGGGGTGGGCGCGGTATTGCTGGTGGTCATGACGATGTTTGCCACCTTGGGCGGGGTTTTGTATGTTTTCCGTCTTTCGGCGGAAGACGGGTTGCAGGCGCTGCGATTTTTCCGGGCGTTTAAAGCAGTACAAGCTCAATATGTAGAAGGAATTGATACGCAGCGGCTGATGAGCGGGGCGATCCGCGGCATGGTTGGCTCTTTGGAAGACCCTCATTCTGTGTATATGGATGAGAAGCTGTACAATGAATTTAAAGTAGAGACATCCGGGGCTTTTGGCGGCGTCGGCATTGTAGTGGGCATGAAAGACAAGCATTTGATTGTCGTATCGCCGATTGAAGGTACGCCGGGGGAAAAAGCCGGCATAAAAAGCGGGGACCGCATTGTGCGCATTGACGGGGCGGAAACCAAGAATATGCCGCTAGATGAAGCGGTTGGCAAGATTCGCGGTCCCGAAGGCTCGCAAATAACGTTGTCTATTGAACGAGGCGAATCAGAAGTTATTGATTTTGCATTAACTCGTTCGATCATTGATATCAAGACCGTGGGTGGAAAAATGCTGGATGAGCAAACCGGCTATATTCGGATTACTACCTTTAATGAGCATACTGGCGCGGATTTCTTGAAAAAATATCAAGAACTTGAGGAACTGGGCATGAAACGCCTTGTACTGGATCTGCGCAATAATCCCGGCGGCATTGTGGAGGAATCGGTCAAGGTGGCCGGACGTTTAGTGCCCAAGGGTCCGGTGGTTTCCATGGTAACGAGAAGCGGTAAAAAGGAAACACGGAATTCGAATTTAGAAACGCCGCCAATTCCATTGGCTGTTTTGGTAAATGGCGGCAGCGCCAGCGCGTCGGAGATTGTCGCCGGTGCGGTTCAGGACACACATGCGGGTACTCTGGTGGGAACCAAAACCTTTGGCAAGGGGTCTGTGCAGACTATTTTCCGTCTTTCCGACGGAGCCATTAAATTGACTATCGCCAAGTATTTTACTCCTGCGGAGCGGTCCATTAACGGTGTCGGCATTGAGCCGGATATTGTGGTGGAAGGCAACGGGGAACGACGCGGCGAGATCGGCGCTGATGCGCAGTTGGATAAGGCTCTGGAGGTTTTGCGGGAGAAATAGGTGAAGCGATAAGAACGGTACACAGAGTAACAGAGAAAAAGCCAGAGAAGATCGGTTTTTAACAGGAGTAGAGTGAGTAAAGTGAGGGCTCGGAGCACAGGATTGAACATGAGAATCATGTTCAATCTCCGTTTCCCTGTGTAAATCGTGTACTTCAAGAAATAGCGGCAAGCGTTAAGCTTTGCCGCTATTTTTGCAAAAAAAGCAGGATAAAGAGGAGCATGCAGAGTATCTGAATAGCAAAGGAGGGCTGAAAAAATGAGTTCTTGGCTGACTATATTTGAGTTTATTGTGATCAAGACGATTGGCGTCTGTCTGGACCCGATGTTTTGGATGATTATGCTGCTGGTGGCGTGGCAGTATTGGCAGGCGCGCAAACGGCAAAAGGCTATGTTTGGGGTCGTGACTTTTTCCATGCGGCAGCATTTGGGATATATGTTTTTGTATGGCATTGTAGGCGGGCTTTTGGGAGGCGCTTTATTGGCGCTGTTGGGCGTATCGTTTAACGCCATGGGCTTTTCCTATGTTTGGCCGTTGGCAGTGCTGCTGATGATCGCGAGTGCGCGGTTTATCTGCTTTGCTTATGCTGGCGGGCTAGTTGCCTTGTCCAGCGCTATTTTTGGCTGGCCGGTGGTCAATGTGCCGCATTTGCTCTCGTTAGTAGCGGTTCTTCATGTGGTGGAAAGCATATTGATTGTTTTGAGCGGGCGTTATGGCGATTTGCCTTCGTTTTTGCGTCGCCGTGACGGTCGCGTCGTAGGCGCATTTCAGCTGCAGAATTTTTGGCCCTTGCCGTTGGTATTGTTGATGGCGGTGGCCGTACCGGAGGGTGATGTGCGGGGGCTAGCTTTGGGGACGTCTTGGTGGCCTGTGCTGCCTTTGGGCTTGGAAGCGCCGGAGGGACAGCGGTGGATGTATGGTCTGCTGCCGGTTGTGGCTGCTTTAGGCTATGCGGATATGGCGGTAACGGAACCGCCAGCGCGGCGGCGGTGGCGTACGGCAGTGCAGCTTTTGGCGTATAGCTTGCTTCTTTTAGCACTAGCGGTGGTCTCAGCATGGCAGCTTTGGTTGCAACCGGTGGCGGCGTTGTTGGCGCCAGTAGGACATGAATGGTTGATTATGAAGGGGAGCCGGCGGGAAACGCGCGGCGAGCCTTTTTATGTTCCACCGGTACGCGGCGTCATGGTCTTGGATACCGTATTGGACTCCCCCGCGCGGGCGGCGGGGCTGCGTTCCGGAGACATTTTGCTGCGAGTCGATGAAGAGAACATTTCCAGCGGCGGGGAATTAGGCGAGGCGCTTTTGCGCGCCGGTAGCACAGCACGGTTGCTTTGGCTGCGGGAAGAAGTAGAAATGCAGAAAGAACTGCCGTTGCCGGAAAATGGACGCTTAGGGGTCATTCTTGTGCCGGAAGGCTCGGAGCGAAATGTCGCTGAACTGACAGAGGAACGATTTCCGTGGCAGGATTGGTGGGAAAAATGGAAAAAGGGTAAGGCGCCCGAGTGAATTGCAGCATTGCATTTGTGCAAGGGTATGCTATAATAAAAAGAACATATGTTCAAGGGCGGTTTTAAACTAACAGGAGTAGAGTGAGTAAAGGGAGGGCTACGGAGTATATTTTTTCACAGGAATTTCGTACCCTCCATCTATTCTCTTTACTCCTTTTCAAATAATGGTTTTTCTTAAACTAACAAAGTGCTATAATTATTCTTAATTAAGAATTGATCTAACTGGAATCAACGTGTACATGCAGGTTCTTATTTCTGAAAAGAGGCGATATAATGGCGGTGCCAAAGCTGAATACGGTGCAATTGGAAGAAAGCAGGCCGTTTCGGGTAGTGGCTCCTTTTGAGCCTACCGGGGACCAGCCGACAGCGATAGAGTCCTTAGCGGCAGGAGTTTTAGCCGGGGAAAAGGCTCAGGTTCTTTTAGGAGCAACCGGAACCGGCAAAACCTATACTGTGGCGAAGCTGGTGGAAAAGGTGCAGCGCCCTACTTTAGTATTGGCGCACAATAAGACGTTGGCGGCACAGCTGGCCAGCGAATTTAAAGAGTTTTTCCCGGATAATGCAGTCGAGTATTTTGTCAGTTATTATGACTATTACCAGCCGGAAGCGTACATTGCGCAGACGGATACGTATATTGAAAAGGATTCGTCCATTAACGACGAAATCGATAAGCTGCGCCATTCGGCAACGATGGCGCTTTTTGAGCGGCGAGACGTCATTGTGGTGGCCAGCGTTTCCTGTATTTATGGCTTAGGCTCTCCAGAAGAATACAGCAACATGGTTTTGTCATTGCGACAAGGGCAGCAGCGCGAACGTGACGTGATTTTGCGCAAGTTGGTGGAACTGCAATATTCGCGTAACGACATTGCGTTTCAACGGGGGAATTTCCGTGTTCGTGGCGATGTTATTGAAATTTTTCCGTCAGGCTATACAGAACGGGCGGTGCGTATTGAACTGTTTGGCGATGAGATAGAACGCTTGCAGGAGCTAGATGTATTGACTGGCGAGCTCTTATGCGAACGAACCCATGTTGCCATCTATCCGGCATCCCATTATGTGACGTCCCGAGAGACGCTGCTGGCGGCGACAGAACGTATTGAAGCGGAGCTTGCCGAGCGGCTTGCGTATTTTCGGGAGCATGACCGGCTGCTGGAAGCACAGCGGTTGGAGCAGCGGACCCGCTATGATTTGGAAATGATGCTGGAAATGGGCTATTGTTCCGGTATCGAAAACTATTCCCGGCATTTGACGGGGCGTCAGGCAGGGGAAGCGCCCTATACGCTTGTGGATTATTTTCCAGATGACTTTTTGCTGGTCATTGATGAGTCTCATGTGACGCTGCCGCAGGTGCGGGCGATGTATAAGGGCGACCAAGCCCGCAAGTTTTCGTTAATTGAAAGCGGTTTTCGCTTGCCTTCGGCTTATGACAACCGTCCCTTAACCTTCGATGAATTTCGGGAACGCTTGAATCAGACGATCTATGTGTCGGCGACGCCCGCCGCGTATGAGCTGGGTGAGGCGCAGCGAGTCGTGCAGCAGGTCATACGTCCGACGGGCATACCGGATCCGATTGTTGAAATACGGCCTATCAGCGGTCAGATGGATGATTTGTTGAGTGAGATTCGTCTTCGTTCGACGCGTAACGAGCGGGTATTGGTGACGACGCTGACCAAGAAAATGGCCGAGCATCTTACAGATTATTTGAAAGATGTAGGAGTGAAAGTGCGATATCTGCATTCAGATATTGCTACTATTGAGAGAGTGGAGATTCTGAGGGATTTGCGGGCTGGTGTTTTTGATGTGCTGGTAGGTATCAATCTGTTGCGAGAAGGCCTTGATTTGCCGGAAGTTTCCTTGGTGGCGGTGTTGGATGCGGACAAGGAAGGTTTTTTGCGTTCGGAAACTTCGTTGGTGCAGACCATTGGCCGGGCGGCGCGAAACGTGCAGGGACTTGTTATTCTTTATGCGGATGTGGTGACAGATTCCATGCGCCGAGCCTTGGACGAAACCGACCGACGACGTGCGATTCAGATAGCCTATAATGAAGAACATGGTATTGTGCCGCATACTATTAAAAAAAAGATTAAAGATATGATTGAAACGACGAAAGTGGCCGAAGACGGAACTGTCTATGCGGCGCCGACGCCGTTTGCCAAGATGAAAGCCAAAGAGGCGCGGGCAATGATGGCCCGCTTGGAAAAAGAAATGCAGCAGGCTTCACGGGCGTTGGAATTCGAGAAAGCGGCGGAGCTAAGGGATATTTTGTTCGACCTGCGGGAAAAATTCGGCGAACCGGGGAAGAAAAAAAGCAAGAAGTAACGGGGAACGTTTTTTAAACAGGAGTAGATGGAGTAAAGTGAGGGCACGGGCTTTGAACAGGAGAACCGGAGTGGCCAGAGGGCTTGCATGAGGGTTACTGGGAACGTTTTTTTGAACAGGAGTAGAGGGAGTAAAGTGAGGGTACGGGTTTTGAATAGGAGAATCGGCAACGGTGTTGGATGCGCCTGACGGCACGTGAAGTGCTTAGTGGATTGGATAGTTGGCATTAGGTCTCCGCAGAGAAAACCCAAGAAAATAGCTTTGAGAGATTGCCGCGTCGCTGCGCTCCTCGCAATGACGCAATAAGCTGTCTGTCATGCATCGAACAAAGTTATCGTCGCTTAAACTTTCTTTTGTCTTTGCGAGCGAAGCGAAGCAATCTCCTCGGGTGTTTTAACATTAAAACCGCATCCCATAACTCATTCGAACCCTCACTCTACTCACTCTACTCATGTTAAAATCCGTATTTTTCTCTGCTCTGTGTAAAACGTATCTCTGTCAAATAGGAGGATTCATTTGTGAAGGATCAAATCGTGGTCAAAGGTGCCAGACAGCATAATTTGAAGAATATGGATGTGACGATTCCGAGAGACAAGCTGGTGGTAGTAACCGGTTTATCCGGGTCCGGCAAGTCGTCGTTAGCATTTGATACGATCTATGCGGAAGGGCAGCGGCGATACGTGGAATCGCTGTCGGCGTACGCTCGGCAGTTTTTGGGGCAAATGGACAAGCCGGATGTGGACTATATCGAAGGGCTGTCACCGGCTATTTCTATTGACCAGAAGACGACCAGCCGTAATCCTAGATCGACGGTGGGGACGGTTACAGAGATTTACGATTATCTGCGTTTGCTCTTTGCCCGGGCCGGTCGGCCGCATTGTCCTTGTTGCGGCGAGCCCATTACTCAGCAGACGGTGGAGCAGATGGTGGACCGCGTAGCCGCTCTGCCTGAAGGAAGCAAGCTGCTGGTGTTGGCGCCAGTGGTGCGGGGGAAAAAAGGAGAGCATCAAAAGATTCTCCAGGAGGTGCGCAAAGGCGGCTATGTGCGCGTGCGTATTGACGGCGAAGTCTATGAGGTTGGCAGCGAGCCGGCTTTAGAAAAAAACAAAAAGCATACCATTGAAGTAGTAGTAGACCGTCTGGTTGTACGTGAGGGAGTGGCTTCCCGTCTGGCTGATTCGCTGGAGACGTCGTTAAAGCTGGGAGAAGGGCTTGTAACAGTTGCGGTAACTGGCGGCGAGGAGATGTTTTTTAGCGAGAATTTCGCTTGCGTGGATTGCGGTATTAGCTTGCCGGAAGTGGCGCCGCGCCTTTTTTCCTTCAACAGTCCCTTTGGCGCTTGTCCAACTTGTACTGGTTTAGGCTATAACATGGAAGTGGATCTGGAACTAGTGGTTCCAGATGGCGCGAAGACGTTGGCCGAAGGCGCCTTAGCGCCGCTTAGCCGCAATACTAGTTCCTATTTTATGTGCCAACTAGCAGCCGTGTTGGAAAGCAAGGGCAAGTCCTTAGACGTTGTCTGGGATGACTTAAGTGCTTCGCTGCAAAAGTTGGTTCTCCATGGCAGCGGCGAAGAACGCTATACCTTTGAATATGAAAACCTATTCGGCGAGCTGAAGACGTATCATACCGTCTATGAAGGGGTTATTCCCATGCTGGAGCGGCGTTATCGGGAAACATCCTCAGATTGGTCCCGCGAGGAAATCGAAGAATACATGAGTATCAAGCCTTGTCCAAAATGCAAAGGGGCTCGCTTGAAAGACGAAGCGTTGGCTGTGCGCGTGGGCGGTAAAAATATTCATGAAGTGACCCAGTTAACTATTGGCGAAGGGCAGGCTTTCTTCCGAGAACTGGAGCTGACAGAACGAGAGCGGACCATTGCCAGGCAGATTTTGAAGGAAATTGACGCTCGTTTGGGCTTTTTGGTTAATGTAGGTTTAGATTACTTGACCTTGGATCGGGCGGCGGGAACGCTTTCTGGCGGCGAGGCGCAGCGTATTCGTTTAGCTACGCAGATTGGCTCTGGTTTGGTGGGGGTGCTCTACATTCTGGATGAGCCTAGCATCGGGCTGCATCAACGGGACAACAATCGGTTGCTGGATACGCTCAAACACCTGCGGGACCAGGGGAATACGTTGATCATTGTCGAGCATGACGAGGATACTATGTATGCGGCGGATCATATTATTGACATTGGTCCCGGCGCTGGCGAAGGCGGCGGAAAATTAGTGGCCGCCGGTACGGTGGAGGAGATTAAAGCTTGCGAGGAGTCGATCACCGGGCAGTATCTGAGCCGTCGCATTTTTATTCCCGTGCCGGAGCAGCGCCGCCAGCCCAACGGCAAGTGGCTGACGGTGCAGGGAGCGAAGGAAAACAATTTAAAAAACCTGACTGTACGTTTTCCTTTAGGCTTATTTACGGTGGTGACAGGGGTATCCGGTTCTGGCAAAAGCACCTTGGTCAATGATATTTTGTATCAAGGTCTGGCGCAGCGATTGTACGGCGGCAAACATCGTCCGGGAGCGCACAAGTCGATGAAAGGTCTGGAGTTGGTGGATAAGGTCATCGATATTGACCAGTCTCCCATCGGGAGAACGCCTCGTTCGAACCCTGCCACCTACACCGGCGTTTTTGACATTATCCGTGAGGTCTTTAGCCAGACCCAAGAGGCAAAAATGCGCGGCTATAAGCCGGGGCGTTTCAGTTTTAACGTCAAAGGCGGACGCTGCGAAGCGTGCAAAGGCGATGGCATTATCAAAATCGAGATGCATTTTTTGCCGGACGTCTATGTGCCTTGCGAGGTGTGTCATGGTGCGCGTTATAATCGCGAGACGCTGGAAGTGCGTTATAAAGGAAAGAATATTGCCCAAGTGCTGGACATGGTCGTTGATGAGGCAGTAGAGTTTTTCCGCCATCAGCCGCGGATTCACCGTAAGCTGCAATTATTACAAGATGTAGGGCTGGGGTATGTGAAGCTGGGACAACCGGCAACACAGTTGTCTGGAGGCGAAGCGCAGCGGGTCAAACTGGCGACAGAGCTGGCGCGGCGCAGCACAGGCAAGACCTTCTATATTTTGGACGAGCCGACTACTGGCTTGCACACGGCGGATATTCATCGTCTGATGGAGGTGCTGCAGCGACTGGTAGAGGGCGGCGACAGCGTAGTGGTTATCGAGCATAATCTGGACGTCATTAAAACGGCGGATTACTTGATTGATCTGGGACCAGAGGGCGGTCATCGTGGCGGGACCATCGTGGCGACAGGCACGCCGGAGGAGATTTGTCGTGTCGAGGCGTCCCATACCGGGCACTATCTGAAGCCATTGCTGGAAGAGGCTGCGAGACTGCAGGGGTAGGGAATGGACTTTTACAGGAGTAGAGGGAGTAAAGGGAGGGCTCGCAGGAGGGTTACGGATTTTGAATGTGAGAACCAGGAGGTTGCCGCGTCGCTGCACTCCTCGCAACGACGCAATAAGCTAACTAACCATATACCAAAAAAGTCATTGGCGATTTAACCAGCTTTTGTCTTTGCGAGCAAAGCGAAGCAATCTCCTCGTGTATTTTTCATATTAAACTCGTACTCCGTAGCCCTCACTTTACTCCCTTTACTCTTGTTTAAAAAACGTGTCCTCCATCGTGCCCTCTCGTGACTCCTGTTCAAATCTTTTTTGTAAATAAAAACCCCGGCAGCTTTTCAGCTACCGGGGTTGCTCCCTAGTTTCAGCAGGGAGTCATGCGTTTGTAGATGAATTGGGTATCGAAGTCGCCGCTGCAGAAATGCGGGTTGTTGAGAACCTTCAGATGGAAGGGAATGGTAGTCTTGATGCCGCCGATGCGGAATTCTCCTAAGGCGCGGCGCATGATACGAATGGCGTCGCCGCGGGTGCGGCCATGGGCGACTACTTTGGCGATCATAGAGTCGTAGTAAGGCTGTACGGTGACGCCGGCAGCTACGCCGCTGTCTACGCGTACACGGGGGCCGCCGGGCTGATGATAGAAATCAATGTGTCCAGGACAGGGGATGAAGCGCATATCCGGGTCTTCGGCATTGATGCGGCATTCGATGGCATGGCCGAGGAACATGATTTCATCCTGCTTTTTATTGAGCGGTTCGCCGGCGGCGATGCGCAGTTGGCGGCGAACCAAGTCGACGCCGGTAATCATTTCCGTGACGGCGTGCTCTACCTGGATGCGAGGATTGATTTCCATAAAATAAAATCTGCCGGTTTTGATGTCCATAAGGAATTCTACGGTACCGACATTAGTATAGTAGATGCTTTTGGCTGCGCGAATCGCCAGCTGGCCTACTTTGTGGCGCATTTCCGGTGTCAAGGCGCTGGACGGCGCTTCTTCCAAAATCTTTTGGTTGCGGCGCTGCAAGGAACATTCACGTTCGCCGAGATGAAGGATGTTGCCGTAGTTATCGGCCATGATCTGCACTTCGATATGACGAGCTTGATCAATGTAGTTTTCTAAGTAGAAATCTCTGGATTTCAAATCGACTTTATTGAGAGCGGAAGTCATTTCTTCCTTATTATGAGATACGAACATGGATTTACCGCCGCCGCCTGCTACAGGCTTTAAAATGACCGGGTAGCCAATGGCTTCGGCTTGGGCATAGGCGTCTTCTGTTTCGCGAACAATTTCGCTGCCCACAGTCATCGGCAGGCCGGCTTGTTTCATCGCCAAACGAGCGGCGTCCTTGTTGCCTACCTTGCGAATGGTTTCCGGATGGGGCCCGACAAAAATCATGCCGGCGTCAATTACCATTTGCGCGAAATCGGCATTTTCGGAGAGGAACCCGTAACCGGGATGGATGGCGTCTGCTTTGGCCATTTTAGCGGCGGAAATGATGGCTTCGGCATTGTAGTAGCTGAGCGCGGCATCAGCAGGACCGATGTTGTAGGCGTAGTCCGCCAGCTGTACATGGAGAGAATGAGCGTCGACGTCGGAATAGACTGCCACCGTTTCAATCCCTAATTCCTGACAGGCACGAATAACACGAATGGCGATTTCGCCGCGATTGGCGATAAGAACTCTGTTAAACATCCGAATAGACCTCCCATGTTTTAAAATGACCTTGGGTATATTATATTCTATTGTGTATTTTTTCACAACGACCCAAACAAGTATACAAAAGTACACGGAAATGCAACTTGAATATTGCGAAATTTGTAAAAAGCGTTAGCTTTTTTCTGGATAAAACTTACCTTTGTCTTTTTGAGGGTATGCGATGCGAAAGGTGCACAGTTATGAACGATGTGTTGCAAGAACAATTAGCGCATTTGCCGGGTTCGCCTGGGGTCTACATTATGCGAGACGCGCAAGAGAAAATTTTATATGTGGGCAAAGCAGTCAATCTAAAAAACCGTGTGCGTTCTTATTTCCAAAGCAACCGAAATCATTCGGTAAAAACGATGGCGCTAGTGGCTAAGATTGAGTCGTTAGAATACATCTTGACGGCTAACGAAGTAGAAGCTCTCATTTTGGAGTGCAACCTAATCAAGAAGCACAGGCCGCGCTATAATATCAGTCTAAAAGATGATAAGACCTATCCTTATATTAAAGTAACCTTAGGAGACGATTATCCACGGGTTCATATCACTCGAAGGTTGGTAAAGGACGGTGCTCGTTATTTCGGTCCCTATGCGGATGCGGGCGCTGTTCATGAAATGCTGCGACTGGTTCGGTCTCTGTTTCTGCTGCGTAATTGCCGGACCATGGAAGCGCGCCGGCCTTGTTTGGAGTATCACATCAAACGCTGCATGGCTCCGTGCAGCGGTCGGGTAGACAAGGAAGAATACCGACGCATGGTAGATGCTGTGATGATGCTGTTGGAGGGCCGTGGCGACAAGCTGCTGCGGCAACTGAAAAAGAACATGCTTCAGGCGGCGGAGGAACTGCACTTTGAGGAAGCAGCGCGCTTGCGGGATCAACTGGCGGCGGTGGGAAAACTGACAGAACAGCAGAATATTGTGACTGCTGGCGGAGACCAGGACGTCTTGGGCTTGGCTCGCTCGCATGCCGGAGTATGTGTGCAAGTGATGCAGGTACGCGGCGGCAAGTTGATTGGGCGAGAGCATTTCTTTTTGCATGGCGCAGCAGACGAAGAACAGGAGGCGGCGTTGGAGGCCTTTTTGGAGCAGTACTATGCAAGGGTGGCTTTTGTGCCGCCGGAGGTGCTGCTGCCTTTTGCGCTTTCCTCTCAAGACGTATTAGAGCGCTGGCTGACGGAAGTGCGTCAAGGCAAGGTGGACTTGCATGTGCCGAAGCGGGGCAGCAAGCATGCGTTGCTCTTGATGGCCGATGAAAACGCCCGGGCGGTGCTGGCCCTCAAAGAAGGCGAGCTGATTAGGGAAATGGAACGGACTACTGGGGCTGTGGAACAGTTGCAGCAGTTTTTACAAATGTCGCAGCCGCCGCAGCGGATGGAATGCTTTGACATTTCTCATATTCAAGGTGCGGAAACGGTGGCTTCCATGGTTGTTTTTGAGGACGGCCAGTCTAAGAAGGAAGATTACCGCCGTTTCAAATTGAGAACAGTAGAAGGAAAGCCGGATGACTTTCTATCCATGCAGGAAGTATTGCTGCGCCGTTATGGTGAAGCGGCGGAACCGCTGCCGGATTTGATTGTCATTGACGGCGGCAAGGGACAACTGTCCAGTGCGTTGGAGGTCATTCGCGGCTTGGGCCTAGAGATGCCTGTTATTTCTTTGGCGAAGCAATTTGAGTGGGTATTTCGGGAAGAAGACAAAGAGCCGCTGATTTTGCCGGAGCGCTCGGAATCATTGTACTTGCTGCAGCGTTTGCGCGACGAAGCGCATCGCTTTGCTGTCTCGTATCACCGGAAGCTGCGGGGCAAGCGCAATTTGGTCTCCGTATTGGATCATGTTTCCGGCATCGGTCCCAAACGCCGCAAAGCCTTGTGGTCGGCTTTCGGCACCTTGGAGGCTCTGCGCAAGGCTACCTTGGAGGAATTAGCCGGAATTGAAGGCATGGATCGTATCGCGGCGCAAGCGGTATATGATTTTTTTCGCAGAGAATATCGGCCCCATGAGCAGGTGTAGAGCGTTCCTTGGCGAACTATTCTTGACAAAAGTAGAAAAATCGGCGAAAATAAATACGTGGTTTTTAAAACCATGTTAAATATTAAAAAAAACTACCTAGGAGGAGTTAACATGAACAAAGGAGCTATTATTGCCATTGTACTGGTGGCGCTTGTAGCCATCTTCGGCGTGTCTACTTATAACGGGTTGGTGGGCATGAACGAGACGGTAAATGGCAAATGGAGTCAGGTAGACAATCAGCTGCAGCGGCGGGCGGATTTGATTCCGAACCTGGTTAACACCGTTAAAGGCTATGCAGCGCATGAGCAGGCGGCTATTCAAGCGGTGTCCGACGCTCGGTCCAAACTGGTCGGCGCTCAGGGGGTTGGCGATAAAGCAGCAGCAGCCGGGGAAATGAACAGTGCTTTGAGCCGTTTATTGGCGATTGCTGAGAACTATCCGAACTTGAAAGCGGACAAGAATTTCCGTGCTCTTCAGGATGAACTGGCCGGTACGGAAAACCGTATTGCCGTAGCGCGTAAGGATTACAACGATGCGGTTCAAGGGTACAACACTAAAATTAAAACCTTCCCGCAGAGTATGTTTGCCGGCATGTTAGGTTTTGGGCAGCGGGAATACTTTAAGGCCGAAGAAGGGGCTAAACAAGTACCGCAGGTCAAGTTCTAGTCGGCTGCTGTTTTATGCGCATCTCGCAGCACACCAGCCCTTTTTCCGCCTAGCGTTGTCAGAAAACCTCGAAATAGCTCTGCTATTTCTGCGGCCTTCTTCCTAGCCAGACGAAAAAATGTCTAGGCGTGCCGGAGCGCTCATTAAAACATCGGCCTCCTTAATGAAGATACGGAGACGAATGTGTCAGAACGACCTTGAAATAGCTTTGCTATTCCTGCGGCCATTCTTTCTTGACAGCAGAAAAAATCTCTCAGCCTGGCAGCGTGCTCGTAGAGACAGCAGCCCTTTGAGGAAGAGCGAAGCGGGTTTCTTTAGGAGATTGCCGCGTCGCTGCGCTCCTCGCAATGACGAAAAGTCAGTTGGCTTTCAACAAGCATACCTACTGCTTCCAAGTCACCTTTACTGTCATTGCGAACGCAGTGAAGCAATCTCTTCGTGTACTTTCAAATTGAAACCGTACTCCGCGCTCTCATTCGTACCCTCACGTGACTCTGGTTCTCTTGTTCAATCTTAACCCGTAGCCCTCCCTCTACTCACTCTACTCCTGTTAAAACCGTTCTCCGTTAATTTATTTCTCTAAAGGAAAGTGGTATGATATGAAACGCTGGCTTGCAGGTTTTCTTCTCTTTTGCTTTGCATTAATGGCAGTGGCTTTGCCGGTGCAGGCGGCTTCCATTCCGCCCAAGCCTTCGTCTTCTATTTATGTGCAGGATTTGGCGGGGGTAATGCAGCCTGCGTCAAAGGAGCGCCTTCAAAAGCTTGGCGCCAGTTTGGCGGCTAAGACCAAAGCGCAGGTAGTAGTGCTGACGGTTCGCAGTCTGGAAGGGGCAGAGCCTGAAGACTATGCGTTAGAGGTGCTGCGTACGTGGGGACTGGGCGATAAGCAGTTGAATAACGGCGTACTGATTTTAGTCGCTATTGATGATAAGGTATCCCGTGTTGAAGTAGGGTATGGCTTGGAAGGCGCGCTTCCTGACGCTAAAACCGGTCAATTGCAGGACGAGTATATGGTGCCGTATTTCCAGAACGGAGATTATGACCAAGGCATTGTTAATGGTTACCGGGCGGTTGTGCAGGAAGTAGCTAAGGAATACAAGCTAGAACTGAAAAGTTCTCCTCAAAGCGCAACCGCTAAAGCGCAAGCAGACAGTTACCCTTGGGATGGTTGGCCTTGGTGGGCGAAGATACTAGGCGCGGCCGCCTTGGTTGGCTTGCTTATTTTGGACTGGACTGTGTTTGGGGGCGCCTTTACGTATCTGATTCTTTCGTTGCTTCGTCTGCGTGGCGGCGGGGGCGGAGGAGGAGGCTATGGCGGTGGCAGTGGCGGCGGGGGCGGTTCCTCACGTCGCTGGTGACGACATAAAATGGACTTTGTTAATTTGCCAGTTCCCAAGAAGCGAAGGATATGGTAAAATGAAATCATGATTTGTGAATAACCTTTACAAAAAAAGGAGGAATTATCATGGAAAAATGGACTTGTACAGTATGTGGTTATGTGTATGATCCGGCTACCGGCGATCCGGACAACGGCGTGGCTCCGGGCACTGCCTTTGAGGACATCCCGGCAGAATGGGTTTGCCCCCTGTGCGGCGTAGGCAAGGATGACTTCGAAAAAGCATAAGGTAGACTTTGAAAAGGCAGCTCTGCGGAGCTGCCTTTTGTATTGTTCTTTTTATAACCATAATATTTTAAAAATTACAAAACAAAAGCGTTTCTCTGGTAAATGGAGAAGGAAATTAGTTGTTTTTAGGCGAATTTGTCATTAAAGTATGAAAATGAGGAGGTGAAAGAGCTAATTTGTTTCGTTTTTTCTTTTTTGTAGAAAGGGGGCAGTGTTATGTATGAAAAGGAAGTTCTGGATATTGTACGGAACAATAAAGGTTTCTTAGCTACCCTTGACGGCGAGCAGCCTCGCGTTCGCCCCATGAAGCCCTATGTGTGCGAGCATGGACGAATTTGGCTGTTCAGTCGTTTGCTTACCAAAAAAGTCGACGAAATCCATAACCATGACCGGGTGGAGATTTGCTTTGTCAGCGATGAACAGGAAGTGGTCCGCATCAGTGGACGCCTGGACATTTACAACAGTATGGATCCGGCGAAAGTAACGGAGTTTAAAGAAAAGATGTTTCGGGAAATGCCGGACATGAGCCACTATTTCACCGGTCCTGGAGATCCGAATGTAGTGATTTACCAGCTTCATGTCTATCATGTGCAATATACGACCAAGGATTGTGACGTGTCGACGCAGATTAACATTCATACAGAGGATGACCCGGATATTTTGTTCGGCGTGAACGATGGCCGGTTTACT
The DNA here is from genome assembly GCF_963668665.1 of uncultured Anaeromusa sp. Classification (NCBI taxonomy): domain Bacteria; kingdom Bacillati; phylum Bacillota; class Negativicutes; order Selenomonadales; family Sporomusaceae; genus Anaeromusa; species uncultured Anaeromusa sp. The sequence goes on along the minus strand of NZ_OY764901.1, from coordinate 172,727 downwards.
CTGAGCTGAGAACTGTGCAAGCTCCAGGCGCTGTGCAGCGCCTGGGTACATAAGGAGAATGACAAAGAAGGAGGAGAAAACGTGCAATTTGATCCAATGGACTATCCCTATGCGTCACGGCGCATGGTGACATATGGAGCCCGAGGCATGGTGGCGACGTCACAGCAGTTGGCGGCGCAGGCGGGGCTGCAAATTTTGCGCGAAGGAGGCAATGCGGTGGACGCCGCGATTGCCACAGCGGCGTGTTTGACCGTAGTAGAGCCTTGCTCTAATGGGATAGGCGGCGACGCATTTGCTTTGGTTTGGGTTCATGGCGGCTTGTTTGGTCTGAACGGCAGCGGTCCGGCGGCGCAAAAAGCCGATGCTGCATCCTTGTGGAAACAGGGGCATAAAGCCATGCCGCGTTTTGGTTGGCAGCCGGTTACTGTGCCAGGCGCTCCAGGCGCTTGGGCATCGTTGTCAAAACGTTTTGGACGGATGCCTTTGGCCAAAGTGTTGGCGCCGGCTATTTCTTATGCGCGCAATGGTTTTGTCGTATCGCCTACGGTTGCTGCGGCTTGGCAAAAACAGTATCAGCTGTTTTCGAGAGAACTAGACGGAGAGGAATTTCGCTTTTGGTTTCATACCTTTGCGCCTCATGGACGGCCGCCGCAGGCCGGAGAATTGGTGCAGCTGCCAGAGCACGCCGAAACGTTGGAGGAGTTAGGTCAGACCGGCTGCGAATCTTTTTATCGGGGCGCCTTAGCACAGCGTATCGGGGACTTTGCTGCACGGTTTGCTGCGCCGCTGGCATCGGAAGATTTGGCCGCTTTTCAGCCGGAGTGGGTGCATCCGCTGCGGGTGCAGTACCGCGGTTATGACGTCTGGGAAATTCCTCCGAACGGGCACGGCTTAGTGGCTTTGTCTGCGCTGGAGATTTTGAAGGGTTTTGATATGACTTGCGTAGAGTCGGTGGAATGGTATCATCGTCAGATGGAAGCGCTGAAGCTTGCTTTTGCTGATGCCAAAGCGTATTTAGCGGAACCCAAGGATATGCAAGTGACTGCGGAAAGTCTATTGGATCCGGCTTATGCGGAGGAACGCCGTAAGTTAATTGGCCCCAAGGCTATTTTGCCGATTGCCGGGAATCCGGCGTCCGGCGGCACCGTATATTTGGCGGCGGCCGATGCAGAAGGTATGATGGTTTCGTTCATTCAAAGTAATTACCAAGGCTTTGGTTCCGGTTTGGTAGTGCCTGGTACCGGTATTGCCCTCCACAATCGAGGTTGCAATTTCAACTTGGAAGAAGGACATCCTAATTGTCTGGCGCCGGGGAAACGGCCGTATCATACTATTATTCCCGGCTTTATCAGCAAGAACGAACAGCCGGTGGGGCCTTTTGGCGTCATGGGCGCTTTTATGCAGCCTCAAGGTCATTTGCAGGTAGTTGTGCGCGCCATCGACCAGGGCTTGAATCCGCAGGCGGTTTTGGATGCGCCGCGCTGGCAGTGGACTGGCGGCAGAACCATCGAAGTGGAACCGCATTTTCCACAGCATATAGCGGCGGCGTTATCTAGACGCGGGCACGAGGTGCGACTTTCTATGGATGTTGCTTCTTTCGGGAGAGGACAGATTATTTGGAGGAGCGATTCCGGCGCCTTAGCGGGTGCGACGGAGTCCCGCGCGGACGGTTGTGTGGCTGCATGGTAAGAAAATAAAAGAAAACAAACCTGTATACGTGTATACAATTATTCAAAGCGCTCCTATCGTTGCTTTTAAAAAGTTATTTTGTTAAAATTATTATGTAGTTTTATTAAAGTTCACTTTCGGCACGTTGATATTAATCAGCAGCCGAACAATTAAAAGGAGGGTACATATAAGATGAAAGTTACAGTCGTCGGTGCAGGCAATGTAGGCGCAACATGCGCAAACGTTCTGGCTATTCGCGAGATTGCCAGCGAAGTGGTACTCCTTGATATCAAAGAAGGCGTTTCCGAAGGCAAAGCTATGGACATGATGCAGACCTCGCCTCTGCTTGGCTTTGACACCTGTGTAGTAGGAAGCACTAATGATTATGCAAAAACAGCCGGTTCCGCAGTGGTTGTCATCACTTCCGGTTTGCCGCGTAAACCCGGCATGACTCGCGAAGAACTGATTGGCACCAATGCAGGTATCGTTAAAACGGTTGCTGAAAACATTCTCAAGCATTCTCCGAATGCCATCTTGATTATCGTTAGCAATCCGATGGACACCATGACTTATCTGACCTTGAAAGCTACTGGTTTGCCGAAAAACCGCGTAATCGGCATGGGCGGCGCACTGGACAGCTCCCGCTTCAAATACTATCTGAGTCAGGCTCTGGGACGTCCTTTGACCGACGTTCAAGGAACCGTTATCGGCGGTCATGGCGACACCACCATGATTCCTTTGACCCGTTTGGCTACCTACAATGGTGTGCCGGTATCCCAGATCCTCGACGCTGCTGCTTTGGAAAAAGTTGCTGCTGATACCATGGTTGGCGGAGCTACGCTGACCAAGCTTCTGGGCACTTCCGCTTGGTATGCTCCTGGCGCTGCTGCAGCTATGCTGGTAGAATCCATCGTTCGCGACGAGAAGAAAGTATTCCCTTGCTGTGTTTCCCTCGAAGGCGAATACGGCCAGAAAGATATCTGCATCGGCGTTCCGGTCGTTGTGGGTAAAAACGGCTGCGAAGAAATCATTGACTACAAACTCAATGCAGAAGAAAAAGATCTCTTCGAGAAGAGCGCTGCTGCTGTTCGCAAGATGAACCAAGTTCTTGCGGATATGAAAGTAATCTAAGGTATCTCTTAAAAGGAAAAAGCCTGTTCCGTCGCGAAATACGGAACAGGCTTTTTTATTTTTAGAGAACCATTGATTTATTCCCATCTCGCGGCAAACCCGACTTTTTTCCGTCAGACATTGTCAGAAAGCCTCGGCATAGCGCCGCTATTCCTACGTTTTCTTTCGCGTCTGACGCAAAAATTTCCTGGTTTGCCGGAGCGCTCATTAAATCAGCGGCTCTCTTAGGTTCAGACAACTTTTACTCGTACCCTCCCTATACTCCTGTTTAAATTAAAATCTATACATAGAAAGAAGGATGATTTTATGGACATGAATTCATTACGCGAAGCTGCACGGGAGCGCTTTGGCAAGGCTTGCCGAGTTTGCAAAATTTGCAATGGCGTAGCCTGCGCCGGCGAAGTTCCCGGCATGGGCGGTCTTGGTACCGGAGCGGCTTTTCAAAGCAATATGCAGGCATTGGCCTTGCATCGGTTGCAGCAGCGCGTGGTGCATCAAGTCAGTGAGCCGAAGTTAAGTTGTACGATTTTTGGGCAGGAACTGTCGATGCCGATTTTGGGTGCGCCCATTGGCGGTATTGCTTTCAACTTGAATGATTTTTTACCGGAGGCCGAGTATGCAGCAGCCATTGTGAACGGCTGTCGCCAGGCGGGCACATTGGGCATGACCGGAGATGGCCCTAACCCCGGCGTATTTAACGGCGGCTTGGAGGCAGTGCGCTTGGCCGGCGGTCAGGGTATTCCCGTCTTGAAGCCCAGGGATAATGAGGCGATTTTGGAGAAAATGCAGGAAGCCGCTGCCGCTGGTGCGATTGCAGTCGGTATGGATTTGGATGCTGCGGCGCTCATTAACATGACTCGCGCCGGCCAGCGGGTTGGGCCCAAGACGAAGGAACAATTGGCGGAGCTGAAACGTCATGCGCCGTTGCCGTTCTTTGTCAAAGGCATTATGACGGAAGCGGATGCCGAAGCTTGCGCCTGGGCGGGGGTTGACGGCATTGTCGTCTCCAACCACGGCGGACGGGTGCTGGATTATACGCCAGGTACGGCGGAAGTGCTGCCGGAGATTGTGGAAGCCGTGGATGGCGCCTTAACGGTGCTGGTAGACGGCGGCGTGCGCAGCGGTACGGATGTACTGAAAATGCTGGCTTTAGGCGCTGATGCTGTTTTGATTGGACGCCCGCTGACGGTTGGCGCCGTAGGCGGCGCTGCAGGAGTTGCGCTTGTTTTGCAGAAAATGGCGGCGGAATTGCTGGCGGCGATGGTGATGACTGGTACGGCATCGGTGGAGGATGTGACAGAGGATATTTTATGGTAAAAGTTGAATTGGCGTCTAGAGTGTTTTCGACTTCTTGGGGCGTGATGGCGTCTTTGTGGTCGCCCCAGGGGCTTTGGGAGCTGGGCTTTCCCCGCAAAACAGAAAAAGAGGCTTGGGCTGACCTGCGGTTTTCCCCGACGGCGGCGGCGGAATCACAAGCAGAAGATATGGCGGAGTTAGCCTGGGAGGCGTTGGCGGCTCAACTGCAAACCTATTTCCAGGGGTTTCCTGTGATTTTTGACGTGCCGCTGGATTGGCGCGGGTATACGCCTTTTCGGGAGAAAGCGTTGCGGTATGTAGCCTCGGTTCCTTATGGCTGCGTCTGCAGCTATGGTGAGGTGTCGAGGGCTATCGGCGTGCCTCAGGGAGCGCGCGCTGTCGGCGGAGCTATGCATGCTAACCGTATTCCCATTGTGGTGCCCTGCCATCGGGTTGTGGCTTCCGGCGGCAAGCTGGGTGGTTTTGGAGGCGGCTTGGAGCTGAAGGAAGCTTTGCTGTTTTTGGAGCGCAACATAGACAACTAAAATGACAGAATAGTAATTGGCAGACAAGGGAGAAGCACGGTATAATAGAAACAATGATGTCCGAGGGGACGATGATTTTTGCAGCGAGGAAGGGATAGTTGTGTGCGGCTTGCTTTTGCGTATCGTAGTCAATGCGGTCATTTTGTATTGGATGGTGGAATGGCTGCCGGAAATTTTTGTCGATACGTTCTGGTGCTTGTTGGCGGCTTCATTGGTGGTAGGCGTAGCCAATGGTTTGGTGCGCACGATTCTTTGCAAATTGCGTTGCCCTATATCTTGGCGTACCTTGGGCGGGTTGACTTTTTTGACGAATTTGGTGACGCCGGCAGCTTTGCTTAAGGTGCTGCCAGGAGTGCAGGTGAGCGGCTTGTTCTTGCCTTTTCTGAGTATTGGCGTTGTGACCTTGTGCAGCTGCCTGCTGTCTGTGTATATCCAAGATCGGTAGAGAGTTGAACAGGAGAACCGGAGTCGCGTGAGGGCACGAAGGATTGGTAAGGTCTTTTTGAACAGGAGTAGAGTGAGTAGAGTGAGGGAACGACGGGGATAGGAATGACAATTTATAGAGAACCAAAGGAGCCAATGACGTGAGGCACGCTCCGGCAAAACGAGAATTTTTCCCGTGCGACGCGGAAGAAAATGCAGGAATAGTGGAGCTATGCCGAGGCTTTCTGACAAAGTCGCATGAGAAAAAGGGCGTTCTGATGGAGTGGCGCATAAGTCAATGGTTCCGCAAAAGGATGTGGCAATTTGGCAATTCAATTAGTAGCAATCGATATGGATGGGACGCTGTTGACAGATGAGCTGGAGGTTTCGCCAAGAACTGTGGCGGCGATTCAAGCGGCGCAGCAGCAAGGAGTAACGGTGACGATCGCCACGGGGCGCATGTTTCAGTCGGCCAAGCCTTTTGCGGAGCGCTTGGGCGTGGATGTGCCGCTGATTACCTATAACGGAGCGTTAGTAAAGTCTTGCCGTTCCGGCGAAGTTTGGCATGAGGAACTGTTGCCCATGGATACTACCTTGTCGGTGCTGGCATATTTTCGTGAACGTGGCTGGTATATTCAAACCTATGTGGATGACGAATTTTATGTGCGGGACTATTCGGAGGAAGCGCGCACCTATGAGGCGGTGTCAGGCATTTCGCCGCATGTGGTGGGCGAGGCGATGTTTGCGCCGGCGAAGGAACCGCTTAAACTTTTGACGTTGGCGGAACCAGAACATTTGGACGCCATTACGCCGGTACTGCAAGAGCGCTTTGGCTCTAAGGTATGCCTGACGCGGGCCAAAAACCATATGATCGAGATGGTGAATCCAGAGGTAAATAAAGGCAGAGGCGTCGCCATGCTGGCTAAACGGTTAGGGATTTTGCAGCAAGACATCATGGTGTTGGGAGACTCAGAAAATGACATGACCATGCTGGCCTATGCGGGCTTAGGGGTGGCTATGGATAATGCCGACGACAAGGTAAAAGCGGTTGCGGACGTGGTAACGGCGGACAACAACCGGGACGGAGTCGCCTTGGCTATTGAAAAATATGTGTTGAAATAAAAACGAGCCATGAGCGCCTTTTAGGCATTCATGGCTTGCTTTTTGGGCATTAGGAACGGGATTTAAACAGGAGAATCGGAGTCGCGGGAGGGTATGCAGGAGGGCCACTAATATCGTATTCCGTAACCCTCATTCGAGCCCTCAGATTCTCGCCGTGACTCTTGTTCAATTCCCGCTTTTTCTACAGCACCCCAGTATTCGGGTCAAAGCGAGGCGTGTCCGACGGGGGCACGTCTTGCAGACTTTTTTGCACTTCTAGAATTTCTTCGAGATGGTTCATAAATAGATCAATCAACACAGGATCGAAGTGACTGCCGCTATGTGTGCGCAAATGTTCCAGGGTGTGGTCGAGAGTCCAAGGGATTTTGTAGCTGCGGCTGGAACTGAGGGCGTCAAACACATCAGCGATGATGGTAATGCGGGCGTGCAAATGAATGCCGTCCCCGGACAGGCCCTTGGGATAACCGCTGCCGTCAAAGTGTTCATGATGCTGTAAAGCGATGATAGCAGCGGCGCGCAGTACGTCCAGGCCAGAGTGGCTAAGCATATCATGACCGATGATTGTATGGCGCTTCATGAAGGCGAATTCTTCCTCCGTAAGTCGGGAGGGCTTGTGCAAGATGTTGTCAGTAATGCCCAGCTTGCCGATGTCATGCATGGGCGCAGCCATACGCAGCAGTTCTACCTCGGTTTCGCTCATGCCGTACCATTGACCCAGGAGAGCGGAGTATTCTCCAACCCTACGGACATGGTGCCCTGTTTCTTTGGAACGTGTTTCCGCCGCTTCCATGAGCAGAAAGAGCATTTCCTGGCGAGTAAGGTCCATTTGGTGGTGCAAGTGGAGGTTTTCAAAAGCAGCGGAAACGTTTAGACAGAAGATATCCAGCAACTGGCGGTCTAAGTCGTTCATCGGCGGCGTCCCCTCCATGTAGATCAAGTAAGCGCCGGCCACTGGCCCGCGCCAGTAGAGGACAAAATGGTCATCGGCGTAAACGCTGCGCTGCTCTTGCAAGGCCGGCTGCAACCGCTGCCGGACTAGGTCGGTGATATGAGGCGGTGCCGGCTCGTTAGAAAAATGCCCTGTGGCCGCTAAAATGTGGAAGCCATTTTCCTCGGAAGAGGCGGCGAAACTGGCGGTTTTGAGATAGAGGCTGTTGCGATCCAAGTAGAGCAGAGCCGATAGCTGCGTTAAAACGCCTGCGGCAAAATTCTGCAGGGATTGGAGCCGGAAAATTTCCGGCGAGGATTGGACAATTTGTTCCAATCCATTTTTATTGCGTTCAATGGTAATCAGATCCCGATACGAACGCAGAGCGGTGATTAACGTGGTAATCAGCTTTTGCGAGGTGAGTTCTGTTTTTTCTTTGTAGTCATTAATATCATAGTCTACAATGACACGCGCTTCTGGGGCGTGTCCAGGTTGGCCGGTGCGCAGGATGATGCGGACCAACTGATTTTGCAGTTCCCTGCGGATGACATGTACCAATTTAAGGCCAGAGTCGACTTCCTCCATGACTACGTCCAAAAAAATGACGGCAACATCATCATGCTTGAGAAGAAAATCGCGTCCTTCCGTGGCGGAATATACGCTGTAAAACTGCAGAGGCCGTCCGGCAAAAGAAAAGTTACTCAACACCAGCTTGGTGACGGTGTGCACTTCTTCATCATCGTCAACAATAAGGATGTTCCAGGGCGGATGTTCGGTTTCTGGCGCTGCAGCAGGGGGGTGTTCATCGGCAAAAAGAAGTTCGTCGTCGTGCATGCTTAGATACCTCCTTCAGGGGTGAGCGGGGCGGTGATGATAAATTCGGTTCCTTCTCCAGGCGTGCTGTGGCAGAGAATGGTTCCTTTCAATTTAAAGACAACCAAATTATAGACGATATGCAGGCCCAGTCCAGTACCGCCGCTGCCGCGTTTCGTTGTAAAGAACGGTTCAAATACTTTCTTCTGCACTTCTTCCGGCATTCCTCTGCCGTTGTCCCGATAGCGCAGGGTTAGTTGGTGGTCTTGTAAAGAAACGGCGATCTGAATGAGACCGGCTTCATCCGGCTCGTAGGCGTGAACCAGGGTGTTCATGATGAAATTGGTAAGAATTTGCCATAATGCGCCGGGGTAGATCGTGGCGTTAAGATCGTCAGGGCAATCAATTTCAATGGTGTGTTTTGTTTTTTTCAGACGAGGCCGCAAGCTTAACAGCACCTCATGTAAATACGTAAGCATATTGACCAAGCGTTTTTCCTCTACTTGCTGGTCGACGGCGGTTTGCTTGAACGTGCGGATAAGTTCCGATGCCCGGTTTAAGTTGCCGACAATGATTTCACCGCTTTTGGCGCTAGTGTCAAGAAATTCTTCCAGTTCAGAACGCTTCATCTGATTTTCTTTGAGCTTGTGCAGCAGTTCTTGAGTACGTCCGGCCAAAAAGGAGGCTGCCGTAATGCTGTTGCCCACAGGTGTGTTGATTTCATGAGCTACGCCGGAAACCAGCCCGCCCAGAGCAGCCATCTTTTCGGCTTCTACCAAATGCCCTCTGGCTTTTTGCAAGTCATCCATGGCGCGGTTCAAGTTGTTGTTGGCCTGCTGCAGGGATTGGGTGCGTTCTTCTACGCGCTCTTCCAGGTGCAGATTTAGCAGGCGTATTTCATTTTCTACGCGCCGGCGATGTCGGATGTTGAACAGTAAAGAAATGACCAAAACGGTTAGCAGCACAATAACGGCGCTGACAGTCCAGACTAGGGTTCGATGCGCTTCATAGAAAGAAGGATCTCGAAAGAGAATCGTGCTGCCAGGAGGAAGTGCCTCTGCATCCAGGCCGTGCGCGGTTAACTGACGGTAGTCAAAGGCGTAACGATTCACAGACTGACTGATAACAGGCAAAGTGCTAGGCGCTTTGTTTTCAAAAAGAATTTGCCGTACCAGAGAGCCAGCCTCTTTTCCTTGGGTGTAGCCGCTTGTGAGCAGGCCGCCTACAAGGCCGTGACCGATAGCGGTATCCCAGAGGCCAAAAACAGGAGCGGCGCTTTCCTGCGCGACCAGTTGTAGGCTTTCGTCATTGGTGAACATGCGGCCGTTGCGGTCTATGTTGAAAATAAGATGCAAGATGATGTCGTCGGCGGAAAGGGAGCGCGCTGCTTGCTGTACTTCTTCCATTGTGGCGTCGTCAAGAAGCTGATACTGAAGAGTGGGCGGCAGGGATGTCAACGCCTCTAAGGCCAGACGGCGGGTTGAGTGGCCTACGATGGTCCGATCCGTAATGATGAGCAACTTTTTCGCCTGCGGGCGCAAACGCAAGGCCGCTTGCAGGGTGCCGGTTACGTCGACTTCTTCTTCTACGCCAGTCAGCCAGGGGTTGGCTTGCCGCAGAGACGGATTAAAATCGTTGACGCCGCAAAAAACGATCGGCGTATGGGGAAAAAGGTCTTGTTGATGCTCTAAGGCAAATAAAAACGCGTTGTCGTCAGAAACCACGACTGCGCTTAGCGGCAGGGTTGCATATTTATAACGCAAGGAAGGGACCAAGGCGCTCAAATAGTCTTTACCCCAAAAATGTTTTGTATCCAGATACTCGAAATAGTAGGCAACCTCTGGATGTGGTTCTAACTCCTCGAGTACGCCGCGTTCAATATCTCGAACCCAGGAGAATTCAGGGCTGTATGAATGGAGAAAAAGAACCCGGTGCTGGGGCGAAGCCGTATCGGCTTGTTGGGCCCAACAAGGGGAGACGGGAAGAAGCGTTACCAGTAAAAACATCAGCAAGCGGATACCCAAGCCCATAGCGACGCCTCCTTTTTTATAGTCGGCTGCTGTTTTATTCGCATCTCACAGCACTCCAGGCGAAAAAAATTCTTGCCGTGCCGGAGCGCTCATTAAAACATCGGCCTCATGGGGGGAGAGATGGTGTCTTAGCGAAGCAATCTCCTCGTACATTTTAGATTAACCGTTCCCCGTAACCCTCATTCGTACCCTCACGTGACTCTGATTCTCTTGTTTAATCCTGTTTTTCTCTCTGTTGCCTCTGGCTTTTTCTCTGATTCTGTGTAAATCTTATAACTTCGCACTCTTTCGTTCTTTGTAATTTGTTAATTCGCTTAAGGAGTGCCTGGAACCTGCTAGTTTTTTAAGCGCTTTGCCTTTTTTTAACTGATATTCTATAATACTAGTTGAGATAATTAGTAGGATGAGGGGGCGTAGGCAGCATGGCAATGGAAGAATTTCGCCTGGTAATCATTACAGGTATGTCTGGCGCTGGTAAGACGCAGGCTGTGCGCGCCCTGGAAGATTTGGGCTATTTTTGTGTCGATAACCTGCCGCCGGCGCTGATTCCCAAGTTTGCTGAGCTGTGTTCGCAGTCGGCAGGGAAGGTCAGCCGCATTGCCTTGGTGGTGGACATTCGCGGCCGGGAGTTTTTCGATACCTTGGCGCAGGTTTTGGAAGAAATGGAAAAACAGGGCCAGGTTTACGAGGTGCTATTTCTGGAGGCTTCGGATGAGGTTTTAATCCGACGCTACAAGGAATCGCGTCGGCGTCATCCATTGGCGGCGCAAGGGCGGGTCAGCGATGGCATTGTGCGTGAACGGGCGCGGTTAGAGCCCATTCGCGGCAGGGCGACCCATGTGATTGATACTACCGGTATGGCGACGGCAAAACTGCGGGAAAAATTGACAGGCTTGTTCGCTACAGGGGCGCAGATGCAGAGAATGTCCATTACCGTGGTTTCTTTCGGCTTTAAGCATGGGCTGCCATTGGATGCGGATATGGTATTTGACGTGCGGTTTTTACCGAATCCTTTTTATGTGGAGACTTTGCGCCGTAAAAGCGGCGTGACTCCCGAAGTGGGAGAGTATATTGCCAAATGGCCGGTATCACAGCAGTTTCAGGAGCGCTTATGGTCCTTTGTAGATTATTTAATTCCTCATTACGTCGACGAGGGGAAAAGCCATCTGATTATTGCCATTGGCTGCACAGGCGGGATGCACCGCTCTGTGTATATTGCGCAGAAATTATATGAACGGTTGCGCAATCACGGCTATAAGATTACGATTGAACATCGCGATATCCGGCATAACCTGCCGGAACCGGAAATGAAATGCTGAGGTGACACGATGGATTTCTTAAAGTGGCTCTACCCCGGCATTCGCCTGAAACGTTGGTTTTTCTTGTTTTCTTTGGGCACGATTTTAGTGAGCGTAGGGATGTCTCTGCTTCTGAATTACCAATATGTGGGGTATTTGGAAGAATGGCTGTTTAAAACCGTCTATTTGGCCACTGGCAGCTACTACTACACAATTACTTTTTTGGCTGGCTTATCTGTATTGTCGCTGGGCCTTGGTTCTATGCTGTTTGCCACAAGGCAGATTATTCGTTCCGTTATTGGCGCCTTGATTCCCGACGGATCGGAAAAGTTTATTGACCGGATTTTTGCGCAGCGCCGTCTGAAGCGCGGCCCTAATATTGTGGTCATCGGCGGCGGCACTGGCCTGTCGGTGTTGCTGCGAGGCATTAAAAGCGTAACAAGCAATGTTACGGCGATTGTGACGGTGGCGGATGACGGAGGGTCTTCCGGGCGCATTCGGGAAGATTTGGGTGTAGTAGCGCCTGGGGATTTGCGCAACTGTTTGGTTGCTTTGGCGGATACGGAACCTCTGATGGAAAAATTGTTTCAACACCGCTTCGGGGGGCATGGCAGTTTGGCCGGGCACAGTTTCGGCAATCTTTTTATTGCCGCCATGAATCAAGTCGTTGGCAGCGTAGAAGGCGCTTTGGCGGCGTCCAGCAAGGTTTTGGCCGTACGGGGGCGTGTGCTTCCTTCTACGGAAGCGCCGGTGCGTTTGCAAGCTGAATTGGCTGATGGCACAATCGTGGAGGGAGAATCCAATATTCCCTTGGCTGGGCAGGCGATTCGCAGAGTGCGCTTGGTGCCGGAAGACGCGGCGCCTGTGGCTAGCTCGTTGCAAGCGATTCGTGAGGCGGACGCGATTTTGATTGGACCGGGCAGCCTGTATACCAGTGTGCTGCCGAATTTGTTAATACAAGAAGTGGCGGCGGAACTCAAGGCGAGCAAAGCGGCTAAAATTTATATCTGCAACGTAATGACACAGCCGGGAGAAACCGACGGTTATACCGCATCCGATCATGTGGAAGCGTTGCTGCAGCATGCAGGCGCGGGAATCGTGGATTATGTTTTGGTTAACGGTCAACCAGTGGCGAAATCGCTGCAAAGTATTTATGCTAACCAGGGGGCGGCTCCGGTTGAGGCCGACGTGGAGCGGATTGAAAAAATGGGTGTTAAAGCCTTTCGGGCGGATGTCATTTCGGAAAGTGATGTGGTCCGTCATGATCCGCTGAAACTGTGCCGCACCCTTGTTTCGATGATCTATCGGCTGCGGCCGCATGCGGAGCATATGGCGCTGTTGGATCATTATCTTATCGCAGACACCTTGCGGGAACGCAAGGGAGGCTGCTGACGAAAAGGAGGCACGGCAATGGCGTCTTATGCGACCGAGGTCAAAAACGAATTGGCCCGCGTCCAGGGAGATAATGACTGTTGCCGGATTGCCGAACTGGCCGCGCTTCTGCGTATGGGCGGAACGTTGCTTATCGGCGGCAATAAGAACCTGGGCCTTACTTTTACCACGGAAAATGCGGCAGTAGCCCGCAAAGCGTTTTCATTGATAAAAACAGGATTTTCGCTGACGGTGGAAGTGGTGGTCAAACGTGGCCGTCGCTTGAAAAAAATGAATACCTATCAGATCAAGGTGGCCCCTGCGCCGGGCGTGCGGGAATTGCTGACCGCTGTGGGCTTTTGGAAAGAAGACGGCATTCATATGGTGCGCGACAGCAGCAGCTTTAGGCGCTCTTGTTGTCGCCGCGCCTATCTGAGGGGGGCCTTTTTGGGTGGCGGTTCAGTGAACCGGCCAGAGGGGGACTACCATATGGAGCTGGTAACGGACAATTACCAATTTGCTCAATCGCTGACGAAAATCATGAAATATTTTGAGCTGCCTGTGCGTTTGACAGAGCGCAAGCAGTCGTATTTGGCCTATCTCAAGGACGGAGATGCGATCATTTCTTTTTTGCGCCTTATTGGCGCGCACAATGCGTTGCTTTCGTTTGAAAACGTGCGTGTAGTCAAAGATGTGCGCAATCAGGTCAATCGTTTGGTTAACTGTGAAACCGCTAATTTGCAAAAGACGGTGGAAGCGGCGGTGCGTCAAGTGGCCAGTATTCGGTATTTGGATGAGGCTGTAGGGCTGGAAAAGCTTCCGGCTCATTTGAAAGAAGTAGCCCGCTTGCGTCTGGAACATCAGGAGGCGCCGTTATCAGAGCTGGTGGAACTGTCTGGAGGGCAACTGTCCCGTTCCGGTCTAAACCATCGCTTACGTCGCTTGGAAATGCTGGCGGAAAAGTATGGGCTGCCGATGGCTCCATCATCAACTCAAGGGAAGGGAGATATACTATAGTGAATAACCAAGCCTGGAAGGCGGCACTGCTGCTGTTTCTTTTTGTTTTACTGCAGACGGGGGGCGTCAGCGCCGGCACTGCCGCGGATGATCGTACTTCCGTAGGAAATATGGAGGTATCTGCGTTGCCGGAATGGCCGATGACAGTGGAAAGAAGCGGCCCGACCCTTCTATTTTCGGATAGCCCGGAGATGGCAGCAAACGACGGTATTTTATACCAAGATACGGTGCAGGGGGATGTGCGCCTGTTTTATCATCATGTGAATGATACTAAAAATTGGAAACGTTTAGCCATTGTCGTAGAAAATTCAGGGCCTGGCGTGGCGCAACTACAAATTCAGCGGACGGGTCAAGCAGGGCCAAGCCAGGATTATCTGGCGGTGGGCAAGGAAGTGCAAGCCCGTTATTTTCAAGGAACAGGGGCGCGCAAAGTAAGCATACCTGCTGGCGGTGCGGCAGAAATTCTTTCGGGAGAGAACGGTGTTTCCTTTCGCTATAATGAATTGCTTACAGGTATGATGGATTTAAAAGCGGATCGTCCGGTGCGCATTAAAATTGTCTTTTGTCCGGCTGGCGCGCAAGCCACTGAATTTGCCGCTTGGGCTCCCATTTTGCCGGCGGATCAATATCGAATGCGGGGAACTTTTTTACAAGCGGATCGTTTGCTTACAGCGAAGAATACCTATAACCCTCTAGATGACAATACCGTAGCCGTAACCCTGGCCGACAATGCCCAGGACACTTTTGTTAAGGGAATCGATGCTACCGACGGAACGGAAACGGTTAATTACGGCAACTACGGCGTTATATATCAGTTGCGTTTACCTACGGCTAATTCCGGCGGCGTAGCCCTGTATTTGAGTCCTCAAGGCGGTGAATATGCAGGTTTTTTAGGTGTGAGGTATCAAAAACCTGCGGAATTGGTGTTGCCGACCCCCATGGGACAAACCGCCTTTGGCTCAGTAGGTGATTTTCGGCAAATTTCCTTGGTAGGACGCTATACCAGCGGGCAAGACTTGTTTGTGCGCTTTAGTCCTCCTGGCGGTTCCAACTTGCCGGTGCGCCTGGTTTTGTCGCCTTATTGGCGTTCCGGCGGCGCTTGAGATTGGCCTCTTGCATCTGGAAGGCAAAGACGGTAGAATAGATAAAGCGATCATTTCCTGAAAAGACAAGGAGGGAAGAATCCATGGCGAAACATATTGTGACTGTAAATAGTGCAGCCCTCAAGAAGACGGCATACACCGGCGGTTGCGGCGAATGCCAGACATCCTGCCAGTCGGCCTGCAAGACCTCTTGCACCGTCGGCAATCAGGTGTGCCAGAAGCAGAACTAATTCACTAGCAAATGTCGGGCCTCTTGCCGCTGGCGGCAAGAGGCCCTATGACTGTAAAAATACGAGAGATACGTTTCACACAGAGATATAATTATAAAAAGAGTACAAGAAGATACGTTTTACACAGAGTAATAGAGGGAGCAGAGAAAAGGCCAGAGGAAATTTATTTTATTTTTTCTCTTGACGCGAATCCCCCTGGCCCTGTGGTCCATCCCCCTTTGGCAAGGGGGACTTTAAGCCTTGCCTCCCTTGCCAAAGGGAGGTGCCGCCACAGCGGAGGAGGGATTTTGAATTCTCTCTGTTCCCCTCTGTTACTCAGTTACTCTGTGTATCGTTCCTTTCGTTCCCCACTTTATTTTGAAAGGAAAGACCATGAATATACATTCTTTTAGCTTAAACGGGATGCATATCCTGTTGGATGTCAATAGCGGCGCTGTCCATGTGGTGGATGAGATGATTAGCGACATCATGAACGTATTTGACGGCGGCAATGACGAAGCAGTGCTGGCGTCCTTAGCGGAGCAATACAGCGAAGACGAACTGCGCGAAGCGCTTGCCGAGCTGCATGAGCTGATTGCCGCGGAAAAGCTGTTTACACCGGCGCTGGAGGTTCCGCCTACCTTTAAGGCGGAACCTATCCTTAAGTCTTTGTGCCTGCATGTGGCCCATGACTGCAATCTGCGCTGCCGCTACTGCTTTGCCGGTACTGGCGACTTCGGACATAGCCGAGGCTTGATGTCTGCGGAAGTAGGAAAAAAAGCTATTGATTTTCTCTTAGAAAAAAGCGGCAGTCGTCGCCATTTGGAAATCGACTTTTTTGGCGGCGAGCCTTTGATGAATTTTGAAGTGGTAAAAGAGCTGACTGCCTACGTGCGACGCAGAGAGCAGGAAGCCGGCAAGGAAATCAAACTGACGTTGACTACCAATGCGGTGCTGCTGAGAGACGAGGAGCTTCGCTTCTTGAATGAAGAGGGGATTTCCTTGGTGCTCAGCCTGGACGGACGCAAGGAAGTTCATGACTATATGCGTCCTAATGCCGGCGGCAACGGCAGCTACGAAACGGTAATGTCTAACATTGACAAAGCCATTCGTTCGCGGAACAATCAAAATTACTATTTGCGCGGCACCTTTACCGCGCATAACCTTGATTTTGCGGCCGATGTGCTGGATATGGCCGATCGAGGCTATACGCAGTTATCCGTAGAACCAGTGGTCGCCGAAGATGAGGCAGAGTATGCATTGAAGGAAGAGCACTTGCCGGAGTTGTTCCGCCAGTATGAATTATTGGCTAAGGAATACTTGGAACGCAAGATGCGAGGCGAAGGGTTTGACTTTTTCCATTTCAATGTGGATATTGAGAACGGCCCTTGTGTGGCTAAGCGTCTCAGCGGCTGTGGCGCTGGTCACGAGTATCTGGCGGTCACGCCGCAAGGAGAATTCTATCCTTGCCATCAGTTTGTCGGACGCGAAGCGTATCGTCTGGGCTCGGTGGAACAAGGCATTGTTAACGAAGAACTGCCTTGGAAGTTCCGTCGGGCGCATGTGCTGGCCAAGGAAGAATGCAGCCAGTGCTGGGCGCGGTTTTATTGCAGCGGCGGCTGTCACGCTAATGCCGAAGCGTTCCACGGCTGTTTGGAGAAGCCCTATGAGCTTGGCTGCAAACTGCAGAAAAAGCGACTGGAGTGCGCTTTGATGGTGCAGGCGGCGCTGGCTTTGGCGAAACGGCAGGATTCTTAAAGTGAAAAAGAGAAGTGACTATCTAGATGATAGTCACTTTTTTTCTCGTTTTGGAGGCAGTCATACATGGACGATGTTAAAGAGCGCTGGCAGGTGCAGGTGGAAGGCATTGTGCAGGGAGTGGGATTCCGGCCTTTTGTCCACCGCCTGGCGCAGGAGTTGGAGTTGGCGGGGTTTGTCTGCAATACCGGAGCCGGTGTGCTGGCAGAGGTAGAGGGACTGGCAGTTTCGTTGCAAGTATTTATGAGACGGTTGGCGGCAGAGGCGCCGCCGATGGCTTTGGTGGAGAGAATACAGTACCAAGTCAAACCAATGACAGGGGAAAACAAGTTCGTTATCAAGCAAAGCCTTGCCGGAGAGACGCTGACGCTTGTTTCGCCGGACACGGCTACCTGTGATGCTTGTCAAAAAGAATTATTAGAGCCGACAGATCGACGGTATCGTTACGCTTTTATCAATTGCACCCATTGCGGGCCGCGCTATACGATTATCAAGGAACTTCCGTATGATCGGCCGCAGACGACAATGGCCGGATTTTCCATGTGCCAATCGTGTCAGGAAGAGTACGAGAATGCCGCTGATCGTCGTTTTCATGCCCAGCCTAACGCCTGCGCCGCCTGCGGCCCGAAGTATCGACTGACCGATGCGGCGGGAAAAGATCTTTCGTTGGCGGCGGAAGAAGATGTCTTCCAAGCGGCTCGGCGCAAAGTGATGAATGGGGGGATTTTGGCGGTCAAAGGCATTGGCGGTTATCATTTGGCTTGTGATGCCAAACAGCAAGAACCAGTGCATCGGTTGCGGCGGCGTAAAGGAAGAGAAAAAAAACCCTTAGCGGTGATGTGCCGCGACCTAGAGCAAGTTCATAAGCTTTGCTATGTATCGCCGCAGGAAGAAAAGCTATTACTCTCTCCGGCGCGACCAGTGGTGTTGTTGCGGAAAAAATCAGGGGGCCTTGTGGCGGAAGCGGTGGCTCCTGGCAATGATTTTTTAGGCGTGATGCTGCCCTATGCGCCGGTGCATTGGCTGTTGTTAGAGAAAGAAGATGTATGGGTCATGACCAGCGGCAATGCCAGCGGCGAACCAATGGTGCGGGAGGAAGAGAAGGCATTGCCTAGCTTGGGCGGCCTGGCCGATTTTTTCCTAAGGCATAATCGGCCGATTTACCGGGGCGTGGATGATTCCGTAGCGCGCGTGCTGCAAGGCGAAGTTCAATTGCTGCGCCGCGGGCGGGGTTATGCGCCGCGGTCTATTTGGCTGCCTTTTGCAGTACCGCCTCTTTTGAGTACGGGAGGCGAGCTGAAGAACACTTTTTGTCTGACTCGCGGGAAATATGCATTTATGAGTCCCCATATAGGAGATATGGCCAACGGGGCTGCGTATGAATCATTTACATCGCTTGTGGAGCATTTGGAACGCCTTTTTGACATAAAACCGAAAGCGGTAGCCTATGATCCGCACCCGGCATATTTGACAGGGCAATATGTGCAAAAAAGGAAGTTGCCGCATATTCCAGTGCAGCATCATCACGCCCATGCGGCGGCAGTGATGGCGGAACACGCTCTGGAAGGACCTGCCTTGGCCTTGGTGTTTGATGGAACCGGCTATGGAGACGACGGCAAACTTTGGGGCGGCGAATTTTTGCTGGCTCAGTACGAGGACTTTCAACGGCTGGCGCATTTTTCGTATCGCCCGTTGCCTGGAGGAGAACAGGCGGTGCGGCAGCCTTGGCGTTTGGCGGCCTGGGTTTGGCAGGAAGTGTGCGGAACGGGGGAGACTTTGGAAACAGCTCCCTTCCCTGAGGGGTGGCGAATGCTTATGCAGGCGGTGCAGAGCGGCTTGGCAGGGCCTCTTTCTTCCAGCGTGGGGCGTCTGTTTGATACGGCGGCGGCACTTTTAGAAGTATGCACGGAAAGCCATTATGAAGGACAGGCGGCAATCGAACTGGAACAACTTGCGGCCAGAAGCGACGGTACGGGGGTAGAGCTAGCTGGCTGCCGTTTGCGAATGGAAGAGGAAATTTGGCAGGTGGACGCGGCGCCTTTATTGGCTTCGTTGCTGGAGAAGCATCGCCAAGGAGAAAACGCAGCAGCTTTGGCGGTTGCCTTTCACCAGACGTTGGGGCAAGCAGTGTTGGATATGGCCTGCTGCTTGGCGCAAAAGCATAATGTAAATCAGATCGTGTTGGGCGGCGGCGTTTGGCAGAACGCGTTGTTGCAGCAGCAAGTGCGGCAAGGTCTTGAAAAGGCGGGCTTAACGGTGTATATGCCGATGCAACTGCCGGTCAATGACGGCGGCTTGGCTTACGGCCAAGCAGTGGTGGCCGGGGCGATTTTAAGGCAACGTGGCTTGAACAAGAGGACTGGAGGGTACAGCGGAGAAGGAACGGAGATTTGAACAAGAGAACCGGAGAATCTGAGGGGGTGAATGAGGGTTACGAAGTACGAGGTTTTCTGATTTTTATAACTCTCTTGCGTACCCTCCCGTGACTCCGGTTCTCTTGTTCAGTGCCTTTCCTTTATTCGGTGTACTCGTACCCATGTGGTATAATAAGAGTAGTTTGCAAATGTTTGGCTTGGGAGGAATCAACTATGTGTTTGGCAGTGCCGGCGCAGATTGTAGAACGTGAAGATATGCTGGCGACAGTGGATGTAGGGGGCGTACAGCGGCAAGTGAGCATGCTGCTGCTGCCGGAAGCGCAAATTGGGGATTATGTCTTGATTCATGCTGGATTTGCTATGCAGCAGATTGATGAAGAAGAGGCAAAATTGACATGGAGCTTATTGCAGGAGATGGCTGAACATGTTCAAAACGCCTGAAGAAATACGACGCGCTGCAGCGGCGGCGGTACAGGAAGTAGAGCGTTTGGCGGTGCGACCATTGCGGTTAATGGAAGTTTGTGGCACCCATACGGTGGCCATTTTTCGTCATGGTTTGCGGCAACTATTGCCAGAAGCGGTCGAGTTGGTCAGCGGCCCCGGATGTCCTGTGTGCGTTACGCCAACTTCTTATATGGATCTGGCTTTAGCCTATGCCGAGCAGCCGGAGGCTCTAATAGCCACCTTTGGCGATATGCTGCGCGTACCTGGTTCTTTTTCTAGCTTGGGAGAGGCGAAAAGCCGCGGGGCGGATATTCATACGGTGTATTCGCCGCTGGAAAGCTTGGAATTGGCGGAACGGTTTCCTGAAAAACGCGTGGTTTTCCTCGGCGTCGGCTTTGAGACGACGGCGCCGCTGACAGCGGCCTGTGTTCAAGAGGCGGCTCGCCGT
This sequence comes from uncultured Anaeromusa sp., assembly GCF_963668665.1. Lineage (NCBI taxonomy): Bacteria > Bacillati > Bacillota > Negativicutes > Selenomonadales > Sporomusaceae > Anaeromusa > uncultured Anaeromusa sp. The sequence continues at coordinate 152,748 of NZ_OY764901.1, read as the reverse complement.
CAATTGTCTAATTGGCTGATTTTGCCGGCGCACAAAGTAGTGCCGCCGGCATTGATTTCGTTGCTGCAAGATCCAGAGAGCCGTGTAGACGGACTGCTGCTGCCAGGGCATGTGGCGGTGGTGACCGGCACGGAGGTGTTTGCGAATTTGCCGGTGCCGGCAGTTGTTGCCGGTTTTGAAGCGTTGGATATTTTGGAAGCCATCGTCCGTCTGGTGCGTCAGGCGGCGCAGGGGGAAGTGAGACTGGAAAATGCCTATCGCCGCGTGGTTCGCACAGAGGGCAATGTTTTGGCTCAATCCATGGTAGCCGAGGTATACGAACCAGCGGACTCTGTTTGGCGCGGCTTAGGCGTATTGGCGCAGTCCGGTCTGAGAGTGCGACGAAAATTTTCGCGTTGGGATGCTGTGCAAGCTTGGCCGTTGCCGACGCCGGAAAGCCGGGAAACGCCAGGATGCTGCTGCGGCGAAGTGCTGAAGGGTCGTCGGCAGCCGCCTCAATGTCCTTTGTTTGGGAAGGCGTGTACGCCGCTACAGCCGGTGGGCGCTTGTATGGTATCGGTAGAAGGCGTATGTGCAGCCTGGTATAAATACGGAGCAGGAAGGTGGTCCCCGTGAAAGAAGAGCAAATTCGCATGGCCCATGGGGCCGGGGGCAGGCTAAGCCGTCTTTTGGTAGAAGAAGTGATTCGGCCGTATTTCAGCAATGAGGTCTTGGATGTCATGCACGATGCGGCTTTGTTACCACACCAGGAAGGAAGACTGGCTTTTACCACGGATTCGTATGTGGTAAAACCTCTCTTTTTTCCGGGCGGAGATATTGGTCGTCTTGCTGTATGCGGCACAGTCAATGATTTGGCGGTCAGCGGCGCTAAACCGCTGTATTTGAGCATGGCCTTAGTGTTGGAAGAAGGTCTGTCTCTAGTCACGCTTCGGCGCGTGCTGGCGTCTATGGCACAGGCGGCTAAGGAAGCGGGGATTCTGATTGTTACAGGGGATACGAAGGTTGTGGAACGAGGTGCGGTGGACGGGTTGTTCATCAATACCGCTGGCGTAGGCGTTGTGCCGGACGGGCGGGATGTGACGGCACGGCGGGCCAAAGCGGGACAGCATATTTTAATCAGCGGCTTTTTAGGAGACCATGCCTTGGCGGTCATGGCGGAACGTCATGGACTGACGCTGCCGGAAGCGGTGCGAAGTGATTGCGCTCCCTTGGCAGCTATGCTGCAGGAAGTATTGGACGAAGTTCCGCAGGTAGCCGTACTGAGGGATCCTACACGAGGCGGTTTGGCGACAACCTTGCAAGAAATTGCCGCGCAAGGGGGCGTGTCCATGGAACTAGATGAAGCCTTGCTGCCTGTTCGGACGGAAGTGAAAGCTGCTTGTGACTTGCTTGGCTTTGATCCCTTGTATATGGCGAACGAGGGAAAATGTCTTCTCTTAGTAGAACCGGAGGACAGTGAAATGGTCTTGCGCATTTTACAAAAACATGCGCAAGGAAGGGATGCTTGTCGCATAGGAAACGTGACTAATGGAATGGAAGGAAAAGTAAGCGTTAGGACTTTGGTCGGAGGCATAAGACTTTTAGCTCAACTAGAAGGGGACCAATTACCAAGAATTTGCTAAATGATATATTTCTCATATTTATATGTTGACTGGTTAGTCTGTATGGCGTAATATAGTTAAAGAAGTTTTCAAAAGAAACTGATTTTCTGTATGCTTTGAGAACAAGTAGTTGCAGGCAAGGCAAGTCTCGGGAGGATGAAAGAAAATGGATGAAATGGTAACCAGATTAACGGCGGAATTTCTTAAGGCGATGGCGCATCCGGTGCGGATTAAAGTGCTCAAGTTGTTATCTGATCAAGAACAATGCGTATGTGACTTGGTGGAAACGATTGGCATTGAACAGTCGAATCTGTCGCAGCACTTAAGTGTGTTGAAAAAGCAGGGGATAATCGAGTCCCACAAAAACGGCACCAAAGTAATTTACAATTTGGTTTATCCTCCTGCAGTTGATATTGTGGACACAGTAGGGCAGGTTTTGCGGGCGCAGATTTTTCAGAGCCAGACGTTGCTGGAGCATTTGTAACTGAAAACACAAAACCCCCGGCAAATTTGCCGGGGGTTTTTAGATTAAACAAGAGAACCAGAGTCACGGGAGGGCACGCAGGAAAAGATATGTGTACATTTGAACAAGAGTATAGGGAGTAGAGGGAGGGCTCGACGGTTATTGTCGTTGCGAGCGGAGCGCGGCAACCTCCTGGGGCTACGGTTTACTCAGAGTAACAGAGGTATCAGAGAAGTGCCAGAGAGAAAAATAGTTTGAGAAAGGCCGAAGAGATTGCTTCGTCTCTGCGTTCCTCGCAAAGACAGGAAGCTAGCTTTGCGGCAGTAAGCTTACTTGAATCAAGATGTCTTTCTTGGCGTCGTTGCGAGCGGAGCGCGGCAATCTCCTCGTGCTGTTTTTATATTATTAAAACCGTACCTCGTAACCCTCCCTTTACTCACTCTACTCTTGTTAATATATCGTTCTTACAGATTTCCCAAAACTGCGCGCACAAGAAAATCCGCGCCGGCCAGATTGGTGGCGACAGGGACGTTGTGGACGTCGCAGACGCGCAAGAGGGCTGTAATGTCTGGTTCGTGCGGCTGGGCGGTCAAGGGATCCCGCAGGAAGATGACGAGGTCGACTTCGCCAGCGGCGATGCGAGCGCCGATTTGCTGGTCGCCGCCCAGGGGGCCGGATAAATAGGTGTGCACGTTCAGATTGAGTTCGTCACGCAAGCGACGGCCCGTGGTAGCCGTGGCTAGTAAAGAGTGGGGCGACAAGAGGGACAGATGTTCACGGACAAAATCCAGCATTTGCTGTTTTTTCTGGTCATGAGCGATTAAAGCGACGGTTTTCATAGCGACACCTCGTTTTCAACGTTTTATTTAGCATAGCAGAAATAAAAGCAGAAAGAAATGGGCTGAAAAGGATTTCCTGACTTGGAGAAAGAAGAGATATTATACTACACTGGCAAAAAGAAAGACTGCATGAGCAAGGAGCAGGCATGAGAAAGATTGGGCTTTTATGTTGTTGGCTTTTGGTGATTTGCGGCGTGTTAACGGGCTGCGGACCTCAATATGCCGGCTATATTGATTTTTCTAAGGGCGCGAGGGTGGCGGCGCCTGCGGTGGCAACGGAAGAAAAGCCGTTGCGCATTGCCATTACGTCAGTGCTGTCGCCGCAGGAAACTATAGGGTATTATCGGCAGTTGGCGGACCATGTGACCCGCGAAATGGGGCGGCCGATGGTATTGGTGCAACGAAAAACCTATGAGGAACTCAATTCGCTTTTGGCGAATGATCAAGTAGATTTGGTGTTTCTTTCTACTGGCGCTTATGCGGCCTATCGGGGTATTACGCCGATTGAGATGCTGGTGATGGTGGAATGGCAAGGGCATTCCCGGTATCGGACAGAAGTCATCGTCCATAAAGACAGCCCCTATCAAAGCCTGGAGGATTTGCGGGACAAGGTGTTTGCCTTCACCGATCCGCTGAGCCTTTCGGGGCATGTGATGGTGACAAACTATTTGTGGGAGCGACAGGAACGACCGGAAAAATATTTTCGACGTTATATTTATACTTCCAGCCATGACAAGTCGATTTGGGCGGTGGCTAATCGCGTAGTAGACGGCGCCTGCATGGACAGCATGGTGTATGAATACGCGCAAGAGAAGAATCCGGATTTGGCGGCGCAGATTAAGGTGATTGCGCAGTTCCCGCCTACGCCGACAGGGCCTGTGGTAGTCAATAGGCATTTACCTTTGGAACAGCGGCAACGGCTGCGGCAAGTGTTTTTGCAAATGCACGAGCATCCGGAGCTTCATGAAGCTATGCGTTCGCTGCAGACGGATCGCTATGTGCCGCCGCGACCGGAAGAATACGAACCGCTGCGGGAGCTGTACGATCATATGCGAGGTCTGTCATGAAGCGTCTGCGTCAGTTGAGCATTTATTATAAAATCAATGGTATTACTATCAGCATGCTGGTTTTTTTCATGCTCTTTTCCGGCTGGCTGGTGCGCGGCTTTACGGCGGATGTCTTAGGAAAGCAGATTGAACAGCGCGGCTTGGAAACAGCGATTTATATTGCTACCCTTAGCGCCGACGACGTAGTGGTGGATAACTATTTCGCTTTGCATGAGCGCATTAATACGAAAAAAAATAATACCGAAGATGTGCGCTACATTATCATTGCCGACCATGCCGGCAATCCGGTGGCGCATACTTTTGGAGCCGTGCTGCCGGCGGGACTGCCTGGCAATACAGCGGAGCTTTTGGTTGACGGCGCGGATCATTCGGTGAATTTGTTTGACAGCAATGAAGGGCCGGTGCGGGAGGTGGTAGCTCCCATTGACAGCAATGCCAATATAGGCTTTGTGCGTGTCGGCATGTCGGAGAGGAATATGCAGCTTTGGCTGGATCGGAAGATTCGGGAGCTTTTAGTGTGGTCTCTGCTTATCGGCCTAATCGCTGTTTCTTTTGCTACGCGGATGGCGCATGTCATCATGCGGCCTGTAGGGCATTTGCTCAGTGCGGTGCGAGCTATTCGCGGCGGAGACTACTCGGCGCGGGCCAAGGTGGAAGCGGCTGACGAAATGGGGCAGCTGGCGCATGCTTTTAATGATATGGCGACGTCATTGCAGCAAAAAGAGGCGGAAAATGACAGACTGTTGGATGCGTTGCGCGAAAAGGAAGCGCGGCGCGCCGAATTGATTAAACGGCTTTTTAGCGTGCAAGAAGAAGAGCGCAAGCGCATCTCTCGGGAACTGCATGACAGCACGGGACAGTCGATAACGTCCTTGTTGGTATACATGAAATTGTTGCTTTCTAAAACGGTTGATGAAAAGCAACGGGAGCTGCTGCTGGGAGCGCGTGACGTGGTGTCCGGCGTTTTAGAGGATATGAAACAGATGGTCGTAGATTTGCGGCCGCCCATCCTGGACGATCACGGCATTGTAGCCGCCATGGCCAAGTACTTGCAGGCCTGGGGCGAGCAAGTCGGCGTAGAGGTGTCTTTCCGGGCGCCGGAGGATAAATTGATTGTCAGTGATGAAACCGGTTTGGCCTTGTATAGGGTGTTGCAGGAAAGCTTAACTAATGTCGCAAGACATGCCCAAGCGTCTAGAGTGGATGTGGTATTGGGCTTGGTAGCAGGTGAGTTGATGCTGGAAGTCAGTGATGACGGTGTGGGCATCGCCCCGGGACGTCTGGAGGATGCCCGCAAGAATAACCATATGGGCGTATTCGGCATGCGCGAGCGAGTAGAACTGCTGGGAGGCAGGCTGCTAGTTCGTTCGCAGCCTGGCGGCGGTGCGACGGTTTGTGTGCGGTTGCCTGCATTATGGGAAGGAAGTGGAGTCAATGAAGAATCGCATACGGATCATTCTAGCGGATGATCATAGCGTGTTGCGTGTGGGATTGAAAATGCTGCTGGAAAGCGAATCTCATTTTTCCGTCGTCGGCGAGGCGGCAGACGGCGAGGAACTGCTGATTCTGCTGGAAAAGACCGCTGTCGACGTGGTTGTAGTGGACTTGTCCATGCCCAAGATGGGTGGTTTGGAATGCATCAAGGAAATTCGCAGCCGAGGCATGGATGTAAAAATACTGGTTTTGACCATGTTTGGCGATGAAACCTATATCCGCGAGGTCATGCAAGCCGGCGCCAACGGCTATGTGGAAAAACAGGCGGTGGATGCGGAACTGTTTGCGGCGCTAAAAGCGGTAGCGGCAGGCCAGTTTTATTTGAGTTCTAAAAATTCGCAGGCGCTGTTGAACTCGCTCTTTACAGCGGCGCCGCGTCCCAGCGGACAGGATCCTTACGAGGTTCTTAGCGTTCGCGAACGGGAAGTGCTGAAGCTGTTAGTACGGGGCTATTCGCTTTCGGAAATCGGGGCTAAGCTTTTTTTGAGCGTAAAAACGGTGGATACCTATAAAACGCGGCTGATGGAAAAATTGGGCTTAAATAAAAAAAGCGAGCTTGTGGAATACTCACTGAAACATGGCTTATTGTCAACTAAGGACATTTAAATTGATTAAAAATTCAAATAAATTAAAATTAAGAAAGATGAAGAGCCAAGACAGAGAAATTTATATTTTTATTGCAGAATATGGCGGTTAGCAAAGCTAGAAAAGGCGAAGGTCTTGGTTTTACTATATTTGTGGACTCAAACCTGCAGTGGGTGATAAGAACTGCGGGCGTTGGGACGGTGAGAGGAGGCCTTGACAATGCCTTCAGGATGTACTATAAAAATATTGGGAAAATTTAAAGCCTATCGGTATATTTGCAACAATAGCCATACAAGTGCATACTCTGGATTTGGAGAAAAGAGAAGTCCGAAAACACCATGTTTTTGCCTATATGCACATGGTCTTTTCGGGCTTTTTAATTCGCCAGGGCAAGGTTGAAGTGGCGGCCGAGCAGGCTGATAATTTACGATATGAGGAGGAAAGGCAATGGATCAGGCGACAGTGGTAGTCATTGGCGGAGGTGCCACAGGCACTGGGATTTTCCGCGATTTGGCCATGCGTGGCGTGGATGTCGTATTGCTGGAACAAAAGGACTTAGCCTATGGAACCAGTTCTCGGTTTCATGGATTGCTGCACAGCGGCGGACGTTATGCAGTCAAGGACGCCGAGGCGGCGCGGGAGTGCATTGAGGAGAACAAACTGCTGCGGACGGTAGCGAAGCATTGCGTAGAAGAAACAGAAGGTCTCTTTGTCCGCTTGCCGGAAGACGACGAAGCTTTTGAGCACAAATGGGTGGAAGCCTGTGCAGCGGCAGGGATTGAAACGACGCAGATTTCCAAAGCGGAGGCGCTGCGTTTGGAGCCCAATCTGACCGGGAAACTGGTCAGCGCTTATAAAGTGCCTGATTCGGCTATCGACGGCTTCCGTTTGGTTTGGCAAAATGTGCAGTCCGGGCGTCGTTACGGCGGCCGGGTATACACTTACTCCGAAGTGGTCGGCGTAGAGCAGAGCAACGGCAAGGTAACTGGGGTAATTGTACGCAACACCTTAAACGGTCAGGAAAGCAAAATATCCTGCGAATTCTTGGTGAGCGCCGCCGGTTCCTGGGTTGGCGAGTTGGCTGCGTTGGCAGGTATTAAGGTTCATGTCCAGCCTGACCGTGGCACCTTGATTGCGTTCAACCACCGTTTTACCAATCGCGTTGTCAACCGTCTGCGCCCAGCAGGGGACGCCGATATTTTCGTGCCTCACGGTTCCATCGTCATTTTGGGGACCACCTCCTCACCGGCGGAGCTGCCGGACGATACTATTCCGAAGGCCGAAGAAGTGCTGGCCATGCTGGACGTGGGCGAGAAAATGTTTGAAGACGTTCGGAGCTATCGCTTGCTGCGCGCCTTCACGGGAACTCGGCCTCTTTATAGTGCGGACCCGTCGGCCATTGGCCGGGCGGCTTCGCGTAACTTTACGATCTTGGATCACAGCAAAGAGGGCTTGCAGGGCTTTGCCAGCATCGTAGGCGGTAAGTTTACCACCTATCGCTTGATGGCGGAAAAAATGGCCGACTTTGTTTGTGCCCATTTGGGCGTTACCACTCCTTGCCGGACGGCAGTAGAGCCGCTGGTTTCCGATGTGGACGCAGCAACCATGGCTCGGGCCCGCAAAGCTTTCCCTGCGTTTGGCTCGCGTTTAGCGGCCGACCGATTGGGAGATTCCTTGGCGCCAGTAGTGGAAGCCATGGAAAAAGATCCGGCGAAGAGCCAATTGGTTTGCGAATGCGAATTGGTTACCTTGGCCGAAGTAGAGCATGTAGCATCTGACGATACCAGCCATCAATTGACCGACGTGCGTCGCCGGACTCGTATGGGCATGGGCACCTGTCAGGGCGCTTTCTGCGGTCTGCGCGGCGTTGGCGCCATTCAAACCGCCGGCTTGTTCCCTGAACGGGAGCCTGCCGATTTGTTCCATGATTTTCTCCAAGGACGCTGGAACGGCATTCGGCCGATGCTCTGGGGCAAACAGGTCAAAGAAGCCGAGCTAATGCGCGGCATTTACGAGGGAACGCTGAATGTGAGAGGAGCAGTGCCGGGACATGAAAAGTGATGTAATTGTAATCGGCAGCGGCATGGCTGGCTTGATTGCCGCCGCAGCCGCAGCGCAGCGAGGCAAAAAGACGACGCTTTTGAGCAAAGGCGCGGGTACCTTGGTCATCGGCGGCGGAATTGTTGACATTCTCGGCTATACCGAAGCAGGCAAAGCCATTTTAAGCCCTGGAGCGGCCGTGGAGCAGGCGCAAGAAGCGCATCCTTACGCTAAGCTGGGTTTGGAGAACGTCAAGCAGGCAGCTAAATTCCTGCAGGAAATTTGCGAGCAAGAAGGCTACGCCTATGTGGGCGACCTAGAACACAACCAGTGGGTGCCCACAGCGGCAGGAACGCTGAAGCCTACTTGCCTGGTGCCGCGGACGATGGACGCCAGCCGTCTTTGCGAGGCCGAAGAAATTGTCGTCGTAGGCTTGAAAGGCTTGAAAGACTATCCGACAGAACTGATCAGTAAAGGCTTGGAGCGGCTCTTTGGAGCCAATGCCAAAGTGACGCAGGTGGAGATCGCCTTGTCTGTGGAGGATGGCCGCGATGTTACGGCTTTGGATATGGCTCGCTGGCTGGACAGCAAAGCGGGGCTGGAAGAGTGCGCCGTCAAGCTGCGCCAAGTTGTTAAAAGCGGGGCTACGTTGATTATGCCGCCGGTTTTAGGAACCAAGCCTTCTTACTATGCTTTTGAAACCTTGCAGGAAGCGACAGGCTGTCATATTATTGAAACTTCGTCCATGCCGCCGGCTGTGACCGGTTTGCGTTTGCGCAAAGCGCTTTTAGCTTATGCCAAGCGGCAGGGCGTAACTATTGTGGATAATGCCGAAGCGGTGCGGGCGGATGTGAAGAACGGACGCTGCACAGCTATCTATACCCAAGGCTTCGGGCGGGAGCATTGCTATGAAGCGGCCCAAGTCATTGTGGCTACCGGCGGTTTGTACGGCGGCGGCTTGGTTGCTGAACCAAATGTCATTCAAGAACGTATCTTCGGTCTGCCTGTCGGAGCGCCGGAACAGTCCGAATTCTGGGGCATTCAAGAGTTGTTTTCTCCTGGAGGTCAGCCTTTTGCCAAATTTGGCGTTGCTGTAGACGACACGTTGCGTCCGGTAGATGCTGCCGGTACAGTGTTGTTGGAAAATGTGCGTTTTGCGGGACGAAATTTGGCAGGGTATGACTTCAGCTATGAAAAATCAGGCAATGGCGTGGCGCTGGCAAGCGGCTACTGCGCCGGCATGACGGTGTGAGGAGGAAGAAAACGACATGGCTAAACATCGGATTAATCCGGACGATTGCATTGCCTGCACTACCTGTGTGGCGCATTGTCCTGTAACAGCGGCCACCCGCAAATTTCGCGGACCTAAAATGCTGGGGCCAGCCTTGGAGCGCTTCCGCATTTCAGAGGAAGACTACGAACCGTCTTTAGAATATTGTTCAAACTGCAAGAACTGCGACTTGTCCTGCCCGTCCGGCGTGCCTGTTTCTACGCTGAACATGCTGGCTAAGGCCGCCTATTACAAGAAAAACCCCCAGAGCATGCGGGATCATATGCTCTCGCATGGTGAAAATATGGCTAAAATGGTCAACTCTATTCCTTTTGGCGCGGCGCTGGCCAATGTGAGCATGCACAATCCGGTTTCCCGGGCGGCGATGAAGCAAATCGGCATTTCCGATAAAGCTCCCATGCCGACGTATGCTGCGACCAGTTTTGTAAGCTGGTTCAAAAGCCAGAAGCAAACTCCATGCGAAGAAAAAGTCGTCTTTTTCCCGGGCTGCTTTATTAACTACAATCAGCCGCAAGTCGGCAAGGACTTGGTAGCGGTGCTACAGCACAACGGCATTGAAGTAATTGTGCCGGAAGAATTCGTTTGCTGCGGGTCGCCGCTGGTGACTGGCGGCTACCTGGACGAAGCGGAAAGCAACGCCCGGAAAAATGCAGTGGAGATTGCCAAATGGGCGGCTAAAGGCTATAAGATCCTCACGGCCTGCACCAGCTGCGGTCTGATGCTGAATCAAGAATACCAAGAATTGTTCCCTGCGATTGAAGGCTTGGCTCAAAACGCGCTATCCCTGTACGACGCCTTTGAATTTTTGGCGGAGCGCGCCGCGGAAGGCAAGCTGAAAACCGACTTCGCTCCGGTACAGGAACATTTTATGTACCATGTGCCTTGCCATCTGCGGGTGCAGGGCATCGGCCTGCCAGCCTTGACGCTGCTGCGGCAAATTCCCGGTTTGTCCATCGAAGAAGCCGACGCCGGCTGCTGCGGCATTTCCGGAAACTACGGCTTCCGTGATGAAAAATATGAAATCTCCATGGCTGTGGGCGCGGAACTTTTTCAGCGCATCAAAGACAGCGGTGTAAAAACGGTAGTCTGCGACTGCGGCACTTGCCGGTTGCAGATCGGTCATGGCAGCGGCGCTGCCACGGCGCATCCTGTCAGTATTTTGCGCAAGGCGTACCAACTATAAATGAAACAAACTATAAAGAAAAGAATAACTATTCTTGCTTTTTCAGTTATAAAAAGTAAGTGAATAGAATACCGGGCTTTTTCGTTTATATTTTGTGAAAAAGCAGGGAAACCTGGCTTGCAGCAAGAAATACCATTAATATGCGGCAGGGATATGTGGTTCCTGCCAACAATTTGTTTGCGTAAGCAGAAAGGGTGGTCAAAGATATATGTTCAAAAAAACCAAAATTGTGTGTACCATGGGACCCAGCACTGACCAGCCGGGGATTGTGGAAAAGATGCTCGAAGCGGGCATGAATGTAGCGCGTTTCAATTTTTCCCATGGTTCGCATAAAGAGCACCAGGGACGTATGGCGCGAGTACGGGAAGCGGCGGCCAACGTCAACAAAAACGTGGCTATTTTGTTGGATACTAAAGGCCCGGAAATGCGGCTAGGCCTGTTTAAGGACGGCAAAGTGGAACTGGTGACCGGTCAGAAGTTCGTGCTTACGGCGGAAGTGATCGAAGGTACCGTCGAGCGGGCTACTGTCAATCACCCCGGCTTGCCGGAAGACGTGAAAGCGGGCGACACCATTTTGCTTTCCGACGGCCTTGTCAGTCTGGTTGTTGAAGCGGTAGAAGGCGCGGAAATCATCACGACGGTGCAGAACAACGGCGTCATCGGCAATCGCAAGCGCGTCGCAGCTCCTGGCGTAGCAGTCAATCTGCCGCCTCTTTCCGAACAGGATGTAGCGGACATTCGTTTTGGCTTGACCCAAGGCATCGATTTCATTGCGGCTTCCTTCATTCAGCGGGCGGCGGACATTCTAGCCATCCGCAAGATTTTGGAAGACGCTGGCGCGGAAGTGGATATCATCGCCAAGATTGAAAACGTCGAAGGCGTACGCAACATGGACGAAATCCTGCAGGTTGCCGACGGTATCATGGTCGCTCGCGGCGATTTGGGCGTGGAAATCCCCGCCGAAGACGTGCCCCTCATTCAAAAGGAACTGATTACAAAATGCAATACCGTGGGCAAGCCGGTTATTACGGCTACGCAGATGCTGGAGTCCATGGTCAATAACCCGCGGCCGACTCGGGCGGAAGCCAGCGACGTAGCCAATGCTATCTTTGACGGCACCGACGCGATTATGCTCAGCGGCGAAACGGCTTCCGGCGACTATCCGGTGGAAGCGGTGGAAACCATGGCGCGCATTGCGGTGCGTACGGAAAAATCTCTGCCTTATGCGGAAATATACACTTCCCGTGGCGCTCTGGCCAACCAGGTGACCACGGAAGCCATCAGCCATGCGACGGTGCAGATTGCGCAGGAGCTGTCGGCTGCTGCGATTGTTACGTCCAGCGAAAAGGGCTACACAGCGCGGATGGTCTCCAAATACCGTCCCAAAGCGGCTATTGTGGCTGTGTCCCAGCATCCGGCTACCATTCGCCGTATGCAGCTGTATTGGGGCGTCGTGCCGGTGCCTGGCAACGCTTCCTGCGGTACTGATGAAATGGTGGAAAACGCGGTAGAGGGAGCCTTGGAGTCCGGCGCCGTCAACCCCGGTGATTTGATTGTTATTACGGCTGGCGTGCCCTTGGGCATGTCGGGTACGACCAATATGATCCGCGTTCATGTGGTAGGAGACGTGCTGCTCAGAGGCATCGGCCTGGGACAAAAAGCGGCTACAGGCAAGGTTTGCGTGGTGAATTCCGCAGCGGACCTGGTTCGCTTCAAAGCTGGCGACGTCATGGTTGTGAACAGCATCCATGAAGAAATTGCCGCCAGAGCTTCCGAAGCGGCAGCTATTGTGGCGGAAGAAGGCGGTCTGACCTCTCCGGCGGCGATTGTGGGCATCAGCTTCGGCATGCCGGTTCTTGTGGGCGTAGCAGGCGCTACCACGCATCTGCCTGAGGGCATGCTGATTACCGTCGACCCGGTACGCGGCCAAGTGTATCAAGGCAAGGCCAACGCGCGCTAACGCGACTTTTGCGTTAGCGCGATTAGGATATGGCTACTATAGCTAAAAGATAAAAAACAGGGGGTATTTGAACAATGGCAACAAAAGTAGGTATTAATGGATTTGGACGAATCGGGCGCAACGTATTTCGTGCGGCTCTGAACAATCCTGCAGTGGATATCGTCGCTGTCAATGACCTGACCGACGCCAAAACACTGGCGCATCTGCTGAAATATGACTCCGTACAGGGCAACCTGGATATGGACATTCATGCAGAAGGCGACCAGATCATGGTCAACGGCAAAGCCATCAAAGTGCTGGCGGAAAAAGATCCGGCTCAGCTTCCCTGGAAAAATCTCGGTGTTGAAGTGGTTGTGGAATCCACCGGCCGTTTCACTGACGCTACTAAAGCCGCAGCGCATCGCACTGCCGGCGCTAAGAAAGTCATCATTTCCGCTCCGGCGAAAAATGAAGACCTGACCATCGTTATGGGCGTTAACGACGACAAATATGACGCAGCTACGCATCATATCGTCTCCAACGCTTCTTGCACCACTAACTGCTTGGCTCCTTTCGCCAAGGTGCTCAACGACAAGTTCGGCATCAAACATGGCTTGATGACCACCGTTCATGCTTACACCAACGACCAGAACATTCTGGATCTGCCTCATAAGGATCTGCGCCGCGCTCGCGCTGCCGGCCTGTCCATCATTCCTACCACTACTGGCGCTGCAAAAGCGGTGGCTCTGGTTCTGCCGGAACTGAAAGGCAAACTCAATGGTTTTGCTATGCGTGTGCCTACTCCGAACGTGTCGGTTGTGGACCTTGTTGTGGACGTAGAGAAAGCTACCACTGCAGAAGAAGTTAACGCCGCGTTGAAAGCAGCTGCGGAAGGTCCGCTCAAAGGCGTACTGGCATACTGCGAAGAACCTTTGGTTTCCAAGGACTTCAACGGCAATGCCAATTCCTCCATCGTTGACGCTCTTTCCACGATGGTTATCGAAGGCACCATGGTTAAAGTAGTTTCCTGGTACGACAACGAGTGGGGCTACTCCAACCGCGTTGTTGACCTGATCGCTTACATGGCGAAAAAAGGTCTCTAAGAAGCAGAAATCCCAGAAGTATTGTGCTAGCTAGGAAGGGCCACTTTGTGGCCCTTCTCCTATGAAACTTACCTGAGGAGGCGATACGTTCATGGAAAAGAAGTCCCTCAAAGATATCGTAGTCATGGGCAAAAAAGTATTTGTCCGTGTCGACTACAATGTGCCGATGAAAGACGGCGTCATTACCAATGACAACCGTATTCGGGCTACGCTGCCGACGCTGGAATATTTGCTGGCGCAAAATGCTGCGCTGGTGCTGGCCAGCCATCTGGGCCGTCCGAAAGGCGCGCCAGTGCCGGAATTTACCTTGGCTCCTGTTGCCAAACGTCTGTCGGAGCTTTTGGGCAAGGAAGTGCTCTTTGCGCCGGACTGCGTGGGCGAAGAAGCGGCCGCTATGGCCAAAGCGTTGAAGCCGGGGCAGATTCTGCTGCTGGAAAACCTGCGCTACCACAAAGAAGAAGAAAAGAACGATCCTGAGTTTTCGCGGCAGTTGGCTTCTTTGGCGGAAGTGGCTGTAAACGACGCCTTCGGCGTTTCCCACCGGGCCCATGCTTCGGTGGAAGGGATCACTAAATACATTCCGACCGTAGCCGGCTTCCTGCTGGAAAAGGAAATCCTTTTCTTAGGGCAGGCTGTCAACAATCCGGTGCGTCCTTTTGTGGCCATCATTGGCGGCGCGAAGGTGTCGGACAAGATCGGCGTTATCGAAAACCTGCTGACCAAGGTGGACCGCCTGATTATCGGCGGCGGCATGGCCAACACCTTCTTAGCGGCTAAAGGGTTTGCCACCGGCAAATCTCTGGTAGAAGAAGATAAGCTGGATTTGGCGCGCGAGCTGATGGTGAAGGCGAAAAATGCGGGCAAAGAATTGCTGCTGCCTGTAGATGTCACCATTGCCGACCGCTTTGCAGCAGATGCAGCTAATAAAGTGGTGGCGGCTGACGCCATCGAAGGCGACTGGATGGCCCTTGATATCGGTCCTGTCACCAGCAAGGCGTATGCAGAAGCGCTCAAGGATGCCAAGACGGTAGTTTGGAACGGACCGATGGGCGTTTTTGAAATGGATGTCTTTGCTAAGGGAACCGAAGCGGTGGCTAAAGCAGTAGCGGCTTCCGGCGCGAAGAGCATTGTCGGCGGCGGTGATTCCATCGCGGCTTTAGAAAAATTGGGCCTGGCCCGTGAAATTACCCATATTTCTACTGGCGGCGGCGCTTCGCTGGAATTCTTGGAAGGCAAAGTCCTTCCCGGCGTAGCGGCTTTAGCCGGCAAGTAACGAAAAGGAGAATGTCTCATGCGCACACCAATTATTGCGGGAAACTGGAAAATGCACAACACCGTGGCAGCTTCGCTGGAGTTGGCGGAAGCCCTCAAACCTTTAGTGGCTAACGCGAAAGCGCAAGTGGTGGTTTGTCCTGTATTTACCTCCTTGGCAGCTGTAAAAAGAGCGCTGGAAGGATCCAATATCGCTGTAGGCGCACAAAACATGCATTGGGAAGAAAAAGGCGCCTTTACCGGTGAAATTGCTCCAGCTATGCTGAAGGACGCCGGCTGCGAATATGTGATTCTCGGTCATTCCGAGCGTCGACAGTATTTTGCGGAAACCGATGACACGGTCAACAAGAAAATGCATGCCGCTTTTAATCATGGACTGACTCCTATTTTCTGCGTTGGCGAGCTTTTGGAAGAGCGCGAAGCCGGCACAACCGAAGCTGTTTTGGAACGTCAGGTTAAAGAAGGCATGAAAGGCTTGAATGCCGATCAGGCAGCAGCTACGGTTATTGCCTATGAGCCTGTTTGGGCCATCGGCACGGGCCGCACTGCTTCGGCGGAAGACGCCAATGCAGGCTGCGCGTATATCCGCAGCGTCGTCAAAGAAGTCTTTGGCGCAGCAGCAGCCGATGCGGTTCGTATTCAGTACGGCGGCAGTGTCAAAGCGGCCAATGCAGCGGAACTGATGGGCAAAAGCGATATCGACGGCGCTCTGGTGGGCGGCGCGGCGCTGCAGGCCGACAGCTTCAGCGGTATTGTCAATTTCTAAGAAACAGACTGTATGACACACAGGGAGACCGCGAGCAAACGAAAAGCGCGTTCGCCCGGGTCTCCCTTTTTTAAAAGGGGGAACCTTTGTGACCAAACTTAAGACGCCCGTAGCGCTGGTCATTTTGGATGGCTGGGGCTTGGGGCGCCAGGATGACGCCAATAACGCCATTGTGCAGGCGAAAACGCCGCACATGACCCTGTTGTCGGAGATGTATCCCACGACAAGCCTGCAGTGCTCCGGCGAAGCCGTCGGCTTGCCGGAAGGGCAAATGGGCAACTCCGAAGTAGGCCATTTAAACATTGGCGCAGGCCGTGTGGTGTATCAGGAGCTGACCCGTATTACCAAAGCCATTCGGGACGGAGAGTTTTTCAAAAACCCTGTATTGTGCCAGGTGATGGATCAGGTGGCGGCTAAAGGAACTTCACTACACTTGATGGGACTTCTCTCCGACGGCGGCGTGCATAGTCATGAAAGCCATGTGTATGCGCTGCTGCGGATGGCTAAGGAGCGCGGCATAGAGAAAGTCTATGTCCACGCCTTCTTGGACGGGCGCGATGTGCCCCCGTCCAGTGCGCCGCAATACTTGGACGGTCTGGCGGCTAAAATGCAGGAGTACGGCGTGGGCTGCATTTCGACCATTTCCGGCCGCTATTACGCTATGGACCGTGACAAACGCTGGGAACGGGTAGAAAAAGCCTATCGGACGATGACTTGCCGTGACGGTTTGGCGGCTCCAAGCGTTAAAGAAGCAATTGAACGAGCTTACGAGCGCGGCGAGACGGACGAATTTGTACAGCCTACGGCTATTGCTGGTTGCGGCGACTGCGGCATTCAAGCAGGCGACGGCGCTATTTTCTTCAACTTCCGTCCTGACCGGGCGCGCCAGTTGACTCGGGTATTTGTGGATCCGGACTTTGACGGCTTCAAGCGCGTCTGCGGCGCTGGCGAAGTAGCCTTTGCCACGCTGACCCAGTATGAAGAGTCTTTGGCTGTGCCTGTGGCGTACAAACCGCAGTATCTGAAGCAGACCTTGGGCGAAGTGTTCAGCGAACACGGCTGCCGTCAACTGCGCATTGCGGAAACGGAAAAATACGCCCATGTGACCTTCTTCTTTTCCGGCGGCGAAGAAAAGCCTTTTGCAGGAGAAGAGCGCATTCTTGTGCCTTCGCCCAAAGTGGCTACGTATGACTTGCAGCCGGAAATGAGCGCGGTAGAAGTGACGGATCGTCTGGTAGCGGAAATTAAAGCCGCCAAGTATGATCTGATCATTCTTAATTACGCTAATGGCGACATGGTAGGACACACAGGCAAGCTGGACGCCGCCATTAAGGCGGTAGAGACAGTGGACGTCTGCATGGGCCGCATTACGGCTGCTATGAGGGAGCGGGGCGGCGTCACCTTGGTGACAGCCGACCACGGCAACGCAGAGCAGATGGTGGACCCGCAGACAGGCGGGGCTTATACGGCGCATACTACCAATGAAGTGCCGCTGATCCTGGTGTCTGAAGCCCACAAGGGACAATCCTTGCAGGCAGGAAGTCTGTGCGATTTGGCGCCGACCATTTTGGCGCTGGCAGGCTTGCCGCAGCCTGAGGAAATGACCGGAAAAAGCTTGCTGCAAAAATAATGTTTCTATATATAAGGAGGATATTTGCATGACAACAATTTTAGACGTATACGCTCGCGAGATTCTTGATTCCCGTGGCAACCCGACGGTAGAAGTGGAAGTAACCCTGGACAGCGGCGTTATTGGCCGCGCTGCGGTTCCTTCCGGCGCTTCTACAGGCATGTACGAAGCCGTAGAACTGCGTGACGGCGACAAAGGCCGCTACTTGGGCAAAGGCGTACTGACGGCTGTGAAAAACGTCAACGACATCATTGCTCCCCAGATCGTAGGCATGGATGCATTGGAACAGATTGCTATCGACGAAGCCATGATTGAGCTTGACGGCACGCCGAACAAAGGCAAGCTGGGGGCCAATGCTATCTTGGGCGTCTCCATGGCTGTAGCCAAAGCAGCTGCGGAAGCCTTGGATATGCCTTTGTACCAGTACCTAGGCGGCTTCAGCGCCCGTGAACTGCCGGTGCCGATGATGAACATCCTTAACGGCGGCGCTCATGCAGACAACAACGTAGACATCCAGGAATTCATGGTTATGCCTGTTGGAGCTGCCAGCTTTGCTGAAGCTCTGCGTATGTGCGCGGAAATCTACCATGGCCTCAAAGGCGTACTCAAAAAGCGCGGCCTGAACAGCGCCATTGGCGACGAAGGCGGCTTTGCGCCGAACCTGGCTTCTAACGAAGAAGCTATTGAAGTCATTTTGGAAGCCATTGCCGGCGCTGGCTACAAAGCAGGCGAGCAGGTAATGATCGCCATTGACGCCGCTGCTTCCGAGCTCTACAAAGACGGCAAATACCATCTGGAAGGCGAAGGCGTGGTTAAAACGTCCGCCGAAATGGTTGAATACTATGCGAAACTGGCTGAAAAATATCCTATCATTTCCTTGGAAGACGGCCTGGCTGAAGACGACTGGGACGGCTGGAAACTCCTCACCGAGCGTCTGGGCGACAAAGTGCAGCTTGTTGGCGACGATCTCTTCGTAACCAACGTAGAGCGTTTGAGCCAGGGCATTGCCACTGGTACTGCCAACTCCATTTTGATCAAAGTGAACCAGATTGGTACGCTGACGGAAACCTTCAGCACCATCGAAATGGCGAAACGCGCCGGCTATACCTGCGTCATCTCTCACCGCAGCGGTGAAACCGAAGACGCTACTATTGCTGACATCGCCGTAGCTGTTAACGCTGGCCAGATTAAAACCGGCGCTCCGGCCCGTACGGACCGCGTAGCTAAATACAACCAATTGCTCCGCATCGAAGACCGTCTGTGCGACGTAGCTCGCTACAACGGTAAAAGTGTGTTCTATAACCTCAAATAAGCCAAAGCATGATAAAAGCCGCAGGGAAACTTACGTTTCCTTGCGGCTTTTGCAATGCTAAGGGAGAAGGACGTTTACACAGAGGATCAGAGAAAATGCCAGAGGTAACAGAGCATTCCTGTAATACCTAAAAATGGACTTTGAAAAAAGAGACGCCCGGCAATACAATAAACATGTGTGCTGATCCGGCAAGAAAGGCACAAGTAAATGTATTGGGAGGCGTCTCACTATGAAGCGTACACAAAATGAAAAGATTTTGCAAATCAAAAATGAAACGCTAGTTGTTGGCATTGATATTGGTAAAGAAACACATTATGCTCGTGCCTTTGACAGCCCCGCGGCCTTGAGCTGGCCAAGCTACTACGATTTAGCAATAGCGCCGAAGGCTATAACGCCTTACGAACATGGATGCAATCGACAATGCAGCAAAAAGAAAAAACCGATGTCATCGTAGGCTTCGAGCCCACCGGGCACTATTGGTTTACCCTGGGAGACTTTCTAGAAAAGCAAGGGTACAAACTAGGCATCGTGAATCCATATCATGTCAAATGCGCCCGAGAGCTCGATGACAACAAGCAGACCAAAACCGACTTCAAGGACCCTAAAACCATCGCCATGCTCGTAAAAGACGGGCGCTATCGAGACGTATACATTCCTTCAGAGTGCTACCAGGAACTGCGCGAAGCGGTCTTAGAGCGCGAGCGATTGGTGGAACAAATGACAACCCTCGGCAACCAGGTCATTCGCTGGTTGGATATTCGCTTTCCAGAATTCACAAAGGTTTTTAAGAGTTGGAAAGGAAAAACCGCATTTGCAACCTTGAAACAGTTTCCAACTCCTGCTCAAGTAGTGCACGCCGGCCCTGAAGGGCTTATAGCGCTCTGGCAGCAACATGTTAAGCGAAATCACACTCTGAAAGCACAACAATTATTCCAAGCGGCCCAAACCTCTATCGGAAGGATTTCCGGAAGTAAAACGGCTGAATTCGTTTTGCAGAATTTGCTTCTGCAGTATGAAATGGCCGCTTCTCAACTAGAGCAGATCGAAGCTCTTTTATCGGAATTAGTTCTTACTGTTCCGCATTCCGATACGCTCTTAGATGTGAAGGGGATCGGAAAGTTGAGCACGGCCGTGATTATCAGCGAAATTGGAACGATTCAACGTTTTTCAAGCCCGAGGCAGATTATAAGCTTAGCTGGACTTAGTTTAAGGGAAAATAGCTCAGGTAAACACAAGGGGCAAACTACCATTAGTAAGCGAGGCCGAAAGCGGTTGAGGGAAGCTTTATTTCGCGTGATGATTCCCATGCTGGCGAATAACGCTGAGTTTCGCGCGATGCACCAGCGCAACATTACACGCAAGCAAAACCCTTTGACCAAAATGCAGTCTGTGATCGCTTTGTGTGGTAAATTGATCCGAGTTATTTATACGTTACTACGTAAGGGTTGTCGCTATGATGCTAGTAAGCTAGTCCAGGATATGCCTGCGTCGATGATGGCGGCATAGCGCCGGAGACAAGTCAGGCTTTTCAATAGGTCCCTTCTCCGAAGACCGCAGCGGATAAGGAATTCTCGGAATGAACACCTTTTGTTTTAATCGTATCATCTATTGCAGCACTTTGAAAATGTAGAGCCGGGGCAGTCAATGCGATTCTTTTCATCAGGGCTTAGACCCAGCAACAGAGCATGATTGACGTTCCATCTTTGGGATAGGCAGAACGAAGGAATTTGGCACTAGATGCCACAAGACATGGGAGAGTTGCCACCTGGAGTTGATGTGGAATCCCGATGGTCAATTCACAGGAAAATGAACGCGGTTTGTTTCCTATACGCAAAAACCACTTCACTACCAGCATAGCCTGTCTATCCAAAAAATCTACAAAATCAATTCTTTAGAAATACTGCGATTGAAAGAGAATATTAAAGAAAAGGCTTGTATATTAAGGGAGAAAAGCAGGATTGAACAAGAGAACCAGAGTCACGGAAGGGCATGCAGGAGGGTGAGGTTTTTTGAACAGGAGTACGACGGTGCCGGAAGCACCTGACGGAACGTGAAGTTCCTAATGCCGGATGCGCCATGGACGGCATGGCATCCGGTCTCCACTGAAAATAGCCATGGATGGCATGGCAATCGAAGTCTACTGTTTAGAGGGAGGGCTTGCGGTTATTGTCATTGCGAGCGCAGCGCGGCAATTTCCCCGTGTCTTAGGATTTATATATTTATCTGGATTTTTTCGGCATTTCTTTGGCCTTTCTCTGTGTGAAATCATATCTTTCTCCAAAATAAAAATCCCCTAAGGCACAAAGGCTGTTAGGGGATTCATTAAGCGTATTGGTAAGCAGGGGTTTAACTCTTGCCTCCCTTGCTAAAGGGAGGTGCCGCCACAGCGGCGGAGGGATTTGAAAAGGGTTCTTTCGTACCCTCCTTTTACTCCCTCTACTCCTGTTAATAAAATATTAGATCCTCCGGTACACCGTCGCCGCTTGTTCTGCGTCGCGGCCTAAAGCGTGAACGAAGGCCTTCACGACTTCGGGGTCAAAGGCCATGCCGGACAAGCTTAAAAGCTCCTGCACCGCTTCAGACTTGGTTTTAACCCAATTCTGCGTGCAGGGGTTGATAAAACGATCATAATGGTTTGCTACGGCCAGAATGCGCGCGCCTAAGGGGATATTAACCCCTTTGAGACGCTTGGGGTAGCCTTTGCCATCCCAGCGTTCATGATGGTACCGTATGTAGGGAATGATTTCTTGGAAGCAAGGTATATTTTCCAGCATATAGCTGCCAGCATTGCAGTGACTTTTGTAAGTAGTAGCCTCCCGCGGCGTCACATAGGGCATTTTGGTGATAACTGCGTTCGGTACAGTCAGTTGACCAATATCATGCAGCAAAGCGGCTACGCGGATGCGTTCCAGCTCTTCGCGGGGCAAGCCCAGCTTGGCGGCAATACTCATAGCGTAATTAGCCACTTGGTAACAGTGTTGGTATAATTTGCTGTTTTTCATTTCAATGAGACGCAGGAAAAAATCCAAGGTCTGCCGGTTTGTCTCTGGATCACCGGGGTACATGCCGGGATCATGCAATAATGTAAGCATACTGTCCATAAGCAACCTTTCTAGCGTGCTTGGTGTCAGCCAAATGTAAAGGCATAATAGGAAAAAATTTCTTCAAAGAAGAAATCCCACTCTATGGAAGTTTGGCTGTTGAATGGCAGAATCCTGCCGGCACAGATAAAAAATATACCACTTCCGGGAAAATAAATCAAATGTCCTATTTTTCAAAAAACAATACGGTCATTTTGCCAGGCGGGTTATTTCATGGTACACTAGAACTGTAGTATACTTATCTATTATAGCATAGCGCAGATAGAGAGGGGATCCGTATGGGCTTAGGAAATTGCTCGGAATGTGGAAAGCTGTACATGGAAAATCCGCAGAAACTTTGCAGAGACTGCTTAGACCGGGTAGATGAAGAAGAAAAGAAGATTGCCGAATACCTGCGAAAAGTAAATAGGGCAGGCGTGCACCAAATTCAGCAGGCTACAGGCGTGCGGGAAAAGACGATTAATCGCATGTTGAAGCAAGGGCGGCTGTTTGGTGACTTTACGGTGGAATATTCCTGTGAGATGTGTGGCACGACGATTACGGAAGGACGGGTTTGTGCGCCATGTCTGCGAAGTCTGGAAGGCGAGTCTGCCGTCCAAGGAAAGTCTTTGGAAGAGTCGATCCGGGAAAAACGTCGCATGTATACCAGTGACCGAAAAAATTAAGATTTTTTTGTACCAGGGATTAATGTCCCTGGTTTTTTTTTCGATAGAATAAATGAGCAAGATTTGGCCGGCTTGCTAGTGGGGAAAGAGGAGTGTTGATGATGAATGTATCTGGAAGCCAATTTCACGGCATCCTGAAGCTATATGGAGAACAGACCAAAGTCAATCGAACGATGAAAACGGGGGTGGCAGCTGCGGCGAAACCGTCAGATTCGGTTGTTTTATCGCCCAAGGCCCAAGAGTTTGCCGGTATGCTGGCAAAGCTGCAGCAGACGCCAGAGGTTCGACCCGAGGTGGTACAGCGCCTCTCGGCGCAAGTGGAAAGAGGCGAGTACCGTGTGGACGCCGCTGCAGTGGCAAAGAATCTGCTGGCGGGAGCAGACTGAGAGGTAGGGTGCGCCTATGGAGCTTTGGGACGAGTTGCAGCAGATTCTAGAGGAACTGCTGCAGATATACCAAGCCTTGCTGCAATGCGGTGAGGGGAAAAAGCAGCTTCTGCTTTCCAAACCGGTGCCAGCGGAGTTGGAAGCTGTTGTGAAACGCGAAGAAGAATTGCTTTTGCAGGCCGGGATGCTGGAGCAAAAAAAGCAGAGAGTCAGCCGGGCGTTAGCCAAACAACATGGAAAAGGCGATGTTTTGTTCCCGCTGTTCCAGCTTGTTTTGTTGGCGCCGGCTTATTTTATTCAAGACCGTATTAAAGAATGGGCGCGTCAAGTTTCGCCGATACTTAAAGAGTTGCAGGAACTCAATGCGATGAATGGCCGCTTTTTGGAGCAGGCATCTCAATTCGTGCAGTACCAGATTAATCTTCTTAGTCAGGTGACGACGGAAATCAACTACGCTCCAGAAGGGCAGAAAACCAAGGCGCGCAAGTTTGAAGGCAGAGGGTAGCTTTGTTGTTTGCAGAGTGCTATAATGCTATACTTATAGTATTAGGGGGCATGACTTATGACAAATGAAGAATTCCAAACGCTGGTTCTTCAGAAACTGGAAAATCTGGAGAAAATGGAAACACGCGTAGGCGGAATCGAAACGCAGCTGAAAGAAACGAATGGATTTGTTCAAGCTCTTATTCATCGAACTGACGAATTGGATGCAAAATTTGATGGGCTACTTACTAAAACTGCAACGGTCGCAGCCGTAGAGGAAATTAAAATTGTTTTAGCGCGAATGGAAAAGAAAATTGATATTTTGAGTCATAGAGTAGCAGCTCAAGATGGAGAAATAGAACTTCTAAAGCTTGTGAAATAGTGGAAGCCTCCGGTTTGTTCCGGGGGCTTGTTTTTAATAGCGCGGTGGGCGAAACGCGGCAATCTATCTTGCGAAAGAGTATGTATTTTGTTATCTTTAGTTATACAAGTCAAAGAGTACAAGGGGGATTTTCATGAAAATTCAATCAACTCGTTTTGGCGAACTGGACGTAGCAGAAAATGACGTGATTCATTTTTCTCAAGGATTGCCAGGTTTTCCGGAAGAATATCATTTTGCACTGTTACCACAGGGCGAAGAAAGTCCTTTTTTCTTCCTGCAATCCACGCAGGATCCTAACCTTACTTTTTTACTGGTGGACCCTTTTGCTTTTTTTGCGGAATATCACTTTGAAATCGACGACAAGCTTGTGGCTCAATTGGGACTGTCTGCGGAACAGCCGCCCATTGCCCTGTGCATCGTGAACGTACCCCAGGGGAAAATGCAGGATATGACAGCCAATCTGAGCGCGCCCATTATTATTAACCGCTTTGCTCGCTTGGGCCGCCAGGTAGTGCTGACCGACACCTCTTATTCCTTGCGCCAGCGCCTTTACATGGCCCAAGAAGGAGGACAATAACATGCTTGTATTGACCCGCAAAGTGGGCAGCCGCATCATCATTGACAACGATATTATAGTGACTGTAGCCGATGTCAAAGGCGATAACGTGCGCCTTGCGATTGACGCTCCTAAAGACATCCGCATTTATCGCGGCGAAATCTATGACGCCATTGTCGCGGAAAATAAACAATCTCCCTTGCCAGCCGGGGAGATCGATTTGAGCCAACTGCCCAAGGGGAACAAATAGACCATCCTTTTATAAAGTTAGCTTTACCAGAGAGAGCATGCAAAATTTTTGCATGCTCTCTCTGGTGCCTCTGGCATTTTCTCTAATCCTCTCTGTAATCGCAACCCTCTTTCGTACCCTCCGGTGACTCCGGTTCTCCTGTTCAATCCTGCTGCTATGAAAACCAAATGTAAATTTTCGGAAAAATCTCATCAAAACAAGAGGTTTTTCTTTTTTTTTGTCGAAATTAAAACAATGGTAATTTTAGAAAGGGGTGAAGTATATGCAAATCAAGTCGACTCGTTTTGGTGAATTTGAGGTATCGGAAGAATTGGTAGTTCGGTTTCCGGAAGGACTCCCGGGTTTTGAAGATCAAAAACAGTTTGCATTTCTCCCTTACACGGTGGACGAAGATAATAGTCCTTTCGCGTATATGCAGTCAGTGCAAGATCCTGATTTGACATTACTTTTGGCAGATCCGTTTTTGTTTTTCAAACACTACTCCCTGGATTTGAACGATGAAGACGCAGCGCAGCTAGGCTTAACTGACGCTGAAGAAACAGCAGCTGTCTACGGCGTGGTGGCGGTACCGGAAAAAATTGATCAGATGACCGTCAATCTCGTAGCCCCGATCGTAGTGAATTGGAAAGAGCAAAAGGGCATGCAAATTATTTTGAATCGCAGCCCTTATAGCACCAAGCACCGCCTTTTCCCGCTGGGCCTGCCCCAGCAGCAAACGAAGTAGAGGGGCAAAAACCTTTACACAGAGGATCAGAGAAAAGCCAGAGGTAATAATTAAATCGAATCTCTCTTTAGCATCTCTCGGTTTCTCTATGTGAAATATATCTTCTCCTGCGAACCCTCTCGTGACTCCGATTCTCTTGTTCAAATTCTTGTTCCCATAAAAAAATTCTCTTTTTCGCAAAAAAACTCTTAAGTCTATTTTGCATCCTTGCGATATACCTATTGAAACCGGGAACACGGAGCTCAGCCGGCGGCCGACGGTGAAAGCTTCTGCCCACAATAAAGGGCAAGGATGCCCTAATTGAAAATTCAAGGAGGAAAAACAAAATGATTATCAACCACAATATGATGGCGATGAACACCTACAACAAATTGTCTTCCAACAACGCTGCTGCGTCCAAATCTTTGGAAAAACTGTCTTCCGGTCTGCGCATTAACCGTGCTGCTGATGACGCTTCCGGCTTGGCGATTTCCGAAAAAATGCGCGGTCAGATCCGCGGCTTGGACCAAGGCACCAGCAATGCGCAAAACGGCATTTCCTTGATTCAGACGGCTGAAGGCGCTCTGACGGAAACTCACAGCATTCTGCAGCGTATGCGCGAACTGGCTGTGCAGTCTTCCAATGATACCAATACCGATTCGGATCGTAACGAGATCCAAAAGGAAATCAATCAGCTGACCGATGAAATTGACCGTATTGCTAACACTACGGAATTCAATACCAAGGCGTTGCTGAAAGGCGATTTGAAGGGCGTTGCGGGTTCGGTTGTTGCTACGTACAATTTGGTTTCCTCGAATGCAGCAGTAAGTGCTGCATTGACGTTGGGTTCTGTATTGGGTGGCTTAGGATCATCGTTAAGCGATACCGTACGTATTCGTTTGACTACTAAAGACCCTGCAACTTCTGGTTCTGTTACAATTACGTTCTCTGCTTCCTCTGCGCTAAATAATATCACTTTGTGCGCTGGATCTTTAGGAACTATTTCGTTGAGTAATGGTACTGTTATTGGTACCTTTGACATGGCTGATATGCAGGCCGGCGATACCCTTACGTTTAGCTTGACTGGCGCTGAGGCTGCCGTTACAACTGACAATGCCTTGCATTTGCAGGTAGGGGCGAACACTGCGCAGGAAATTACCGTGGGTATTGGCGATATGCAGGCAACTTCGTTGGGTATTAAATCCGGCGCCACCTATATGAACGTAAGCTCTCAGTTTGGAGCGGAAGCTTCCATTACCCGTATTGATGCCGCCATTCAAAAAGTGTCGAGCGAACGCTCGAAAATGGGCGCTGTGCAAAACCGTCTGGAACACACCATCAACAACCTGTCGACGGCTAGCGAAAATATTTCTTCCGCCGAATCCCGCATTCGCGATGTAGATATGGCGAAGGAAATGATGAACTACCAGAAGACCAGCATTCTGCAACAGGCTGCGACTTCCATGTTGGCGCAGGCCAATCAGCAGCCGCAGAACGTTCTTAAATTGCTGCAATAAACTCTAAAGTTCCTTCTTAACAGCTTAACTAATTAATGAAAATCGCCTCCCTCCAAATTGGTGCGGGGGCGATTTTCATAAGTTTTAGATGTCAAGTCTTGCATTGGATTCAGGACGCTGCTGTAATGACAGTAAAGAGAAAAAATG
The DNA here is from genome assembly GCF_963668665.1 of uncultured Anaeromusa sp. NCBI lineage: Bacteria > Bacillati > Bacillota > Negativicutes > Selenomonadales > Sporomusaceae > Anaeromusa > uncultured Anaeromusa sp. The sequence goes on along the minus strand of NZ_OY764901.1, from coordinate 125,973 downwards.
CAACGAAGGTGGATGAAGATGGACATTTTTGAATATAATTCTCTGATTGTAGGTGCTCAGAAGAATTACATCAGTGAACCTAATGAAGATGAATTGAAGCGATTGCAGTTTGTAGCACGCGAAAAAAATATTGAATGGTTTTTTGATCATGAGGGAGAAAAATCCTATCCTGTACAGGATGTTTTAGATAGTACACAAGATTTACCGAATCCCAAGAGACGTGAGATTATTGTTGTTGTTGGCTTAAACTCCATTCGCGAGATTGAGAGCCTATATGGAAAAATGCATGTGAATTCGTTCATGTTTGTTTGCGAACCTAATCCTTCATTTGTGATGAATGCATTGTCGAAAAAAGATATGCGCGTGTTTTTGAACCCTAATATTGCGTTGTTGGCATGCTCAGGCGAAGATCTTATGTATCAATTGAATGTAAGCTTTCAAAGTTGGCTTTTACTATTGCTTGGAAACATAAAAGTTTACGCTACGCATTATTATCGAAACTTTGCCAAGAATGAATTTAAAGAAGTGTTAGATTCGTTAGCATTAGTGGCTTCTTCTTGTCGCTGGGGTGCTGGTAATAGTATTGAAGACTGCTTGCAGGGAAGCTCTCAGGTGATGCGAAACCTGAAATATCTGCCCCGCTCTAAAGATGTGAGGCTGTTAAAAGGAAAGTTTGAGAATATACCATGTATTATAGTCTCTGCTGGACCTTCGTTGGAGAAAAACTTAACATTATTGCATCAAGTGAAAGACAAAGCTATTATTATTGCAACGGAAACTATTTTGGAACGCCTTTTGGACGAAAAAATTGTACCGCATTTTGTAACAACAATGGAGCGTATTGTTCAAGCGTATGAGTATAGCTATAAAGGAAAAGTAATTCCTCCGGAGGTTACGTTGATTGCGCCGCCGCTGATAGAGCCCAAGATTTTTGAGGAGTACAAAGGAAATTATATTATTCCGATGCGCGAAGGAGTGCGCGAGTTTTTTTGGTGGAATGAAATGTTAGAGCTGGGACAGGATGCCAATATGATGGTTGGAGATTCAACAGCTCATTTGGCTTTTGGGTTTGCAATACATAGTGGCGCTAATCCAATCATCTTAATGGGTCAAGACTTAGCGTATGGCGAAGGGGCGCGCGATCATGCGTCTGGTACTGTATATGACGAAATTGGTATAAATTGGCAAAAAGATCCAATGCTGGAGCCAAGCGGGAAAACAGAGGGGTATTATGGGGGGGAAGTGATTTCAAATCAGGTTTGGTTAAACTTTAAAAAATGGTTTGAAATGTATATTTTGCATTATAAAGGACAAATTAAGATCATTAACTCTACTGAAGGCGGCGCAAAGATCAAGGGCGCCTTGCAGCTTCCTTTGCAAGAAGCGATAAACTTGTATTGCAAAGAGGAAATTCCGATCCGAAAAATTATTGATGAAACGGCTACATATTCTTTGCAGCCGAAGCAAATTAAAGAAAAGCTCGTGAAAGCGGTTAAAGAACTGAAGCAGACCAAGAAGCTGGCTGAGAATGTTTTAAAAACGATCGAGGGAATGAAAATAGATGGAAGTATGACAGAAGCGCAGTTGATGCAAGAATACAAAAAACTAAAGAAATCAGATGCTTTTCTTGAGGCGTTATATAAGAATAATTTGCTTTTTCATACCGTGCAACCAATGATTATTCATTCTTTTTATCGCTTATATCGTATCGAAGAAAACTTGAATTATAAAAACATTATTGAAAACATGGATATTCAAAAAGAACTGGCGACAAGTGTTGTTTTTGGAATTGATCAACTCATTAAGCATATGAAGGAAACCATTGAAGAACTGGCAAATGCAAAGGGGTGGGCGCAATGAATCACTGGAAAGAATTTTTTATAGAAAAAAATTACCAGAAAGCCTACGAAATCTTGGTGCAAAGCGTTGTTGAAGATAAAAAAAATAGTGAAATTTTGCTTGCATTGACGCAATGTTGTAGTCAGTTGGGAAAATTTTCCGAAGCGGAAAGCTATGCTCTTCAAGTGATGGAAATAGAACCTACCTTGGATAATTTGTATAATATCATTTCCATAAAATACAAGTTAGCGTTATATGGCGAAGTAATCCATTTGGGACTGCAGTTTATTCAACATGAACCTAAAAATTTTGCAATATGGGATATGCTGGGGGATAGTTTTTTTCAAGAACAAAAATATGATGATGCAGTGAAATGTTATCAATATGCCGGGGAGATTACGGAAAAAGAAAAAATGACTGAAAAAGCCAAAATGGCTGAAGCATACTTCTCACAAAATACAGAGAATCGTCGTTTGGAAGCATGGGCTGATGAGTTTTATACTTACTCCAAATATGGTGAAGCTGGACGAAAGCGAACAACGATATCGTTAACAGGGCTTTTTAAAGATCAAGTCCTAGAATACAAGTTAGTTGAAAAATTATTGGCTAATCACAAAGGGCATTTAAACCAAATTGATGTTCTAGATGTGGGCTGCGGCGAGGGAAGATGGCTGCGTAAGCTAGTAGACTGGGGCGCGGATCCCTCAAAACTATGTGGCGTTGATATCAATCAAGATATTATTGAATTAGCACGTAGTTTGTCAGCGCCAGGGATTCACTTTGAAAAGGCGATGGCAGATAAATTGCCATATGCAGATGGTTCTTTTGATTTGGTTATTTTGATAGGCGTTTTACAGCATATTTTGGACCCGGAATTGCAAAAAGCAATAGGGATGGAACTGTTGCGTGTTCTTAAGAGCGAAGGCGTTATTTTGACATATAACTATAGTAAGTCCGGATGGGATACAACCGATATCAACACGCAAATGAGAATTAAAGCAATGGGCGTGGATGAAGAAAATTTGAAGAATTTTTTTGGCGAATGCCAAATTGAATATGAAGAGATGCTTACGTCAGATTCTATAATTACCAATATGATTCCTGAGCAATGGGGGATGATATATGATTTGGCGCGTGACCCGTATAGTATAAATCATGGGTTTGCACTTGCATCCATACGTAAAGCGTAAATACCTTAAAAGGACAAGGTGGTTATGTAATGTTTAGCGGGAAAATAGTATTAGTTACAGGCGGCACAGGCTCTTTTGGAAAGCAGTTTATTAAAACTATTTTAGAACAATATAGTCCGAAAAAGATTATTGTATACTCGCGAGACGAGCTAAAGCAGTTTGAAATGCAGCAAGTGTTCAATCAAGAATGCATGCGTTATTTCATTGGCGATGTGCGTGACGGGAGCCGCTTGAAGCAAGCTATGCGCGGCGTGGACTATGTCGTGCATGCAGCGGCGCTGAAACAGGTCCCGGCGGCGGAATACAACCCGATGGAATGCATCAAGACCAATGTAGATGGAGCTAAAAACGTCATAGATGCAGCCATTGAAAACGAAGTAAAGAAAGTGGTTGCTTTATCTACGGATAAGGCGGCGAATCCGGTTAACTTGTATGGCGCAACTAAATTGGTTTCGGATAAATTGTTTGTTGCAGCTAATAATATCGTTGGAGACCATCAAACGCGCTTTAGTGTTGTTCGCTATGGAAATGTGGTGGGGTCGCGCGGTTCAGTGGTTCCTTTTTTCAAAAAACTTGTCGCCGAAGGCGCCAACGAGTTGCCGATTACTGACGAACAAATGACTCGCTTTTGGATTACTTTGCCTCAGGGCGTCGATTTTGTGCTAAAGGCCTTTCAGCGCATGCAGGGAGGGGAATTATTTGTACCTAAAATCCCTTCGAGCCGCATTGTAGACTTGGCGTCGGCCTTGGCGCCGGAATTGCCGCATAAAATTGTTGGCATCCGGCCTGGGGAAAAATTGCATGAAACCATGTGCCCTGCAGATGATTCGCACTTGACGCTGGAATTTGCAGACCATTTTGTTATCCGTCCGACCATTACGTTTCAGACCCCCGTGGATTACACAGAGAATCCGTTGGGCGAAAAAGGTCGGCCTGTAGTGCAGGGACATGAGTATAATTCAGGGACCAACCCGCATTTTCTGACGGTAAATGAGGTAAAGGAGATGATCTGACGTGACCAAGAGGTTTATACCTTATGGGCATCAAGACATTGCGCAAGAAGATATTCAAGCCGTAGTGAAGGTGTTGGAATCAGACTGGCTAACTCAGGGGCCTTCTATAGAAGAATTTGAGCGTTCGGTAGCAACCTACTGCGGCACTACGTATGCGGTAGCAGTAAGTAATGCTACCGCTGCCTTGCATATCGCTTGTTTGGCAGCGAGTTTGCAAGAAGGGGATCAGCTATGGACAAGTCCGAACACCTTTGTGGCTTCTGCCAATTGCGGCCGTTATTGTGGTGCATCGGTTGATTTTGTAGATATAGACAGCCATACATATAACCTTTCCGTCAGGAAGCTGGAAGAGAAGCTGAAGCAGGGAACCGTTCCGGAGTGTATCATTCCGGTGCATTTTTCGGGGCAATCCTGCGATATGGAGCCGATTTACAAGCTGTGCCGGCAATATGGCGTAAAGACCATCATTGAAGACGCTTCCCATGCGATTGGTGGGGAATACCAGGGTGGAAAAATAGGCAATTGCCGGTACTCGGACATGACCGTATTTAGCTTTCATCCCGTGAAAATTGTTACGACTGGCGAAGGCGGCATGATTTTAACGAATCGGGAAGATTTATACCAAAACCTGCTTCGGCTACGCAGTCATGGGATTACACGTGACGCTGGAATGATGACAGAAGCGGCTCATGGTCCATGGTATTATCAGCAAATTGAGCTCGGCTATAATTATCGCATGACCGATCTTCAGGCTGCATTAGGAGCCAGCCAAATGCAGCGAATCGATCAGTTTATTGAAAAACGTCGTGTTGTTGCCGCGCGGTATAACCAAGCGTTTTCAAAAATCGATGAGATCGTAATTCCCCAACAAGAAAGTTATGGAGACTCAGCCTGGCATTTATATGTAATTCAAGTTCCCGCTTCGAAGAGAGCCGCTGTTTTTCAGCGACTGCGTGAAAGTGAAATTGGCGTCAATGTACACTACATTCCAGTGCATACGCAGCCTTACTATCGTCAGCTTGGCCATAACGCTGGGGATTTTCCGCAGGCGGAGGCTTACTATGCAAGAGCGATTAGCTTGCCTATGTATTACGGACTGACTACACAAGAGCAAGACTTTGTTATTGCAGCGGTAAAGGAGGCATTACAAGGATGAAACTGTGTCTGGGAACAGTACAGTTTGGCATGCCCTATGGAATTGGAAACCTGACGGGACAGCAGCCGTTGCGTCAAGACTGCTTTGCCATGCTGGACGAGGCTATTGCGCAAGGCATTGACTGCATCGATACGGCCTTTGCGTATGGAGAGGCAGAAGAACTATTGGGCGAATATGGAATTGGGCGAAAGAATGTCAAAGTAATTTCTAAACTTTGCCCCAATATCGTTGAAAGTGATGAAAAAGACATCCAAGGGATACTCGAACGAGAACTTAAAGGTTCTTTACAGCGCATGAAATTGGACAGTCTTGATGGATATTTGTTCCATACGCCGGAATACATTACACGACCAGAAGTGGTAGAGGCGTTACTGGAATGCAAAAGAAAACAGTTGACCAAACAAGTTGGCGTATCTGTATATGAAGTGGAGCATGCTTTTTGCGCCTTGGAGATTGAAGGAATTGATTACATTCAAGCTCCCTTTAGCATATTGGATCAGCGGATGGAACGCAGCGGGTTCTTGCAAAAAGCAAAAGAAAGGGGCGTCACCGTCTTTTTGCGCAGCGCATTTTTGCAAGGCTTATTCTTTATTGAGTCGGCTAACCTGCCGGCGCGGGTTGAACAGACGAGAGCGCAGTTGGAGGTCGTCTCGGCCATTGTGAAAGAACATGGTTTTAGCCTAGCGGAAGCCGCGCTTCGTTTTGTCTTAGAAACCGATGCGGATTATTTAGTATTTGGCGTTGATACAATGGGGCAATTGCAGGAAAATTTGAAAGCCTTTGATTCGAAGTCCGATTTTTCAGCGTGCCGTACGGCCTTGTACAATGCATTTCCAGAAATCGATAAAAGTATCATTTTCCCGAGTTTGTGGAAAGAAAAAAAGGTGGAACGCGCAAGATGATTATTGCGATTTTGCAAGCTCGGATGTCATCGAGCCGACTGCCGGGGAAAGTGTTAAAGGAATTATGCGGCAAGCCTATGCTGGTGCATCAAATCGAAAGGTTGAAGCGGGCCCGCTGCCTGGATCATATTGTGCTAGCTACAAGCGACGACGGTTCGGATGACCCAGTGGCTGCAGCCGGACTCGCTGCAGGAGTTACCATTTTTAGAGGTAACTTAGAGGATGTGTTGGATCGGTTTTTTCAAGCAACTAAACTTTTTCCAGAAGCAAAACATATTGTTCGCGTAACGGGAGACTGCCCGCTGCTAGATCCGCAAGTGATCGAGGAAATTGTGGAGATGCATCTTGCTGGCAGTTTTTCCTATACAAGCAATACGCTAGAACCAACCTTTCCAGATGGATTGGACGTAGAAGTGATGGCTAAGGAAGTCTTGCAGCAAGCTTGGGAGAAAGCGTCAAGCCCGACGGAGCGCGAGCATGTTACCTATTATATTTATTCGCATCCGGAACAGTTTAAGCTGGGGTGTTTTAAGGGAAACGAAGATTGGTCCGGATTGCGTTGGACGGTAGATGAGGAAAGGGATTTTTCTTTTATACAAGCCATTTATACAGAACTGTATCCGCAATACGATAATGATTTTTCTTGGCAAGAGGTATTGAAATTACTCAAGGAAAAACCAGAACTGCAGCAGATCAATCAAGGAATTTTGCGCAATGAAGGACTTGTAAAATCATTGCAAGAAGAGTAGAAATCAAAGAAAAGAAGGGGTTAGTATGTCAAAGCGTTATCAAGTATCGGAAGAATGGTTGAACCGGGCCTTAAAGAGCATTCCCTTAGGAACGCAAACATTTAGCAAAAGTAGGACACAATATCCTTTTGGCGTGTCACCCTACTATGCGCAAAAGGCGAAAGGCTGCAGGCTTTGGGATGTCGATGGAAATGAGTATATTGACTGCATTAGCAGCTTGTGCTCGGTAACGCTTGGCTACAATGATCCGGATGTAACGCAAGCGGTTCGGGAACAATTAGAAGATGGCGTGATTTTTTCGCTTCCCCACAAGTTGGAAGTGGAAGTATCGGAAGAAATCATCAAGATGGTTCCTAGTGCAGAGATGGTTCGCTTTGGCAAAAATGGCTCTGATGCTACTTCCGGAGCGATTCGCTTGGCGCGAGCCTATACCGGACGCGATCGAGTCGCGGTATGTGGCTATCATGGCTGGCAGGATTGGTATATAGGCTCTACTGCCAGAAACAAAGGCGTGCCTAAGTCTACCCAGGAACTGACCCATTCTTTTGTGTACAACCAAATCGAAACCCTGCAGCAGGTTTTAAAGCAACATCCGGGAGAATTTGCGGCAGTAATCATGGAGGCCATGAATGTCAGCGAACCGCAAGAGGGCTTTCTCCAGGAAGTACAGACGTTGGCTAAACAACATGGAGCATTATTTATCTTAGACGAGACGATAACCGGCTTTCGCTATGCTAATGGAGGCGCGCAGGAACTGTTTGGTTTGCAGCCGGATTTAGCGACATTTGGCAAAGGCTTGGCCAACGGGTATCCTGTTTCCGCAGTGGCAGGAAGGGCCGATATCATGAAGCTGATGGAAGAAATCTTTTTTTCCTTTACCTTCGGTGGAGAAACCTTGTCATTGGCGGCATCCTTAGCTACAATGAAAAAACTGCAAAGAGAGCCTGTGGTAGAAACAATTCGACAACGCGGTTCGGAACTGCAAGAAGGCTTGAAAAGTCTTATTGCATCTCATGAAGTCGAATCGTTTTGTAGTGTAGCAGGGCATCCGAGTTGGAGTTTCTTCGTCATCAAAGATACGGAGCGCTACTCGTTGTGGCAGATTAAGACTTTGTTTTTGCAGGAGATGTTTAAACAAGGTATTTTGACATTTGGGACGCATAACATAAATTATGCGCATCAAAAAACGGATGTGCAGTGTATTCTTCAAGCTTATGATAAGGTGCTTCCGCTGTTAGGTGAAACTGTGAAAAATAATACGTTGGAGCAAAAATTAGAGTGTGCTCCCTTAGAGCCGCTATTTAAAATTAGGTGAGTGAAGTTATGAAGGTGGTCTTCCGGGCGGATGCCTCTGTGGAGTGGGGGACAGGTCATGTAATGCGCTGTTTAGCATTGGCAGAAGAGCTGCAGCGTCATGGAATGCAAGTTCAATTTGCTTGCAGGGAGCAACCGGGACATTTGATGAAGATGATTAAAGCCCAAGGGTACCCGTGCTATACAGTAGGACTTGTTGACGAAATCCCCCCTGTTCATGGCGACTGGCTGATCGTCGATCATTACCAACTGGATTTCGCCTGGGAAGTGGCTATGAGAAAGAAATTCCGGCATATTATGGTCATTGACGATTTGGCTAATCGTAAGCATGATTGCGATATTTTATTGGACCAAAATGACTATTTGCAAGATGAAACACGGTATGGGTCGCTGATTCCTCCCCATTGCATTTCTTTTCTTGGACCGAGTTACGCGTTGTTTCGGCGAGAATTTATTCAAGCAAAACAGAGAAGCGTTTCTCGTGAAATGGAAAAAGTGCAACGTATTTTACTTTCCTTCGGAGGAACCGACCCTGCCGGAATGACCTGGACGTTTTTGCAGTGGTGGAGTCAGTCGGAGTTTTCCCAAAGCAGAAAAATGGAACTAACCATTGTAATTGGACAATATTGTGTAAATAGGGAAAAAATCGAGCAATATTGTCGTGCAAATGAAAACGTTGCGCTGCATATTCAAACCACTAAGATGGCGCAACTTCTTTGTGAAGCAGATATTGCGATTGGCGCAGGTGGGGTTTCGCTTTGGGAACGCTGCTATCTAGGGGTGCCGAGTATTACGGTGGTTGTGGCGGAAAACCAGAAGACGATTGCCGAAAAAGCAGCTAACGATGGATTGACCTTGCTTGCAGGAACGGCCCAACAGGACAATCTGGAACGACTAGAGGCCTTATTAACCCAATTGATTGAAGATAAGGCGCTACGGCTGCGGATGAAAGAAACGATGCAGGCCTTGTATCCCCAAAGCGAAAAACACAGCATGGCGGAAATAGTACGAACCATGGAGGACTGGGATCATGTTGGCTAGTCGATGGAAGCTGCGGTCAATGGAAGAAAAGGATCTTTCCTTGGTGCTTGCTTGGAGAAATAAGACAAGAATACGTTCGGCTATGTATACAGAGCATGAGATTTCTTTAGAAGAGCATACTCGCTGGTTCAACAGAACACAGCAAGAAGGATATTGTGGAAAGCATTTTTTGTTTTGTCGGGACGAGGTTCCGTTGGGAGCAGTTAATTTTACGGCTATCTCACAAGAACATAAAAGACTGAGTTGGGGGTTTTATCTCGGTGCAGAGGACGCACCAAGAGGAAGCGCGCTGTTAATGGGGTTTTTAGCATTGCAAGAAGCGTTTGAGAGGATGAATATGCACAAGGTGGTGGGGGAAGTACTAGAAAATAATGAAAAGAGCTTTCGCTATCACCAGCGCCTCGGCTTTTTGCAAGAGGGATGTTTAAAGGAACATATTTTCAAAGAAAAAACGGGGTATTTAGATGTGTTCTGTTTTGGATATTTAGAAAGTCATTGGCGGGAAATGAAAAGGCAGCTCATAGAAATAATGCGAGAGCAATTCGAAATTGAAGGAGCCGGTTTGTATGAGTAAAATGCCCTTTATTATAGCGGAAATGTCTGGGAACCATAACCAATCGTTAGAGCGTGCGTTGGCGATTGTGGATGCGGCGGCGGAAACCGGCGTAGACGCGCTGAAGATCCAGACCTATACAGCGGAAACGATGACGCTGGATCTGAACGAAAGGGAATTTCGGATTAATGATCCGAAAAGCCTATGGTATGGGCGATCTTTATATGATTTATACCAGGAAGCCTATACGCCTTGGGAATGGCATGAGCCGATTTTTAAACGGTGCCGGGAAAAAGGGATTATTGGGTTTAGCACTCCTTTTGATAGTACATCGGTGGACTTTTTAGAAAGTTTGGAGATGCCGGTTTATAAAATTGCATCCTTTGAAAATGTTGATTTACCTCTTTTAGAAAAGGTGGCGCGAACCGGCAAGCCAATCATCATGTCTACGGGCATGGCAAGCGTAGCGGAATTGTCAGAAGCGGTTGAGGCGGTTCGTAAAGCTGGTTGTTCTGAGATGACTTTACTAAAATGCACCAGCAGTTACCCGGCTTCGCCCGAAGATTCTAACTTGCGCACAATACCGCATATGAAAGAACTATTTCAATGTGAAGTGGGGCTTTCAGACCATACGCTGGGGTTGGGGGCGGCAGTGGCTTCTATTGCATTAGGAGCTACCGTTATTGAGAAGCATTTTACATTGTCTAGGGCCGAAGGCGGAGTTGACGCTGCATTTTCCTTAGAGCCGCACGAAATGAAACAATTAGTTAATGAATGTAGGCGTGCATTTCAAGCGTTAGGCACTGTATCGTATCAACGAACCAAGGCAGAAGAAAAGTCACTGCAGTTTCGTCGTTCCTTATATGTGGTCGAGGACGTTCAAGCGGGTGATACGGTTACAGAAAAGAATGTACGAGCAATTCGACCAGGATTGGGGCTGGAACCGAAATATTTAGATGTTGTGAGAGGGGCTCGCTTTCGCCAGCCTGTTTCCAAAGGAACTGCTCTTCACTGGAAGTATTTACTTGGGTGAGTAATGTCTAATTGCTGAACAGGGATTTAATATCTGCTAAATCTTTCTTGAATTTCTTAAGAATATGTGATTTCTATCCGATATTTATTCTAAGAGGATAAAAGGATTTTAAGGAGGTGCGCAGGATGCGTTTATATGGTTTGTCCGGCTCCGGGCTGGATGTAGATAGCCTGGTGAAGGATTTAATGAAGGCGGCCAATACTCCTTTAAACAAACTTAATCAGCAGAAAACCACCTTGCAGTGGAAAAAAGAGGATTATTCCAGCATTTACAACACCGTTAGCGATTTTCGCAATAAGGCGTTTGATTTTCGGTTGGATAAAAATTTGAGTCCGCAGAAAGTGACTTCCAGTAATGAAAGCGCGGTTACAGCCTCAACAAGCGGCGGAGCGGCGGCAGTCACGCATACGGTGGAAGTAGATGCGTTGGCGGCCGGAGCGGCATCTATTAGCAGCAGTACGATTACTGCTGCTGGAAACAGCAAAACTACCATTGCCTCGCAGTTTTCCTTGGCGGCGGATACGACGTTATCGTTTCAAGTTAATGGCAAGGCAGTTTCTATTAGCACGAACCAAAGCTTGAACGAATTTGCATCTGCTTTAAATCGGTCGGGTGCCGGCGTACAGGCGACCTATGATTCAACAGCGGACCGGATGTATATTTACAGCAGCACCACTGGGAGCGCGGCAAAGGTCGATTTTACAGGCAGCGCCGATCTGTCTTTTGTTACGGATAAACTGAAATTATCAACAAGCAGCGCTGGTACAGATGCAAACGTGAAGATTGACGGGCAGAGCATTAACCAAAGCAATAATTCTTTCACGTTGGCAGGTGTGTCATATACACTGAAGAACAAGACGGCGGGAACGCCTGTAACAATTTCGGTGTCGACAGATACAGATAAGACGGTAGAAAATATAAAGTCGTTTATTGAAAGCTATAATGCGACATTGAAGGCTATTAACGACAAAGTTAACGAGAAGCATAACCGCAGTTATGCGCCGTTGTCAGATGAGCAAAAGTCGTCCATGAGCGATAGCGAGATTACGGCTTGGGAGAAAATCGCTAAAACTGGCCTATTAAGCAACGATTCTATTTTGCGCCAAGCGGCTACCAATATGCGCCACAGCATTTCGAATCCTGTGGCAGGGATTAGCGGAAATTATACATCCCTGGCCTCTATCGGAATTACCACTGGGTCGTATACGGAAGGCGGCAAATTATATCTAGACGAAACGAAATTACGCAAAGCGCTGCAGGAAGATCCTACAGTGGTCAAGAATCTATTCGGCACAGATGGAGCAACTTCCTCGCAAGATGGCATTTCGCAACGTTTGTATGACTCGCTAAAGGGTACGATGACTCAACTGAATGATAAAGCGGGTGTTACTGCAGGCTCCTCTGATACTAAGAGTTCTTTGGCTAAAGAGATGAAGTCATTGGATTCTAGAATTGATACGACTAACTCACGCATTAGCGCGATGCAAGAACGATACTATAAACAGTTTGATGCATTGGAAACGATGATGCAAAGACTCAATAGTCAGTCTTCGTGGCTTAGCCAATTATTTGGCGGAAGTTCGCAGTAAGCTATGAAAACGAAGAACAGTCGAGAGTTGTGGCAGGAATACGCGTTTTTGACTATGGAAATGCGAAAGTTTGTTTCTGTTCCCGATTGGGCGACACTGGAGGCGCTACAGCTACAGCGAGAAGAAGTGCAAAATTTGTTGATACAAGGAAATGATGATTTTCGGGAGACCGAAGAGGGACAGACTCTTTTGCAGCAAGTTTTGCAGGAACAAGAGCTATTGGTACAGGCGGTGGATGCGCTTAAGAGAAATGTACAGCAGCAGCATGCGAATGCCAGTGCTTACCAAGGAGTGGCTGGTGTAATCGCTCATGTGGAACGCAAAGGATAGGAGGTTGGAAGATGGAGATCGGATCGCTCACACGCATGGATGCCGGAGCGACGGTAGTACCGGCCAGTTCAGCGGGAACACAACAGCAGGGAACTGTACAGCAAGGGAGTGCGCAACAGCAGGAGACGCCGCGAAAAACAAGCGACGCTCAAGCAGCGGCAAGCGCACCAACAATGGATGGTGCCAGTGAGCAAAAGGCTGATAAAATTGTAATGAAGCCGTTGCATTTTTTGCCGACCGCAGAAGAGCTTAAGACGATGTCGTATGCTATGAATCGGTTTGTGGAAATGTTGACTTCTGATTTGAAGTTTGAAGTGCATGAAAAGACCCATGAAGTTATGGTTAAATTTGTGAACACGAAAACAGGGGAAGTGTTGAAAGAATACCCCCCAAAAGAGTACTTGGACATGATCGCGAGAATTCGCGATTATGTAGGTATGATGATTGATAAGAAGATTTAGCAATGGACGGGAATACTAGGAGGCATTTTTGCACATGAGTATGATGAATCCTGCAGCGGCATACCGCAACCAACAGATTATGACGGCGTCATCGGAACAATTAACCTTAATGTTGTATGATGGAGCTATACGTTTTTTGCGTGCTTCCATCACCGCCATTGAGGCGAAAGAGATGGAGAAGGCGCATGAGATGAACATGCGGACGCAGGAGATTTTAAGAGAGTTTCGGCAGACGTTAAATATGGATATCGAGCTTTCGGAAAACTGGGACAAGCTCTATGAGTTCATGGAGTATCGCTTGATGGAAGGCAATGTGAAGAAAGATAAGGCGATGTTGCAGGACGTGCTGGATTTACTGCGCGATATGCGAGATACCTGGGCGGAGGCTATGAAGCTGGCTAAAGGGATCACGCCGGAAAAATAAAAGAAGCCGTCGGCGGATGCTGACGGCTTCTTTGCGGGTACGAAGGAGAACGAGGATTTAATAGGAGTATTAAGAGATTGCCGCGCTGCGCTCGCAATAACAATAAAGATGGTTTGGGAAGCTGAAATCTGATTATTAGAGATAAGCAGGCCTCTTGTCATTGCGAGGAGCGAAGTGACGAAGCAATTTCCCCCATCTCTGTTACTCTGTGTGAAACGTACCCCGCGACTTCTCTGTCGTCTCCTGCCCTATATTATGAGGAGGCTGTTGGTGTGCGAAAGGCGTTGTTTTTGGATCGAGATGGTGTAATTAATGTAGAGAAGCATTATTTACATAAAATAGAAGACTTTGCGTTTATCCCGGGAATTATTGAGGTTATGCGACAATATCAGCAAGAAGGTTATGCATTGGTAGTTGTGACGAACCAATCGGGGATTGGGCGCGGTTACTATACTGAAGAAGCTTTCTGGCAGCTAACGGAGTGGATGAAACAAACGTTGGCAGCACAGGGCGTTATAATTGAGGGAGTTTATTTTTCTCCTTATCATCCGGAAAAAGGCGTGGGCGAATATCGGCGGGAGTCGGATTGCCGTAAGCCGGGGCCAGGAATGCTCTTGAAAGCGGCTGAGGAGATGGAGCTTGATCTTGGCGCGTCGATGCTACTTGGGGATAAGGAATCCGACGTGGAAGCCGGACAAAATGCAGGTCTGGCAAAGACTATCCGCCTGTTGGAGACGGGGAAAACAAAGGAAGACAGTAAAGCGGACGTAGTGATTTACGATGTGCGGGAACTTTTGAAGAGCCGCTGATTTCTATGCGTGATTTTATTTCCTTGTGGTATACTATAGGAGAAGCGGCTTGCTTCCGGTTTGGTTTGTTCAAAGGAGGACAATATGTCGAACGAAGAATTTCACCGGTTGGTGCTGGAAAAATTAGGTGGCATTGAGACGAGCCTGGATAAAATTGAGACGCGCCTGGACCGTGTGGAAGAGCGCCTTGGTAGTCTAGAAGTTCGGATGAGTAAGGTGGAAGAACGTCTTGGTAGTCTGGAAGAGCAAATGAGTGAGAGCAATGGACTTGTCAAAGCATTGATGCATCGGACGGAAGAACTAGATGCGAATTTTGATGGATTGTTGTTGAAGACGGCTAGTAAGGATGCGGTAGAACGCATTGAGGAAACGGTCAATCGTATCGCAGCTATCCAAACAACACAAGGTGAGTCGATTAACATCCTGGCCTTGCGTCAGTTACAGACCGAAGCAGACGTGGCAACTTTGAAGAAAGCAAAATAAGGACGTATTAGCCCGGAGGTAAGGAGCGCTTTGCTCTGTATCTCCGGTTTTGTTTTGCGTAAAAACTGATTATGCTGACAACTAGGGATTTCGGTGGTATAATAATATAAGATAGCTATACTCTTTTTTGGAGGTGATTAGTGTGGCCAATGTGAGTCTTAGCGTATATAGAAACTTGATGCCCTACGCAGGGTATAATTCTGTTTCGTCAACAAAGTCGGTTGATGCGAATATGCTAAAGCTAGGGAGTCAGTATAATTCCCTAAAGCAGTCGACGCAGAAGCAGTTTGCTAATTACCGCGCGGAACAGCAAAGCTACGCTTCGCAGATAAAAGAAGTTTCAAGTGCTAATCAACAACTGAAAAGTGCGGTGGGACAATTTTCAGGCGCAGAAAATGTATTTGCTAAAAATAGCGTAACCTCGACATCCAGTGCAGTTTCCGGGCAGGCTAAAGCTGCGGCCAAGGCGGCAACGTATGAGGTGGAAGTTAGCAAGGTGGCGGCAGCGCAGCAAAATACAGGGACGCGCGTGAGTGCCACGGGCTATGGGGCTTTGTCTGCCGGCAATTATATGTTGGGCGTTACCGACAGCAGCGGTAAGGAAAAGATGATATCTTTCGCTGTGAATGTCGGAGAGAACAACAGTAAAGTCCTGGAAAAGGCAGCAAAAGCGTTTAATGAAGCCGGTTTGAACGTAAGCGCTGCGGTAAGCAGCGATGGAACGAAAGCCGGGCTGAATTTGCAGTCGAAGGAAACCGGGGCGGCCCAAAGTTTTACTTTGCGAGATGTCTCCGGCAATGCAGTTGCGGCGCTGGGGCTGGGAACCCGTACGCAGCAGGCCGATAATGCTGCGTATAGCGTGAATGGAAAAGCGGCGACATCTGCGTCCAATCAAATTTCTTTAGATTATGGGAATGTGACGCTGAATTTGCAAAAAGCAACAACAGAAAAGGCGTCAGTAACGGTAGGGAAAGAGCCTGCCGGTATTGTTGCGGCAACGAAAGAGATGATTACGGCCTATAATCGACTGGAAACAGCGGTTACTGGAGCGGAGAATGTGACTGCTGCGGGGCAGCGCGTTTTTTCTCGCGTAGACTCGAAGTTCCAGGGATATCAGAAAAACGAGCTGGCGAATATTGGTATAACTCGGGATACGCAGACTGGCGAACTGGCTCTGGATGAGAAGCGGCTGACGACCGCGCTGGCAAAAGACTCTGGCAGGGTTCAGCGGCTGTTGGGAGGGGCGAACGGTTTGGCGGGCGCTCTGACTGCCGTATCTTCAGCGGTAGGAGCAAGTCCTGCGTCTACACTCTTGAAGGTTCCAAGTCCGCTGGAGTCTGCGCCGTCTTATGGGCAGACAGGAAGTTTGGCGGTTGCGGCTTTGCGGCAGTCCTCCGGCTTTTTGTTGGATTTGTTTGCTTGAAAACGTGGGCGTGGGTAATTTCTAGATTGACAAACAATTTCTGACAATTTACCTGCTTAATTCCCTTGAAATATTCTGGAAATTGCGTTATAATGACCTCGGGAAATGTTGCTTAGGTCTGTGGTTGAAAGTCGATGCCAGTCGCAGGCGAAACGATCCACGTAAGGAGCTCGTATAATTTTTCCGAAGCTTTGAGCATGGTGCGGCTTAGAAGTAAGACCTGCCGGGACGTAAGATCTCGAGAGGGGAAGTAGTGAGCGGATTGGAATCCTCGTAGCGAAACTTCCTGCAGGCGAGTGTGGGGTCAAAGACCAGGTCGGCTAAGCAACCTCCTTAGAAACCAATAAGGTGAGGGATCTCGTGCATGGAATTTCAAGACAAGACATTAACGTGTAAGGATTGTGGAGCAGAGTTTGTGTTTACTGCAGGTGAACAGGAGTTTTACGCTGAAAAAGGTTTTGAAAATGAACCGACGCGTTGCCGTACCTGCCGCGACGCCCGTCGCCGGACTCGCGATGGCGGATCAAGCTCGCAGCGCGAAATGCACGATGTGGTTTGCGCTAACTGTGGCGTGACTACGCAGGTGCCCTTCGAGCCGCGCAATGATCGTCCGGTTTACTGCCGTGAATGCTTCAATTCGATGCGGAACAATAATTACTAATAGCAACAGCAATGCGCCCCGGTCTTGTGCCGGGGCTTTTACTTTTGGTACAGGGGGGAGGTTCGACGAAGTTAGGAACAGGATTGAACAGGAGAACCGGAGTCGCGGGAGGGTATGCAGGAGTGGCACGGTTTTTTGAACAAGAGTATAGGGAGTAGAGTGAGGGCTCGACGGGGTTAGGAACGGAATTGAACAAGAGAACCGGAGTCGCGGGAGGGCACGAATGAGTTACTGTACATTTTCGTTTTTCTCCTACGTACCCTCAGATTCTCCCGTGACTCTTGTTCAATCTTCGTTTTCGGAGTTCTTCTTTCTTCAAAATTTAAGAAAAGTAGTTGACTAATTATACGTAGTGATGCATAATTATAAACAAATCTATGCGAAAGAACGTTAGGAGGAAACAAGAATGTCGAAAAAATGGCTTTCGGTAATGGTATTGGCGATGTTTATGTTGACATTGGGATTAGCTGGTTGCGGCGGCGACAAGCAGCAGGGGAAAAAGGTATTGAAGATAGGTACAGATCCTGGTTTTGCACCTTTTGAGTTCCAAGATGAAAAAAGCAAAGAATATGTTGGTTTTGACATCGACCTGATTAAAGCGCTGGGTACGAAAATGGGCTATGAAGTGCAGATTCAGAATATGAACTTTGATGGCTTGATTCCGGCTCTGGAAGCAGGAAATATTGACGCTACTGTTGCTGGGATGACGATTAAAGAGGAACGTGCTAAGAAAGTATTGTTCTCGAAGCCCTATTATCAGTCTGGTTTGATTGTTGCAGTGAAAAACGATAATAACACCATTAAAAGCGTAAAAGATTTGGAAGGCAAGCGTATCGCTGTACAAATTGGTACTACTGGCGCTGACGCCGCTAAAAAGATTCCTAACGCTGTAGTTCGCGAGTTCAACAATGCTCCAGAAGCTTTTATGGAATTGAAAGCTGGCGGTGCGGATGCGGTTATCAACGACAAGCCCGTAACGGCTTACTATTTGAAACAGGGCGGCGACAAGGATGCGAAAATGGTAGGCGATGTATTGCAGGCTGAGGAATACGGCATTGCTATGAACAAAAAAAGTACGGAACTGAAAACGAAAATGGATAAAGCTCTGGATGAAATGAAAGCCAGTGGCGAATATGACAAGCTCTATGAAAAGTGGTTTGGCAAAAAACAATAAAGTACTATCAAAACCTGCGCATCCTGCCGGATGACGCAGGTTTTTTATTTTTCTTTCTTTTTACGAAACATTGCGCATTTTGCATCTTTGCATAAAATACTTTATGATGGAAAGTATCTTACAAGAAGATGAGTGCGAAGGAGATGTACTAATGAAGAAAAAGACTTTGGTATGGTTGGTATTGGCCTTATTTACGGTTGCTTTGGGGATCGCTGGCTGTGGCGGCGAGAAGAAGGCGGATAATGCAGGGAAAAAGGTTGTGCGCGTAGGGGCTGAGATGACCTTTCCGCCGTTTGAGTTTCAAGATGAAAAAAGCAAAGACTATGTGGGCTTTGATATGGATCTGGCTCGCGCTTTGGCCAAAGAGATGGGCATGGAGCTAGAGATTCAGAGCATGGGCTTTGATGCGTTAATTCCAGCGCTGGACTCCGGTACGATTGATATGATTGCTTCCGGCGTGTCCATTACTCCGGAGCGGCAGCAAAAGGTTGCATTTTCCGCGCCGTATTACAAATCCGGTTTGAGCATTCTGGTGAAAAATGAGAATACGACAATCAAGAACTTTAAGGACTTGGAAGGCAAAAAAATTGCCGTGCAGATAGGCACGACTTCCGCGGAAGAAGCTCGCAAGATTCCTGGTGCGGTAGTGCGTGAATTCAATGGCGTGCCGGAAACCTTTATGGAATTGAAAGCTGGCGGTGTAGACGCGGTTGTAAATGACTTGCCGGTTAATCAATATTATTTGGGGCAGTTTGAGAAAAAAGGCGATGCCTTTGCCAAGCTAGCAACAACCGAACTGAAAAATGCTGAAGACTATGGCATTGCAGTGGCTAAGAAAAATACCGAACTGGCTGGCAAGGTGAACAAAGCCTTGGAAACCTTAAAAGCCAATGGCGAGTATGACAAACTGTATCAGAAATGGTTCGGCAAAAAACAATAAAAGTAGACTTGAAAGCCTGTGCATTTTTAGAGTGCGCAGGCTTTTTAAATGCGACGGGAATTGAACAGGAGTATCGAGAGTCGCGGGAGGGAACGCAGGAGAATTTAAATTATAACAGGAGTAGAGTGAGTAGATGGAGGGCTCGATAAAGTTAAAAATTTACAAAGAAAGACCAAGAAAACAATTTTTGGAGGGCGCCGCGTCGTTGCGCTCCTCGCAACGACGTGCTAAGCATGGCTGCCATGGACTAAGCGAAGATGTACATCTCTGAAAAACGTTGACTTTCAAAAAATAATATATCGTACCCTCATCGTACCCTCCGATTACTCCCTCTACTCTTGTTCAAAAATTAATCTTCGTGCATTCTCGTACGTTTTCTGGCAGGACTTCCAGCGGGCTGCGTGGAAGTTTGAGCCGAAGGACATTAGAGGAGTGTGTTTATGGCAAGGAAGCAGAAAAAATCGTCACCGCGCATCGTTTGGTGGGTGGTGGCGTTATTGGCACTAGGGGCGGCAGTTTGGTATGGAATGCAGGATGACGGAAAAAACGCGTTAACTACCTTGATGCCGGCAGCCGTCCAAGAGGCGATCGGCGGAAGCGAAAAAGATAAAGAGAAAAAGGCGGCGGAAGAAAAGGCAAAGGAAAAGACCAAAGAGGCGGTTAAAGCAGTGGGAGATGCGAAAAATGCCATTCCAGAACCGAGCGGTGAAATAAAGGCGCGCTTGGCTATTGTCATTGATGATTTTGGTTATACCTCAGGACCGATAGCGGCGCTTGCGGCGCTACCACGCCCGGTGACCTTTGCGATTCTTCCATATCGTCCTCATTCGGCGGAAGCGCTACAGGCTGCAAAAACATCGGGTAAAGAGGCAATATTGCATTTGCCGATGATGCCGCAGCAAGCGTCAGCGGCTTCGGAAGATAATACGATTAGCCCTAGTATGTCGGATAGCGAAATACGAAGTACGGTGGAAAAGGCATTGCGTTCACTGCCAGGAGTGGTGGGAGTGAACAATCATCAAGGGTCGCTGGCGACGGCGGACAGCCGGGTTATGAAACAGGTGCTGGCTCTCTTACATAGTCGAGGTTTATTTTTTGTCGACAGCCGCACTAGCTCTCAGTCAGTAGGGCGAACAACAGCGAGACAGCTCGGCGTGCCAGCGGCGGAAAATGACTTGTTTTTGGATAATGTAGATGAAGTGGATGCGGTGAAGCAGAAGCTGCGGACGGCAGGAAATCTGGCTTTGCGTTCCGGCAGCGCCGTGGTGATTGGTCATGCGCGCATGCATACGGCTACAGCCTTGCGTGAGGTAATTCCAGAACTAGAGCGTAAAGGGATTCGCTTGGTTTTTGTCTCACGGTTGACAGAATAGTTTGAAGCGCAAGAATATCCGATGAATGCACAAGCCAGTGCAGAGGGAAACAGGGGCTTTAAGGCCAATTTAGTAAATGAGATTTGGGGATTGAACTGGAGTATAGGGAGTAGATGGAGGGTGCGCAGGAGTAGAGCAGATTTTTAGAAGATTGCCGCGATGCGCTCGCAATGACAGGTAAGGCGGCCTAGAGGTGCGGCAGATAGCTTGGCTGCTGCTAGGCTGGCTTGTTGTCGTTGCGAGGAGCGAAGCGACGAAGCAATCTCTTCCGTTATATTTTGTTGTTTTATTTATGTTAAGCGTAGAAGTATAGGAAACCAATGATTTAAGGCGCACTTCGTCCAAATAGGAGATTTTTTTTGTTGCATGCGGAAGAAAACGCAGGCATAGCGGTGCTCTGCCGAGGCTTTCTGACAAAGTGCAACGGAAAAAGATCCATTTCGGCGTAAGCTGCGAATGAATCAATGGTTTTCTTTTAAGAAGGAGGAAACTATATGTGGTTGGGAAAAGTAGTAGGTACAGTGGTAGCTCCGACAAAAGACGATACGTTGGTAGGGTGGAAGCTCTTGGTGGTGCAGCCGCTGAATCTGGACGGGTTGAATAATATCAGCATGCAGGTGGCTGTCGATACGGTGGGGGCTGGTAATGGCGAGACAGTGCTGGTCGCTTCCGGTAGCTCGGCGCGACGGGTGACGAAAAATGATAACAGTGCGGTAGATGCAGCCATTGTTGGTATTGTCGATAGCATGGAAATTGAGGGTGTGTCCAAGAGCCAATACTGGATGCAGAAATAAGTATGTTATCGGTATATAAAAGCCATGAAGAAGGCCTGCGTACTTTGTCCTTAGAGACGCTGGAAGATGGCTGTTGGGTTCATGCCGTACATCCGACGGCGGAGGAAATTGCTGAAGTGGCAAAAAAAGTGGGCGTTCCGGAGGACTATTTCCGCTTTGCCTTTGAGGAAGATGGATGCCCTCGGGTGTTGCGCAGCGCCGGGTGTTTGCTGGTAATTGTCAGCGTACCTGTTTTTCGCGGGCAGGATCGTTATGATACCATTCCTTTGAGCGCGATTTTGACGTCTAACTGTACGATTACGGTAACACGGGAATTAACCAGTGTTTTGCCTAAAGGGGGCGAAGCTGGACTGGGTTTTGACACGACAAAAAGCGTGCATTTTTTCTTCCAGCTTCTTTATCAGGCGGGAAATACGTTTTTACGGCAAATTAACAGCATACGCAAACGGACGGACGAAATTGAAATGAAGCTGCGTCGGTCGACAACCAATGAAGAAGTGTATCGCTTGTTGGATCTGGAAAAAGGTTTGACCTACTTTACGGCGGCGCTTCGGGCCAATGATATTGTGTTGGATAATATTGTGCGTATGCGGGCTTCGCCGCAGTTTCGACGTTGGCTGCCGATGAATGAGGAAGATGAGGACATTCTGGAGAGTGTTATCATTGAGAATAAGCGAGCCTTAGCATTAGTGCAGACCTATGGCTCCATTCTTAGCAGCATGATGGATGCATTTTCTTCGGTTATTGCCAATAATTTGAATCATATTATGAAATTTTTAGCAGGGATCACCATTCTTGTATCGATTCCTACGATGATTTCCAGCTTTTGGAGCATGAGCATGGTGGTGCCATTGCGGGAAACGGAGATAGGATTTTATTTGGTGGTTATGCTGTCTCTGTTGTCGAGCGCTTTAGCGGGGCTGTTTTTGCGTAAAAAAAGAATGCTGTGAGTCGTGGGAACGGGGAAAGGAACGGAACACAGAGGAACAGAGGAAGGGCCAGAGGAAGGGCCAGAGGTAACAGAGAGAAGATATAATAATCTTTGGCCTTTCTCTGGCATTTCTCTGATACCTTTCTGGTGGAGACCGGATGCTATGCCATCCATGGCGCATCCGGCACTAGGCACTTCACGTGCCGTCGCTGTGTAAATCGTAATCCCCGTTATTTTTCGTATTTGGTGGAGCAGGAGGATGTAGTGATGGAGGCATACGAGAAAATATATCAATTGCAGCAATTGATTGAAGAAAAAAAATGGACCGGCGCGCCAGGTCCGTACCGGGTGGGGGTGGACTTGGGGACGGCGGATGTGGTGCTTGTCGTAGTGGATGAGGCTGGTTTGCCGGTAGCCGGTGCTATGCGATGGGCTACGGTGGTGCGTGACGGTTTGGTGGTGGATTTCCGAGGCGCTATGAATATCGTAGAAGAACTGAAAAAAGAAGTAGAAACCATTGTCGGTGTTAAGCTGGAGTGCGGAGCTACGGCGGTGCCGCCTGGAACGGTAGGCCGCAACGCGCAGGCGTGCAGCCATGTCATTGCTGGGGCTGGAATTGAACCCATCGGGCAGGTTGACGAGCCTGTTGCAGCGGCGAAAGCTCTGGGGATCAATGACGGCGTAGTGGTCGATATTGGCGGCGGTACAACCGGCATTGCGGTCTTGCGCAACGGAGAGATGGTATTTTCTGCTGATGAGCCAACTGGCGGGACGCATTTATCCTTGGCTTTGGCAGGGGCGTACCATATTCCTTTTGAAGAAGCGGAATTGATTAAACGCGATACATCGAGACATCGCGAAATTATGCCTATCGTCTTGCCGGTAATAGAAAAGATGGCTACTGTGACGCAGCAAATGATGAATCAATGCGGCGACTGTGAAAAGCAAGAGGTATATGTTGTTGGCGGAACGGCCTACTTGGATGGCTTTGAGGAAGCTTTTGGCAAAGCCTTTGGCCGGCCAGTGCATGTGCCGCCGCATCCGCTTTTGGTGACTCCTTTGGGAATTGCCCTTTACTAAGAGGCAACGAACAAGAGAACCGGAGTCGCGAGAGGGTACGGCTGAGGGGTTCGGAATTGATAAGGGGTTACAGATACTCAAAAAATAGTATCTGTAACCCCTGCTATGTTTGTTATGTTGTTTTTCTACGTGTCCTCGCTCGTGCCCTCAGTTACTCTGATTCTCTTGTTCGTTATTTATTACAGCACGGCCCGGAAGATGGCTTCCATTTCTTCTTGGCTGGCGCGCCGCAGATTGGTGGCACCGATGATGTCTTCCAAGGCACCGGCGGCAAGAAGCGGAATGTCTTCTTCGTTAAAGCCCCGCACATCGCGCAAATGCTGCGGCGTGCCTAATGTTTCAATTAAGCTGCGCATGGCCGCTGGCGCTAAGCGGGCGGCGTCGGCTGTGGAGAGACCGGCGATGGACTGGCCCATGGCGCGGGCGATGTCGGCATAACGCTTGGGGATAGCGACAAGATTGAAATCCGTTACAGCCGGAAGCATGAGGGCGTTGGCCAAGCCGTGGGGCAGGCCGTAGCGGCCGCCAAGCTGGTGAGCGGCGGCATGGACATAGCCCAGACTAGCATTGTTAAAAGCGATACCTGCCAGATATTCAGCGTAAACCATGCCTTCACGGGCGTCTAAATCCTGGCCGTCGACTACGGCGGTAGGCAGATGTTTAGCGATGAGTTCAATGGCCTTTAAAGCTTTGCAGTCTGTTACAGGGGTTGCCTGAGTAGAAACGTAGGCTTCTACGGCGTGGGTGAGGGCATCTAGTCCGGTAGCGGCCGTTAAGCCAGGGGGCATGGCGGTCATAAGGCAAGCGTCGCTGACGGCGACGATGGGGGTAACATGCCAATCGGTAATGGTCATTTTTTTGTGCTGCTTTTCATCGGTGATCACGCAGAAGCGAGTTAATTCGCTGCCAGTGCCGGCGGTGGTATTGACGGCAATAAGCGGGGCTGCCGGCGCTTTCGATTGGTTAAGGCCGACATAATCATGAATGCTGCCGCCGTTGGTGGCTAAAAGAGCAATGCCTTTGGCACAGTCATGGGGGGAGCCGCCGCCAAAGGAAACGAGAAAATCACAACCGTTGTCTTGAAAGAGACGCAGGCCGTAATCTACCTGCTCGACCGTGGGGTTAGGAGAAACGTTGTCGTAGATGATGTAGAAGATGCCGGCTTCTTTCAGCACGTTGGTAAGAGAAACAATCAGGCCGATATCTACCAGCACCTTATCGCTGACAATGAGCGCTTTGCGAAAACGCATGGACTTGGTGTAGCGGGGAATTTCCTTTAAACAGTCGCGACCCAAGATGCTGACGGGAGGCATGAAATACTCAAAGGCTTTTCCAGACATGGAGACGCCCTCCTTTTGTAAAGATTGTTCATAATATCACAATCGTATCATTCTGGCGTGAGCCTGGCAATATCTTTCCGCGAGCATAGCAAAAGCAGACGGTGAAACCGCAAAAGATGAACGTGTTCTAGGGAAGGAAAGCTTTGCAATTAGGGAGAAATAATGGAGTGAACAAGAGAACCAGAGTGACCGGAGGGTACGCAGGAGAAGAAGGGGTTTAATTAGTTTTCTGCGTGAATGGTAGGAGGCGGCAATTTTAAAATGGCGTTTGTAGCAGATTTTATAAGGGCGTTGCAGTTTTTGACGCGATTTCAATTGATAAAGGAAGTGGACTGGTCTTTAGAGGCGCTGGGGCGGAGCGTGCGGTTTTTCCCTTGGGCGGGGGGCGTCATTGGCTTAGTTCTGGGCGGCTGCGCCTGGGGGATGGTGCAGCTTTTTGGTGAGACTCTGCCGATGCATGCGGCGGCGGCGCTGTTGATTTTATTGGAGATCATGCTTACTGGCGGGCTGCATTGCGATGGATTTATGGATACGATGGACGGAATTTTTTCCGGACGTTCCCGGGAACGAATGTTGGAGATTATGAAGGACAGTCGGGTTGGAGCGTACGGGGCGATGTCTTTTGCGTTGCTAATGCTTGTGAAGTACTCATTCTATTTGGATATACCGATATACTCGCTACCGATGGCTTTGCTGGTGATGCCTATAGCTGGACGTTGGGCTGTGGTAGCGCCACTTGTGCATTATCCCTATGCTCGTCCGCAAGGATTGGGGCAGGGATTTGGACAGTATGCCGGAGGGCTGACAGTTTGGGTAAGCGTATTATTGACGCTGGCTTTATTGGCTCCATTGGGCTTTCAGGCGGTGGCAGCGGCCTTGGTGGCCTCCTGCGTCGCTTGGACATTGGCTGTCTATGTGACTGGTATTCTTGGCGGTCTGACCGGCGATGTATATGGAGCGATTATTGAACTATCTCAATTGGGAGCGCTAGCGGTATTTGTTTTTGGCAAGAAACTGTCGTTTTTTCTGCTCATGTAGAAGCTTTAGGGAAAAGGGCTAGGAACTTTGAAAGCGTACGGAGGAAATACATGACTGCTGAGTTGTATGTAAAAAAAGGGATAGAGCAAGTTAATACAGGGAATTTTACAGAAGCTGCTCTTTGCTTTTCAAAAGCCTTGCAATTAAAAGAGGATGCAGATATTTATTACAATTTAGGAATCGTACAGACCGTGTTAGGACAAAGTGTAACTTCCAAAAAGTCTTTTCAGCGTGCCATAGAACTTCGGCCAGATTTTCCTGAAGCCTATAACAACTTGGGCATTTTGTTGCAAAATGAAGCTTCGGAAGAGGAAGCAGAATACTGCTTCCGACAGGCTATCAAAATCAAAAAAGATTTTTCTGAAGCCTATAATAATCTCGGATTGCTTTTGGCAAAAAAAAATCGGTTGGTTGAAGCGGAAGCTTGCTATCATGAGGCGCTTGCGCTATCTTCCAGTTACCCGGAAGCTCATAATAACTTGGGATTGTTAATGATGAAAAAAGAAAGTCTAACTGAAGCAGAGCATGCATTTCGGCTTGCCATAAAGGAAAATGAGAATTTTCCGGAGGCTTGCAATAACCTTGCCGTAGTCTTAAGAAAAAATGAAAAATGGCAAGAAGCAGAGGCTTTTATAAAAAAGGCAATTGAAATTCGCCCTCAATATCCGGAAGCGTATTATAATTTGGGATTAACGTTGGCGGCGCTTGGTAATATCGAGGCTGCCATAGATGCATACTGTAAAGCAATTGAACTCCGAGCAGATTATCCAGAAGCGTATAACAATTTGGGCACGATTCTTCTAAAACAAGGGAAATTGGAGGATGCGGAAAATTTTTTTCAACATGTTATCGAACTAAGTCCCAATTTTTCTGAAGCCTATAGTAATCTCAGTGCGGTGTTAAAAGATGGGCCGCGCCTTGAGGAGGCAGAAAATTATGCAAAACGTGCCATTCAATTGGATCCTAGCGATGCGGATGCATATAATAATTTAGGTGCAATTTTGAGAAATCAGAATCGCCTAGGGGAAGCAGAAAAGAATTTCTTGAAAGCTATCGAATTGAAGGCAGACTTTCCGGAGGCTTTTCATAATTTAGCGATGATCTTGATGGAAACGGGGACTCGTCTTGATGAGGCGGGGATCTTGCTTAAAAAAAGTCTAGAACTTCGTCCAGGATTTGCGGAAGCGGAATATACTTTAGCGGCACTTTATCTTTTGCAAGGAAACTATAAGCAAGGATGGGAAACGTACGAGGCTAGGTTCGCTGTTTTTAATAATTATCAACCGCCGGTTCGACGCTGGCAGGGAGAACCGTTAGAGGGAAAGCATATATTGCTTTCTTGCGAACAAGGTTTTGGAGATACATTGCAGTTCGTTCGTTATGCTGTAGAAGTGGCGAAGCAGGCACGACACACAACTGTGTTGGTACAAAGGCCGCTTGTTGGGTTGTTTGCCAACTCGGAAAAAATTACTTTTGTTTCTTCGACTAGCGAGTGCTTTTGGAACGAGTATGATTTTGCTTGTCCGTTGCTAAGCCTGCCAATGTTGTTTGGAACGGTTGAAGATTCCATTCCTGTTGAGATTCCCTATGTAGTTGCCAACGATACGCTAGTTAGTAAATGGAAGGATATTCTAGAGAAACAAAATAATGGGAATGCGTTGAAAGTCGGGGTGGTTTGGGCGGGAAACCCAGGGCATAAGAATGATCGCAATCGTTCTGCTCAATTTGCAGAAGTTGTAGAACTTTTTAAGATGGTGCCTGTTCTATGGATTAGCCTGCAAGTGGGAGCGGAGAGCAAGGAGGCGCAAGGTAGTGCCGTTCCTATTGCTGATTTTACAGAGCTACTTACTAACTTTTCCGAAACGGCAGCATTAATTGCCAACTTAGATTTAGTGATTGCCGTAGATACAGCTGTTGCCCACTTAGCGGGAGCGATGGGGAAGAAGACTTGGCTTCTCTTGCCGTTTGCACCTGAATGGCGCTGGCAGCTGCAACGTGAAGATTCTCCTTGGTACCCAACGATCCGAATTTTTCGTCAAAACCGAGTGGGAGGCTGGAAAGACGTTCTGCAAAGAGTGGCAACGGTCTTGAAGAGTGAAATAGAAGCGTCTGAAGTATAAGGTGAAGAGAAAGGAGCCATTATGCGAATTTGGTTTGTGCGGCATGGTGAAACCGAATGGAACCGGACCAAACGGTATCAGGGGCATAGCGATATACCTTTGAATGAAAACGGGCGGCGGCAGGCGCAGGATACAGCAGCCTTATTAGCAAAGGAGCCGCTGTCAGCGATCTATGCCAGCGATTTAAAAAGGGCTGTAGAAACGGCGGAGGCAATAGCGCAGCCGTACGAGCTGCGGGTGCAGCAGAAGCCGGAACTGCGAGAACTTCACTTCGGCTTATGGGAAGGTCTGCGGTATGAGCAAATTATGGAAAAATGGGCGGATGAATTGAGCTTAATGTATGAGCATCCTGAGAAGGGATGTGCGCCGGAGGGCGAGGGCTTTTGCGAGCTGGCAAAACGAGCGTGGCCGGCGTTGCAGGCGATTCGTGAAGCGCATCAAGAAGAGGAAGCAATTGCGGTGGTGGCTCATGGAGGCACCATTCGCGTTTTATTATGTTTGCTGCAAGAAAAATCGTTGCAGCAACTTTGGGATGTGGCGATTGAACATGGACAGGCTACAAGGATAGATGTGTAAAGAATAGGAGTATTTTGACTACCTTGCCCATTATCTTGTCGAGCCGCTTCAACGAGGCAGGATTTAATTTGCTTATCAGAGAAAAGAATTTTCAAGACAACTGAAAAAGGATGCCACCAAACAGGTGCCTTCGGAAGCTTTGAGAAAACCGGAGGAGAATAGGGAAGTTCGGACAGGCCATTGGCCTGTAAACGATGCGGTCGCGCCACTGTATTCGGGGAGAGCGCTTGCGTATGCCACTGGGAAACCGGGAAGGTGCAGGAAGCTTGAAGAACCGTTAGCCAGGATACCTGCCTGTTTTGGCTGTCATGAACCCTCGCGCCAAGGGGAATGCCAGAAGGATAGGTACACTTTAAGAAGAGATGCCTAGCCTTTGTGGCTGGGCTGTTTTTATATCCTCCATCCCCGCTGGTACGACAGTTGCAAGCTGAACGTGTTGAAGGAGGGGTTTTTATGAGTTTGGAACAGGAAGTGAACGAATGGATTGACGGGGCGGCTAAACCTCGTCATAGCCTGGGTTTGTTAGAAAAATACCTAAAAAAGATGGTGCTGTCCTGGGGCGAAGTGAAAACAGAGCTTAAGCCCTTTCATTTAGTGTTTGCGGCGGATAATGGCGTCATTTCCGAAGGTGTGGCCAAAGACCCTGAGGAGATTACTTATTTGCAGGCGCAGAATATGGTGGATGGCCGGGCGACGATCAGCTGTTTTTGCCAGCAGTGCGGCATACCTTATCGGGTCATTGATGTTGGCGTCAATTCTACAAGACCTTTTACTGGAATTTCTCGTAAAGCGGCCATGGGCAGCCGCAGCTTTCTCAAAGACGAAGCCATGACGGAGACGGAATTTGCGGTTGCCTGGGAAGCTGGACAAGAACAGGTTCGTCAACTAGTGGCGAAAGGCTACAATTTAATTTCTTTGGGAGAGATGGGGATTGGCAACACTACTACCTCGTCGGCAGTACTCCACGGCTTAACAGGTATTTTACCGGAGTTTATCGTTGGCGGCGGCGCGGGGTTGCAAACCAGCGAATTGATTAAAAACAAATGCCAGGTGGTTGCTAAAGGTGTGGAGCTGCATAAAGAAAAGTTTCATACCGCCAAGGATGTTCTGCGCTGTGTAGGCGGTTTTGATATGGTAGCTATTTGCGCCGCCATGTTGGAATGCGCGCGCTTAAAAACGCCCTTTGTCATTGACGGCTTTATTACGGCGGTTGCCTATATTTGCGCTTCGCGGCTGGATACGGGGGTGGAAAAGCATGCCATTCCCTCTCATCTGTCTAGAGAGCCGGGGATGGCCTATTCCTTGCTGCTAGGAAACATTCCGGCGGAGGAAGTGGTGCTGAAAGCCAATATGGCTTTAGGCGAAGGGACAGGAGCCGTGTTGATGGTATTTTTGCTGAAGACCATGCTCTATACGCTGCACAATATGGCGCGGATTACCGATTTTATTCCAGCGGCTCCGGAAAAAGAGCAACGAGCTGCCTTGTAAAATATTGCCAAAAAAGTTGGCGATGCATGACAAAAATTTCACATCCCGAAATCATGACGCAGGAAAATCGCATCCGCATAACTAATAGTATTCATTTATGCGAAAACTTTGACAAGATAAGAACCTGCCGGATGCGTCGTAAAAGGATGGAGGGAATTGAACATGCAAGTCAGCCGGTTTACGTTAAGTGAAATTGTTGACACTAGTGTATTGCAAGAGATTCAAGATAAGTTTGCAGAAGCCACGGGACTGGCGGCAGTTATCGTGGATCCCGAAGGCCGCCCGATTACCAAGCCCAGCCATTTCGCTTGTTTTTGCAATTATGTTCGCTCCTTTGATGAGGGATTTCGCCGCTGTATGAACTGCGATGATAAAAGCGGTCGCCGGGCTACGCAGGATAAACGTCCGGTGGTATATCTTTGTCATAGCGGCCTGACGGACTTAGCGGCGCCGATTATTGTGCAGGATGAGTACATTGGCGCGTTTTTGGCTGGACAGGTGGTATTGGAGACCGAGCATAGCGATATTAAGGAAGTCAAAGAAGAAATGTATCGCCGTGTGGCGGATTTGCCGGTAGATAAGGAAAAAATCGGCGAGCTTTTTGATCATGTGGAAATTGTGCCGGAGCACCGCATTAAGGCTGGAGCGGATCTGATTTATATCATGTCCAACTATATTGTAGAAATTGGCTTGGCGAATATTGTGCAAAAACAGCTGATGCTGGAGATGAAGGCCAAGGCGGAGCTGGAAAGTCTGCTGCAGGTGACAGAGCTGAAGGCCTTGCAGTCCCAGGTTAATCCGCATTTTCTTTTTAATACGTTGAACACCATTGCGCGGTTGGCTTTGCTGGAAGGGGCGGAAAAAACTCAGGAAGTGGTGTATGCCTTAGCGGACTTGCTGCGCAATAATCTGAGAGATATTGACGTGCTGCGTACGATCGAAGACGAGGTCAAATCCACACGGGATTATTTGACCATTCAAAAGGTTCGCTTTGGCGATCGCATTGCCTCGGATATTCAGATTGACGCAGCCCTTTTAGAGGGGCTGATTCCAGCGCTGACGCTGCAGCCGCTGGTGGAAAACGCCATCATTCATGGGTTGGAAAACCGGGTGGAAGGCGGCAGCATTTTCTTGGAAGGGCGCATGGACGACAACGATGTGGTACTAACGGTGCGCGATACAGGCGTGGGGATGCCCGCGGAACGTTTGCAGAGCTTGTTCCAGGAAGAACGGCGGAAAAATTCACATGGACAGACAACCGGTTTAGGTATCATCAATGTACATAAGCGCATTTGTCATTTTTTTGGCGAACAATACGGCCTTTCGGTGGAAAGCGTGCCTGGCGAAGGAACTTCGGTAAAGCTGCGCCTGCCGTTTCGGCATAATTAAATGATCGCAGAAGGTCGGTCAGGGAAGACCGGCAGCATTCTGGAAGGAGTAGTTGTATGTATACGCTGTTGATAGCCGACGACGAACAATTGGAGCGGCAAGCGTTGCGCTTCATTATTGAAAAAAACTATCCGCAGGTTCAGATTGTCGGTGAGGCAGGCGATGGCGCCAGCGCTGTCCGGCTGGCCATGGAAGAACGGCCGGATATTGTGCTGATGGACATCCGCATGCCGGAGATCAACGGCTTGGAGGCGGCGAAAAGCATTCGAGTGCTGTTGCCTGATACGCGCATTGTGATGCTGACGGCGTTTGACGAGTTCAGCTATGCTAAACAGGCCCTCTCCATGGGGGCTGTGGAATATTTGCTGAAACCGGTGCGTCCGGAAGAGCTTACGGAAACCTTGCGCAAGGTGGCTGAAGGCGTTAAGGCTATGAAAAGCAAGCACCAAGAAGAAGAAGCCTTGCGTAAAAGCGTGGCCGAGGCCATGCCGTTTATTCAAATGTCTTTTGTGTATGACCTTATTTCCGGACAAGTGGAGGAAATGACGCATTATCGGGAACGGGCCAGCTTTTTGGGCTTGGCTGTGGACCCGGGCGTGGCGCTGGTCATTGATATTGATAATTTTCGCAAACTGACCCTGCAGGCGTCGGAACTAGAAAAGCAGGGCATGAAGCAGCGGCTGCATCAAAGCATCTGCCGGGCGGTGCGGGCGCGCAGCGGCGTGGGCAAGGCAGCGCTGGTGGCGCCTACAGGGAGCGACAATATTGTCGTATTACTGGGCTTGGAGAATGCGGAGAATGCGGATATAGCCAAAGCGGGGGCGTTGAGGGAAGCGGAGAGCATTCGCAGTGTGGTGAGTGAGGAACTGGGCCTTAGCATTACGATTGGCGTTGGCCGCTATTATCGGGATCCGCGGGATATTTACCGTTCGTATCACGAAGCCATGAGCGCGCTGCGGCAGCGGTTTTATCTGGGCAGCAGCCAAGTGATTCATATTGAGGATGCGCCGCATTTGAGCGAAGGGCCTTTTCATTATCCTTTCCATGCGGAGCGGGCTGTCTTGGATAAAGTACGCTGTGGTGACCGCAAACAAGCCAAAGAAGCGTTAAAAAGTCTTTTAGGTGAGATTTTTGCGAAGAAAACACGCTTGGAAACCGTCAAAGCATGTGTGCTGGAGCTGTTAGTGGTGCTCTCGCGGTCGGCGGTGGAAGGCGGCGCTAGTTTGGACAAGCTGACATTGCTCAATTTCTATTGCATTCAGCGTCTGAATGAATGCAAGGAGCAAAGCGATATTGAGCGCTGGATGATGGAAGCGCTGGATCAGTTTTTGGATAACATGTTGGAAAACCGCAATAGCATGAATTTGCGGGTTATGAATAAAGCCTGCGAGTATATTGTCGCTAATTGCCATCGCAACCTGCCGCTGGAAGAAGTGGCTCAGACCGTGCATTTGAGTCCTTTTTATTTCAGTCGTTTATTTAAAAAGGAAAAAGGCTTTAATTTTGCAGATTTTATTACCAGAGTACGCCTGGATCGGGCTAAAAAGCTTCTCTTAGATCCGGACTACACGGTGGTGCGGATTGCCACGGAAGTAGGCTATCAAGACGCCAGCTATTTTTGCCGTGTTTTCCGCCAGTCTATGGGAATGACGCCCAATCAGTATCGGCAAGAACTGCGCGGCGAAAAAACAAAAGTCTAAGAAACTTGTAGAAAATAGCATAGTAAACCTGCCATAAAAAAAGATTGCCTTCGGGCAGTCTTTTTTTGCTTTTATATTAAAAAAATTCGGAAAGATCCGCAAAATCTTCTTATCTCAAAATAGAGGAGTGTATTTTTGTCTAAACAGGAGGTTGGGAGCAGCAAGGAACTTCAGTAGGGGAGCAACAAGGACTCAAGGGAGAATGAAGGCAATCGCCAATTAATACACATGTAGAATCGTCGAATTATTTGCGAAGATTGTGAGGAAGGCCGATGAGTATGGAAAAGCAGAGAGTTGTACAAGAATATGTACCAGGAAAACAGGTGACCCTGGCGCATTTGATCGCCCATCCGAAAGCGGTGCTCTGTGAAAAGCTGGGTGTAGGAGAGGGCGGTGCTATCGGTATCTTGACCATTACTCCTTGCGAAGCGGCTTTGATTGCTGCAGATGTAGCCACCAAGACGGCGGCCGTGGACATTGGATTTATGGATCGTTTTACCGGTTCTGTGGTGCTGGTGGGCAGCGTTTCTGCTGTGGAAGCGGCTCTGCGTCAGGTGAATGCCGTACTGATGGATGGCCTGGGCTTCACCGGGACTCGCATTACTAGGTCCTGACCTATGAAACCTACGGTTAAACGCAAGGTCATGATGGTAGGCGCTGTAGGCGCTGGCAAAACGTCGCTGGCGTATGCCTTGGGGCAGCGGGCGAAAGAAGTCAGCAAGACTAGTGATATTGAATTTTACGACGATGCTATCGATACTCCAGGGGAATACGCGCAAATCCCGCGTTTTTACTCGGCGCTCTTGGTGACCTCCATGCAAGCGGCAGGCGTGCTGATTGTGCAGGATGCTTCTCAGAGAATGCCAGTGCTGCCTCCCGGTTTTGCAGGCATGTTTACCAGACCGGTGGTGGGCGTAGTCACGAAGGTGGATTTAGAAAAGGCGGATCGTGAACGCGCAAGACGATTTTTAGTGCAGGCGGGAGTCAAAGAGCCTGTGTTCTTTGTCTCTTCCCATACAGGTGAAGGCTTGGATGAATTGACGGATTGTCTGGAACAGATGGACCGCAACTCATCCGCCGGAGGAAAGGAGGACATAAAATGAACGAAGCGTTGGGTATGGTGGAAACAAAAGGTCTTGTCGGCGCCATTGAAGCGGCTGATGCCATGGTCAAGGCGGCCAATGTACATTTGGTTGGCTACGAAAAAATCGGCTCCGGCCTGGTGACGGTTATGGTACGTGGCGACGTAGGCGCTGTTAAGGCGGCTACCGACGCTGGCAGCGCTGCTGCCGGCAAAGTAGGCCAGGTTGTCTCCGTACACGTCATTCCTCGCCCCCACACGGATGTGGAAAGCATTCTGCCGAAACAGGTTTAAGAGTTAATTTGGAGGTGGAAGACATATGCAAGAACAGTTAATTGACAAGGTTATGGACGAAATTAAAAAACGCATGGAGTCTCAAGGAGCCGCTGCTCCGACTGAAGCTCCGGCTGCTGCCGCTTGCGCAGCCAACCCGGGTATGACCGAATACGTAGGTACCGCTATCGGCGATACCATCGGATTGGTAATTGCTAATGTAGATCCTATGCTGCATGCACAGATGAAGCTGGATCCCAAATTCCGCTCTATCGGCATCATCGGCGGACGTACCGGCGCTGGCCCGCACATTATGGCGGCGGACGAAGCTGTAAAAGCGACTAACACAGAAATCGTCACCATTGAATTGGCCCGTGATACTAAAGGCGGTGCTGGTCATGGATGTCTCATCATTTTTGGTGCGGAAGAAGTGTCTGACGCTCGCCGCGCAGTAGAAGTGGCCCTGAAAGAACTGGACCGCACCTTCGGCGACGTATATGGCAATGATGCAGGCCATCTGGAACTGCAATACACCGCTCGCGCCAGCTACGCCATCAACAAAGCGTTCAATGCGCCTGTAGGTAAAGCGTTCGGTCTGATCGTCGGTGCTCCGGCGGCTATCGGCGTACTCATGTCCGATGTGGCTGTTAAAACAGCTAACGTGGAACTCGTCGGCTATGCCAGCCCGGCTGGCGGCACCAGCTACTCCAACGAAGTGATTATCATGATTACCGGCGATTCCGGTGCGGTTCGCCAGTCGGTTTTGGCTGCTAAAGATGCAGGCAAGAAGTTGCTCGAAGCGCTGGGCGGCCCGGCTCCGTCCGTTACTAAACCTTACATTTAATAGCAGGGAGGGAACGAAATGAAACGATCCAAACGGTTTGAAGCGTTGGAAGCCCGCCCTGTTAACCAGGACGGCTTCGTGGTTGAATGGCCCGAAGTGGGTCTGATTGCCATGGGCAGTCCCAACGATCCAATTCCTAGCATTAAAATCCAAAATGGCCGCGTTGTTGAAATGGACGGTACGCCTCGGGATAAATTCGATTTCATCGATCAGTTTATTGCGGACTATGCCATTGACGTGACGGTAGCGGAAAGATCCATGGCTATGGGCAATGAAGAAATTGCCAAAATGCTTGTGGACGTAAACGTGTCCCGTGACGAGATCGTCAAGGTCTTCCGTGGCCTGACCGCCGCCAAGATCGTGGCGGTACTTAACACCATGAACGTGGTGGAAATGATGATGGCTTTGCAGAAGATGCGCGCCCGTAAGCGTCCTTCCAACCAATGCCATATCACCAACGTAGCTGACAATCCGGTGCTGATTGCTGCTGATGCAGCGGAAGCTTCCATGCGCGGCTTCGATGAAATGGAAACCACTGTTGCTGTTGTGCGTTACGCTCCGTTCAATGCGCTGTCCATGCTGATTGGCGGCCAAACCGGACGCCGCGGCACTTTGATCCAATGCGCTTTGGAAGAAGCTACCGAACTGCAGCTGGGCATGCGCGGCATTACGGCGTATGCGGAAACCATTTCTGTATATGGCACGGAAAACGTGTTTGTTGACGGCGACGACACTCCTTGGTCTAAAGCGTTCTTGGCTTCGGCTTATGCTTCGCGCGGTCTGAAAATGCGCTTTACCTCCGGTACTGGCGCTGAAGTGCAGATGGGTTACGCCGAAGGAAAATCCATGCTGTATTTGGAAGTGCGCTGCATCATGATTACCCGCGGCGCTGGCGTACAGGGCCTGCAGAACGGCTCTGTAAGCTGCATCGGCGTGCCTGCGGCGGTTCCGTCCGGCATTCGTGCTGTTTTGGCGGAAAATCTGACTACTACCATGCTGGATCTGGAAGTTGCCTCCAGTAATGACCAGACCTTCACTCACTCCGACATCCGCCGGACAGCTCGTACGCTGATGCAGATGCTGCCTGGTACGGACTTCATCTGCTCCGGTTATAGCGGCGTGCCTAACTATGACAACATGTTCGCCGGCTCCAACTGGGATGTAGATGACTATGATGACTGGAATATCATCCAGCGCGATCTCCAAATCGACGGCGGCCTGCGTCCGGCAGCGGAAGAAGACGTCATCGCCGTGCGTAACAAAGCAGCCCGGGCTCTCCAGGCTGTGTATCGCGAACTGGGCTTCCCGACCATTACCGACGAGGAAGTGGAAGCGGCTACCTACGCTCATGGCAGCAAGGATATGCCGGCCCGTAACATCGTCGAGGATCTCAAGTCCGCTCAGGAAATGATGAGCCGCGGCATTACTGGTATTGACGTAGTCAAGGCCTTGTCGAAAGCCGGCTTCCAGGATCTGGCGGAGAACGTTCTCAACCTGCTCAAACAGCGCGTATCTGGAGACTATCTCCATACGTCGGCTATTTTGGACAGCAACTTCCATGTAGTTAGCGCCGTCAACGACGCCAACGATTATCGCGGTCCCGGAACAGGCTATCGCATGAGCGATGAGCGCTGGAACGAAATCAAGACCATTCGTCAGGCTTTGAATCCGTCTGACTTTGACGTTTAAGCGGGGAGGTGCGCCGAATATGCAAATCAGCGAACAAATGATTCGTGAGATTGTCGCACAGGTGATGCAAGGCATGGAACAGCCTACTGCCGCCAGTGCGCCTGTAAAAAAAGCGGTTGTCGGTCGTCCGATGACCTTGGTGGAAAAAGGCGAAGCAAAAGCGGGAACTTGGGCGGATGAGGTTATCATCGCTCTGGCCCCTGCCTTTGGCAAATACCAGAATAAAACCATCGTAGATGTGCCTCACAGCGATGTGCTGCGGGAACTCATTTCCGGTATTGAAGAAGAAGGACTCAAAGCTCGTGTCGTTCGTGTAACCCGTTCTTCCGACTTGGCATTTGTAGCGCATGATGCTACCAAACTGAGCGGTTCCGGGATTTCCATCGGCATTCAGTCTCGCGGTACGACGGTTATCCATCAAAAAGATCTGCCACCGCTGAGTAACCTGGAGCTTTTCCCGCAGTCGCCGTTGCTGGACTTGGAAGCCTACCGCGCCATTGGCCGTAATGCTGCCAAATATGCAAAAGGCGAATCGCCGACTCCGGTACCGACTCGGAACGATCAGATGGCCCGGCCTAAATTCCAGGCTAAAGCCGCTATCCTTCACATCAAGGAAACGGAACATGTTGTTCCCGGTGCTAAAGCGGTAGAAATTGAAGTGCAGTTTTAAACGACGGAGGTGAATCAAACGATGTCTCAAAATAAGATGATTGAAGATATTGTGCGTGAGGTCATGCGCTCCATGCACCAGGCTCCGCAGGGCGGCGCTGTCGCTGCTGCCGTGCCGACTAAAGGATTCTGCCCGGCCCAGGATTATCCGCTGGCGGAAAAACATCCTGATTGGGTCAAAACCCCTGGCGGCAAATCGCTGAATGATATTACCCTGGATAAAGTGTTGGGCGGTCAGATTACGGCCGACGATGTGCGCATCAGTCCGGAAACGTTGCGGATGCAAGCGGAAATTGCCGACGGCGTAGGCCGGACGCAGTTTGCTGCTAATCTGCGCCGTGCTGCAGAACTGACAGCCATTCCGGATAATCGCATTTTGGAAATCTACAATGCGCTGCGCCCGAACCGTTCGACCAAAGCGGAACTTTTGGCGATTGCCGATGAAATGGAACATAAATACAGCGCCAAAATCAATGCCGACTTTGTGCGGGAAGCTGCTGACGTATACGAACGCCGCAACCGTCTCCGCGTAGACTAGGA
Source organism: uncultured Anaeromusa sp. (assembly GCF_963668665.1). Taxonomy (NCBI): domain Bacteria; kingdom Bacillati; phylum Bacillota; class Negativicutes; order Selenomonadales; family Sporomusaceae; genus Anaeromusa; species uncultured Anaeromusa sp. The sequence goes on along the minus strand of NZ_OY764901.1, from coordinate 87,964 downwards.
CACGGTTATGGCGATCATTGCAGGGGTGGATATCGGCAATTCCACCACAGAAGTATGCTTGGCCAGAATTGATGCAGGTCAGCCCTTGCAATTTTTGGCCAGCAGCATTGTGAAAACAACTGGGATTAAAGGGACGCTGGCTAATGTGCCGGGCATCGTGCAGGCGCTTCAGGACGCCTTAAAGAAGACCGGCCTTACCATGCGGGAGCTGTCTCAGGTTCGTTTGAACGAAGCTACGCCGGTTATCGGCGATTTGGCGATGGAGACCATTACGGAAACCATTATTACCGAGTCGACCATGATCGGCCATAATCCTTCCACACCAGGCGGAATTGGTCTGGGCGTGGGCGTGACGATTCTTATGGAAGAATTGCCGCGCACAAATGCCGGGGAAAGCGTATTATGCATTATTCCCCGGGGAGTTGATTTTGAAGACGCTGCCAAAGCGCTCAATGCGGCCTTAGCCCGAGGAGTTGACGTGCAAGGCGCCATCGTCTGTCAGGATGATGCGGTGCTCATTGCCAACCGGGTAAACAAAGCGATGCCCATTTTAGACGAGGTGGCGTTTATCGACAAAGTTCCTTTGCACATGTTGGCGGCTGTTGAGGTGGCCGAAGCGGGACGAACCATTACGACCCTGTCCAATCCTTATGGAATTGCGACGGTCTTTAGCCTGAACGCGGACGAAACCAAGATGGTAGTGCCTATTGCCAGAGCCTTGATCGGCAATCGTTCCGCAGTGGTGGTGCGTACGCCCCAAGGAGATGTCAAGGCGCGCGCCATTCCAGCCGGTTTTATTACCGTGCTGGGGCAAAAGGGACGGACCGAAGTGGATGTGGAGGCTGGCGCCTCAAAAATCATGGAAGCCGTGGAACGTGTACAGCCGGTACAGGATGTGCAAGGGGAAGCGGGGACCAATGTCAACGGCATGCTGGAACGTGTGCGGCAGGTCATGGGCGATTTGACGGCGCAGCCATTAGCAGAAATGAAAATCCAGGATATTTTGGCGGTGGATACCTTTGTGCCACAGAAGGTGCAAGGCGGTCTGGCTGGTGAATTCGCCCTGGAGAATGCCGTGGCTTTGGCGGCCATGGTAAAAACCAGCCGTTTGCCGATGCAGCAGATTGCTGATCGGCTGACGTCCGAACTGGGAATCGGCGTGGTCATCGCCGGTGTAGAAGCGAATATGGCCATTTTGGGAGCTATGACAACACCGGGAACGGATAAGCCTTTGGCGATTCTGGATATGGGCGGCGGTTCGACCGATGCGGCTATTATCACCCGCGATGAAAAGGTGCATGCCATTCATCTTGGCGGCGCCGGCGACATGGTGACCATGTTGATCAATTCGGAGCTAGGGTTGAATGACTTGTCCCTGGCGGAAGAAATCAAGAAGTATCCTTTGGCCAAGGTGGAAAGCCTGTACCATATTCGTCTGGAAGACGGCACGGTGCGCTTTTTCTCGGAGCATCTGCCGCCGCATGTCTTCGCTAGAAACGTGATTTTAAAAGAAGACGATATGGTGCCCATTCCGACGGATCATGCGCTGGATCGCATTCGCCATGTCCGGCGGGAGGCCAAGAAAAGAGTGTTCGTGACCAATGCGCTGCGGTCATTGGCGCGAGTGGCTCCGACGGGAAACATTCGGCACATTGAGTTCGTGGTTCTTGTTGGCGGTTCGGCTCTAGACTTTGAAGTTGCGGATATGGTAAGCGATGCGTTGGCTGAATATGGCATTGTTTGCGGCCGCGGCAACATTCGAGGCTGTGAAGGCCCGCGCAACGCCGTAGCCACTGGCTTGGTGCTGTCGTATACGCATGAAGGCCCTGGCAGAGAGGCGTGAAGACGATGTTGGGAGAGCAGAAAGTCCGGCCCAGTGTATTTCTCGCTGTGGCGGCTCACGACAAGTTGGAGGCCAAACTGCGCGAGATTAAGGCCGGCATGGAAGAAGAAGGCATACCCTGGAGACTCACAGAGCAGGAAACAGGAGACGCTGCCCGCTTAGCGCATGAAGCAGCCTTCGCGTCGCCCCTGGGGGTGGGCGTAGGCGTTAGTGGCGAGGGGCTGTGCATCCATTACCGCAAATTGGCACTGGAAGAGCCGCTTTTTATACATCCTGGGCCTGGAGATCCGAGCGTGTGGCGGTTGTTTGGGTATAACGCCGCCAGGCTTGTCAAAGGCATTCCTTTTAAGGAAAAGGCTGAGGAAGTCGGCGTGCCTGCCGGCGAGGCGGAAGCGGTAGCGGAAGAAGATCTGACCTCGTTGGTAGCGGAGATTGTCCGCAGGATGTTGCAAGAAACGGCGGGGGCCCCGGGAGGGCCAGGAGGCCATGGGAGGTGAATGCATGGTCAGACAAGCATTAGGTATGATTGAAGCCGTTGGCTTGCCTGTCGCCATTACGGCGGCGGATGCAGCCGTAAAATCGGCTAATGTAAAATTAGTAGGTTATGAATTGGCGAAAGGCAGCGGCATGGTCCTGATCAAAGTGGTCGGCGACGTAGGCGCCGTAAAGGCGGCTGTAGAAGCTGGCAGCGCCGCTGCGGCAAGAGTGGGGCGCATTGTCGCCACTCATGTCATCCCCCGGCCGCACCAGGAGTTGGATTGTATACTTCTTACCAAAGAAACGGTAGGAACGAAGCCGGAAACTGCGGTGGAAGAAATGCCGGAAGAGCAAGCAGAGATAGAAGCGGAAGAAGAACCGCCCATAGCGTCGGAGCCGGAAAAAAACGTGTCGGAAGAAACGTCTGCAGAAGCCGAAGCAGAGACCATGGTTGAGGAAGAGTTTGAAACCGTGGAGGAAGAACAGGAATTTCTGAGCGAAGAGCCAGCCGCTGATCCGGCGGATAGCTGCAATTTGTGTCACGATCCAAATTGCCCGCGGCGCAAGGGCGATCCTCGTAATACTTGCCTGCATTATGGAAAAAACGACAAGGAGGATGAATCAATATGAGTGGAGAGGCATTGGGAATGGTTGAAACCAAAGGCTTGGTAGGTGCGATCGAAGCAGCTGACGCCATGGTGAAAGCAGCCAACGTAAGCCTGGTTGGGTATGAAAAAATCGGTTCCGGTTTGGTAACCGTTATGGTGCGCGGTGACGTAGGCGCGGTGAAAGCGGCTACCGATACCGGCGCTGCAGCAGCGCAACGGGTTGGCGAGCTGATTTCGGTGCACGTCATTCCGCGTCCGCATACGGACATCGAGAAAATTCTTCCTAAATCTTTATAATTTCTAGGGTAACGAGGTGAGAGGATGGACAGCGCAACGATCGAAGCCATTGTGACCCAGGTTTTGCAGTCTTTGGCGGCAGAACCGGAAACAACGGCGGTGACGGAAGGGATTCCTGTCGGGATATCAAACCGGCACATCCACCTCTCTGCTGAGCATATGGAGATTTTGTTCGGCTGTGGCAGCCAGTTGACTCGCCAAAAAGATTTGAAACAGGTGGGGGAATTTGCGGCAGCGGAAACAGTGACGTTGGTTGGGCCTAAAGGGGTAATTCGCAATGTGCGCGTCCTAGGGCCCATCCGCGGCACGACGCAGGTGGAAATTTCCCGTACCGACGGCTTTGCTTTGGGAGTCAAAGCGCCTGTACGAGATTCCGGCGATATCGAAGGAAGCGCTGGAATTATCCTGACAGGACCTTACGGCGCAGTAACTTTGGAAAAGGGTGTTATCTGCGCAGCCAGACATATTCATATGCATAATGATGATGCCCGCCGCTTCGGTGTGAAAGACGGTGAGCGGGTCATAGTGGAGGTTGACGGTCCGCGAGGAGCGGACTTGAAACATGTTTTGGTTCGGGTGAAAGAAGATTTTCGCTTGGAAATGCACATTGACACGGACGAAGCCAATGCCCTGGGCATTGGTCCAGGGGCTACGGTGACACTGCGCCGGGAACAGGAGGCGTAAAGTGGAACGGGAAGACATAATCCGTTTGGTGACGGAAGAAGTCATGCGGCGCTTAGGAACGCCGCAGCCTGTGCAGCCAGCGGTAAAACAGGCGCTGGCCTTGTTTACAGGCGGCGCTTTGGGACTGGAAGAGGCGCTGGCGCAACTGGCGCAGCTGCAGAATCAGGGCGTTCGTTTAACGGTTGTGTTGTCGAAAGCGGCGGAGACAGTGATTGGCGCAGAACGACTGCGCAAGGCGTTGGGAATGGAGCTGGACATTCGTTTGGCAATGGACCCTTTTCCGAAACAAGACCTGAAAGCGGCGGATGTCGTACTCATACCCGTGTTGACGCAAAATACAGCAGCCAAATTGGCTCGCACCTTGGCGGATACGACGGTTACGACGCTGGTGATGCAGGCGCTCTTAATGGGTAAACCGGTCATCGCAGCGCGTAATGCCGCGGATCCGAAAGATCCTTGGCGTGTCCAAGGAGGCATGGGAGCAGCCAGACCGACGTTAACTCGAGTGTTGCAGGATAATCTGAAAACCTTGGAATCCTACGGGGTGGCGTTGGTGGACGCCGGTACGCTGGCGGCCGAGGCTATGCAACAGCTGGGTCTGAGTGGCATAATGACGCAAGCAAAAGAAACTGCACAAAAACCGTCTTTGCCCAAAGGGCAGGGAAGGCGGGTTATTGACGCGGCGATGATTCAAGTGATGGCAGCTCAAGGGGAAACCATCCTGACGGTTGGCCCCCAAGACCTGGTAACGCCCTTGGCGCGCGATGTGGCTCGGGAGTGCGGTGTGGACCTCAGATAACCCAGAGGAATGGGAGAATGTAACATGAGTGTGTATACGCGAACCGGAGATGGCGGTACAACCAGCTTATACAGCAAGGAACGCGTTTCTAAAGACGACATAAGAGTCGAGGCTTACGGCACAGTGGATGAAGCCAGCGCGACTATGGGCGCAGCCCGGGCGTTAGTGGCTTGTTTTCCCTGGGCGGAAGCATGCCTGCAGACGCTGCAAAGCGAGCTGATCGATTTGAATGCTGACTTGGCGACGTACTTTACTGAGCAGGCGGCAGGGCGCATTACTGAAACCCATGTGGCCAGGCTGGAGGCAGTCATCGATGAAATGGAGCAACGGCGCATTCCTCAGCATTATTTTGTTACTCCTGGCGAGTCGAAGGCCAGCGCGGCGTTGGATGTGGCGCGCACCATCGTGCGCCGCGCCGAACGGCGTACGATTACCTTAAGTCAAAAGGCCTTTGTTCCTGAAGCGGACCGCCGTTATTTGAACCGTCTGTCAGATTTGCTCTTTGTGATGGCTCGCTGTGTGGAGCAAGAAGAAGTGGTGCAAAAGGCAACGGCCCAAATTATTGAGCGGTTGACAAATGGACAACAGCGTCCGGGAGGCTCGGCTCGCAAGGAGGCGAAAACCTTGCTGGATAAGGCGAAACAGATTCTTGAAGAAGCGGAATATAAGGCCATGGAAATCGGTGTACCTATGGTTATCGCTGTGGTAGACGCCGGGGGCAACTTAGTAGCGCAGCATCGCATGGACGGGTCTCTTTTGGCCAGTATCTCACTGGCTTTGGACAAGGCCTATACGGCGGCGGCGCTGAAGATGTCTACGGAGGAAGCGGCGCACTTGGTGCAGCCGGGAGGTCCCTTGTATGGTCTTAATACGGCGCAGCAAGGACGCTTTGTTGTTTTCGGCGGCGGCTTGCCGCTGCTGGACGGCAAAGAAGTCATAGGCGGAATCGGCGTCAGCGGCGGCGCGGTGCACGAAGATGTGCAAGTTGCCAATGCGGCTTTGGCCGCCTGGAAAAACGTCCGGGCCTAAGAAAGCGCGGTTTTGGCCGGCGGCTTTCGAAACGGCGCAGTAGCGCCGGAAGGAGGAACAAGAATGGTAGTAGATCAGGCGCTGATAGCAAAAATCACCGCTGAAATTGTAGCTTCGCTGCAAGGCGGCGAAGGAAATGCGAAACAAGTACAAGACGGCATTTTTGATACGGTTGACGAAGCCGTTGCCGCCGCCCGCAAGGCGTATAAAGAGTTGAAACAATTTTCTCGTATGGAACGGGAAAAGTTCGTTCAAGCCATACGGGATGCCGCCTATGCCAATGCGGCTACGATGGCGGAAATGGCGGTATGGGAAAGCGGCATGGGCCGTGTAAGCGACAAAATTCTTAAAAACCAGCTGGCAGCCATGAAAAGCCCGGGTACGGAGGATCTGAAGCCCGTCGCATGGACCGGAGACGACGGCTTGACTCTGCTGGAAATGGGACCGTACGGAGTAATTGGCTCCATTACGCCGACTACGAATCCTACGGAAACCATTATCTGCAACGGCATCGGCATGATTGCCGCAGGCAATGCGATTTTCTTCAGCCCTCATCCGACGGCGAAGAATACCTCGCTTTGGACCATTCGGCTTTTTAACGAAGCCGTTGTTAAAGCTGGCGGGCCTGCTAATCTCATGACGTCCGTAGCGAATCCGTCCATTGAGGCGGCTAATGCTATGATGAAGCATCCCGATATCAACATGCTGGTGGCTACCGGCGGACCTGGCGTGGTTAAAGCCGTCCTGTCGTCCGGCAAGAAAGCCATCGGCGCAGGCGCAGGCAACCCTCCTGTGGTTGTTGATGAAACAGCAGACATTCCCAAAGCGGCCAAGGATATTGTCAATGGATGTTCTTTTGACAATAACTTGCCTTGCATTGCGGAAAAAGAGGTCATCGCTGTCGGCTCTATCGCGGATCAGCTGATGATGTACATGCAGCGCAATGGCGCGTACTTGATTAATGAAGAGCAGCGCGAAGCGCTCAAAGAAGTGATCATGACCGCCAAAGAAGGCAAGATTGCCGAAGGCTGCACAGGTCCTGCCAAAAAAGTCTATGGCATCAACAAGGATTATGTAGGTAAATCGGCGCAGTACATTTTGGATAAGATCGGCATTTCGGTGCCGGATACGATCAAAGTGGTTCTGTGCGAAGCGCCCGCGGATCATCCTTTTGTTGTGGAAGAACTGATGATGCCGGTATTGCCGGTTGTGTCCGTTAAAGACATTGATGCCGCCATTGAGCTGGCTGTCAAAGTGGAGCACGGCAACCGTCATACGGCCATTATGCATTCTAAGAATGTGGACAATTTGACTCGCATGGCGCGAGCCATTGAAACCACCATTTTTGTAAAAAATGCGCCTTCTTATGCCGGTATCGGCGTAGGCGGCGAAGGGTACACCACCTTTACTATTGCCGGCCCTACCGGCGAAGGACTGACTTCCGCCAAGAGCTTTACCCGTCAGCGCCGCTGCGTGCTGGTGGAGGGCTTCTCCATCGTTTGATGGAAGAACAGGGGGCGAACCAATTGGCTGAGAATGTACGTGAAGAAATTATTGCCGCTGTTAAGGCGGCAGGCGTAGTGGGAGCCGGCGGCGCCGGCTTCCCTACGCATGTAAAAATCAACGCCAGTGTCGACACCATTCTGGTGAATGGCGCCGAGTGCGAGCCCCTTCTGCGGGCGCATCAGCAGCTTATGGCCAGCGAAAGCCAGGCCATGCTGCTGGGCCTGCGGGCTGTGATGGTGGCTACTGGCGCACAAAAGGCTTATGTTGGGCTAAAACACAAATACGGTCCGGCTATTGAAAGTTTGACAAAGACTTTGGCCGATATGAACGAAAAAAATGTGGAACTGGCGTATTTGCCGGATATTTATCCGGCTGGCGACGAGCAAGTGCTGGTTCGTGAAATTACAGGGCGCATTGTGCCGGAAGGCGGTATTCCCCTGCAAGTAGGGGTAGTAGTCGCCAATGTGGAGACGTTGATTAACGTAGCCAAAGCGTTGCAGGGAGAAGGCGTTACCGAAAAGTACGTCACTATCGGCGGCGCGGTAGCTAAGCCGATAACCATCAAGGCGCCTGTGGGCATGTCTGTAAAAGAAGCCTTGGCCATGGCGGGCGGCCCCACAACCGGTCCTTACGCTATTATTGACGGCGGTCCGATGATGGGAAAACTGATTGAAGAAGACGCGCCAATTACGAAAACAACCGGCGGCTTGTTAGTTTTGCCGGAAAGTCATAGCATTATTCGAGGGCGGCGCTTGTCTTGGGAGCATGTGCTCAATCGTTCCCGCGCGGTTTGCTGCAATTGTCGGGCTTGTACCGATGTATGCCCGCGAAACCTTCTGGGACACGGCTTAGAGCCGCATCGCATTATGCAAGCCATCGGCCACAGCAACAGCGAGCAGCCGGATATTCTGCAGCGAGCCATGCTTTGCTCGGAATGCGGCGCTTGTGAAGTGTTTGGCTGTACCATGGGGTTGTCGCCGCGCTTGGTAAATGGGCATTTGAAAAAGGAATTTGCCAAGCAGAAAGTGCGCAATCCATACCATGAAGCTCCTTGCGCGGTACGCGGGGGCCGTGAATATCGCATGATTCCCACGAAACGCCTTGTGGCTCGGCTGGGACTGTCGCAGTATGATGTGAAAGCGCCGCTGTTGGCGGAAATGCCGCAGGTGCGCAGCGTGAAGCTATTGTTATCGCAGCACATCGGAGCGCCGGCCAAGCCGATTGTAGCCGTGGGAGACAGCGTCGCGAAAGGGCAATTGGTGGCGGAGATTCCCGAAGGAGCCGGGCTGGGAGCTAACGTGCATGCCAGTATAGCCGGCAAGGTTGTAAGCATCGACGGCGCCATTGTCATTCAGGCGTAGTAGCGTACAGGGGGAATGAACATGAAGCGAGCCATTGGCTTGTTGGAATTGAAGAACATCACGCGGGGCATTTTGTCGGCGGATGCTATGCTTAAAGCGGCAAATGTGGATATGGTTATGGCTCAGCCGCTTTGTCCTGGCAAATATGTGGTTATGGTAGCCGGTGATGTCGGAGCGGTGCAAAGCGCGATTCGCAGCGGCAAGGCGGTAGGTGGCGAAGAAAATGTAGTGGATGAGTTCGTGCTGCCTAATCCGCATGATTCCTTGATTGGCGCCGTGAGCGGTTGCAGTGACGTCCATGAAATTCATGCTTTAGGCGTGATTGAAACCTATTCAGTGGCTTCCGCCGTGGTTGCTGCTGATGCGGCGGCTAAAGCGGCTAATATCGCTCTTATTGATGTGCGTTTAGCGCGCGGTATGGGCGGCAAGGCGGTTGTGACCTTAACAGGTGATGTGGGTGCTGTCAATTCTGCGGTGCGTGCAGGGGCGCATGCCATTGAGCATGGCGGTTTCCTAGTGGATCAACTGGTTCTGCCTGCGCCGCATAAAAATTTGCACGAAGCATTATTCTAAAACGGACATACCTGCCAAGGCGTGGAAGGGACGGACGAGATGGAACATACGTTACGTGATGTTATCGATCTGGATTTGCTGCAGCAGATACAGGACCGCTTTGCGCTGGCTATGGGGATGGCCAGTATTACTGTAGACCATGAAGGTCCGGTGACGAAGCCGAGCAATTTTACTGATTTTTGCATGAAAAAAACCAGAAATACCACCGAAGGGGCTAAACGCTGCAATGAATGCGATATCAAAGGCGGCCAAGAAGCAGCCCGCACGGGAAAACCGGCGATTTACTACTGCCATGGAGGCTTGATGGATTTTGCCGCTCCCATTGTTGTGGAAGGAAAACAACTTGGTTCCATGCTGGGAGGTCAGGTACTGCCACAGCCGCCGGATGAGGAGAAATTTCGCCGGATTGCGGTGGAACTGGGCATTGAACCGGAAGAATACCTAGGGGCTTTGCGGAAAATCCGTATTGTGCCGGAAGAAAGCATACGAGCGGCGGCAGATTTGCTCTACATTGTGGCCAATGCGCTGTCTCGCATGGGGTACCAGCGGTTGAAGGTAATGAAGAGTACGGAATACTTTTTAGACGTCTCCGGAAGCATGGGGAATCGTATTGCCGACGTTTCTGGGCGGGTAGAGGATGTAACGAAGCATGTCTCCTCGCTCGTGGAAAACTCACAGATGCTGTTAGATTCTACTTCGGAAACGAAGCAGAAAGTGAAAGACACGGATGAAATCTTGCGTTTTATACGGAACGTGGCCGATCAAACAAAATTATTAGGCTTGAATGCCGCCATTGAGGCGGCGCGGGCTGGTGAAATGGGCCGAGGCTTTGCCGTAGTGGCGCAGGAGGTGCGGAATCTGGCTGGAGTCAGCGTGGATTCAGCGCAAAAAATAGAAGGAATTCTGCAAAACATACAAAAAGGCATGCAGGAAATCGAAAAAGAAATTTCCAACACCGGAGCGATTGTCGAACGTCATCAGGAGTTTATGCGGACTATTTCCGATGCGATTCAGGATCTGGATGGCATGGCGCGCAACGTACAAGCTGCCGCCGACGAGATGAAACTACAATTGTAGGGGGGGCGCACTATGGTTAAACGTATGGTTCTCAATGAAACATCCTATTTTGGCGCAGGCGCTATTGAAGTGATTCCGGAAGAAATGACGCGGCGCGGTTTTTCCAAAGCCTTTGTAGTGACCGATAAAGATTTGGTGGCTGCTGGCGTAGCTGCTCAGGTTACAGCGGTTTTGGAAAAAGCGTCAGTTCCTTTCTCGCTCTATGATGAAGTGAAACAAAATCCGACAGTGGCTAATGTCAATGGCGGCGTGGCTGCTTTTAAAGCGTCCGGCGCTGATTGCATTGTGGCCATTGGCGGCGGCTCTCCCATTGATACAGCCAAGGGGATTGGCATTGTGGTGAACAATCCTGAGTTTGCCGATGTATGCTCGCTGGAAGGCTGTGCAGCGACTAAAGCCAAAAGCGTGCCGGTCATTGCGGTGCCGACGACAGCGGGAACCGCGGCGGAAGTTACGATTAACTACGTCATTACTGATGAGAAAAACGTCAAAAAAATGGTTTGCGTGGATCCTAACGACATTCCCGTTATGGCAGTCGTAGACCCGCAACTGATGACTTCTATGCCTAAAGGGTTGACGGCTGCCACTGGTATGGATGCGCTAACTCATGCGATTGAAGGGTATATTACGCAGGGTGCTTGGGAGATGAGCGATATGTTTGCGTTGCAGTCCATTAGCCTCATTGCTAAGCACTTGGCTACGGCTGTGGAGCAGCCTGCCAATGTAGAAGCCAGAAGCGGCATGGCGTTGGCTCAGTATGTGGCCGGTATGGGCTTTTCCAATGTAGGCTTGGGCATTGTTCATTCCATGGCGCATCCGTTGGGCGCGCTCTATGATACGCCTCATGGCGTTGCTAATGCTTTGCTGCTTCCTTATGTCATGGAATACAATGCTCCGGCATCCGGAGAAAAATACAAAGAAATTGCTCGCGCTATGGGCGTTCAGGGTGTGGATGCAATGGAGCAGGATGCTTATCGTAAAGCGGCTGTAGATGCGGTAGTGAAGTTGTCTAAGAAGATCCGTATTCCGCAAAAACTGCAAGATATCGGCGTGCAGGAAGAGGATCTGCCCAAGTTAGCTGCTGCCGCCTTTGCCGATGTTTGCACGCCTGGCAATCCTCGTGAAACGAATGAAAAGGAAATTCTTGCTTTGTATCAGAAGGCATACTCCTAGGCCGTTGGGGGCCGCCGCGACGCCTCACGGGGACGGCGCGTCACGATAGGACCCATTCGACATGCAAAGAAGAAGAGCCGGCAGATATGATATGCTCCCCCTAGATAGGACAATGAAAAAATACATTGTCCTATCTAGGGGGTAATTTTATGCCACAAAAAGAAAAGGTATCGACCACTTTGAAGGTAGAGGCTTGCAAGAAGTATTTGGCAGAAAGCATAAGCATAGCTGACATAGCAAAAGCCCTAGAAGTTGACGGGAAAATAGTAAGAAGATGGATTTTTCAGTACCAGTCAGAAGGTAAATCCGGCTTAGAACCACAGAAACACAATCGAGTATATCCGCCTAAACTGAAACTGGCAGCTGTGACTGATTATCTGCAAGGCAACGATTCTCTATTAGATATTTGCAAGAAATATCAGATTCACTCAGATTGCCAATTGAGTCGCTGGCTAAAGCAGTATAATGGACATGAGGAGTTCAAGCTCCGGTCAGGAGGAAGTCGAATCATGTCGAAAGCTAGAAAAACGACGCAGACTAATCGTGTAGAAATCGTTGAATACTGTCTTGCTCATGATATGAATTATGGCGAAACAGCCCTAAAATACCAGGTATCATACCAACAGGTATACCAATGGACAAAAAAATATCTAGAAATGGGAAAAATGGGTCTGGAAGATCGGCGTGGGCATCGGGTTGGAACCTTGCCTGGCCGTACCCCGCAAGAAGAACTAGAGGCTGAAGTTGCCCAGTTGAAACACAAGAACTGGAGGCTGCAGATGGAGGTTGATGTGCTAAAAAAACTGCAGGAACTGGAAAGAAGGGATGTCTTGGCTTTACGCGGCAAGAACGAGAATACGAAGCGGTAAAAGCTTTAGCTGAAGATAATCAAAAGCATTACCCAGTTGAGATATTGTGTAAAATCCTGCATGTCAGCCGGTCGGCCTACTACCATTGGCGCAATGATGGTAAAAGCTTGCGTGAACAAGAAAACGAACGGCTAGCCAAAGAAGTGATAGAAATCCATGCGCAGCATCCGGATAAAGGGTACCGCCGGATTCGAGACGATCTAAGTCGCAAATACAAGGAACAAGTAAACGACAAACGCATCCTGCGGATTACTCGGAAACTCCATATCCAGTCTACAATAAAGAACCCGCATAACTGTTGCACTCGTCGTGCATCGAATCCGGCTTATATAGCAGACAATATTCTGAACCGCAAGTTCCATGCAGATTGTCCTAATGAAAAATGGTTGACTGATGTAAGTGAGTTTAAATATTTTGAAGGTCCAGTCATGCGCAAGCTTTATCTGAGTGCCATATTGGATCTCTATGATCGCAGAATTGTGTCGTTTGTAGTGCGCGACCATAATGATAACCGGCTGGCGTTTGATACGTTCGATACAGCAATAAAAGCAGAACCAACCGCACATCCACTGTTTCACAGCGATCGCGGATTTCAGTATACGAGCCTCGGCTTTCGCAATAGACTCGTCAAACAAGAAATGACTCAAAGCATGTCTCGCGTAGCCCACTGCATTGACAATGGGCCCATGGAGGGCTTCTGGGGAATACTAAAGCGCGAGATGTACTATGGCCGGAAATTCACCAGCAGAACCGAATTGATACATGCAATCCGTAGCTATATTCACTACTACAACTTTGACCGGTTACAACGAAAACTGGGTGTTATGACACCTTGTGAATACCACGAACATTACAAGGCTGCATAGGGAAAACAGCCCATCCAACTGGATGAGCTGTAAAGAAAATCTTTATGTTTTTAATTGTCCTATTGACGGGGAGCACACCAATATCTGCCGGCTCTTCTTCTTTGCATTAAGCGCTTTTGGTGTCTTTAGGGGCCTTGATGGCATCAGGCCCTTCGTCGCCAGTGCGGATGCGCACGGCATTAGCCAGCGGCTGAATAAAGATTTTGCCATCTCCCAGCTTGCCTGTTTTCAAGATTTCTTTAGCGGTTTTAACTACGGTTTCTACAGGTACTTCGCAGACAACAATTTCGACTTTGATTTTTGGCAGCAAGTTTACGGAATACTCGGAACCGCGGTATACTTCTACATGGCCTTTAGTCAAGCCGCTGCCGAAGATTTGGCTGACGGTCATGCCGGTAACGCCGATTTTATTCATGGCTTCCTTGAGGTCGTCCAACTTGGCGGGACGGGTGATGATTTCCACCTTGGTAATAGGCTCCATGTGTATTCCTCCTTTTTTGGGGAACAAAAAAATCGCTCCACTGCCAATCAAAACGATTGTCAGAGGAACGACCATTGTTCCGGAAACATATTCAAACTATGCTTATAATTATAGCGGCAATGCAGTGATAAAGCAAGTTATTCCGTTCTTGACGAATGAGAAAAGTGTTGGTATACTGACCTCAATTTCATAAATATATGACTGAGGTGCCGCTAATTGCGGAGAATAGGGAAGTCGGAGCGGCTTAATAAAAGGCCGTGTACGCGCGGGCCCGCCACTGTACCGATGAGAGCTTGCCAGAAGCCACTTGCATCAAAAAAGTTGCAGGGAAGGCGGCAATGTATCGATGAATCGGGAGCCAGGAGACCTGCCTCAGATCAGGAAGACCTTGTTGGATACAAAGGCTTTTTAGGATTGCTTCCGCTTCCTAAAAAGCCTTTTTTATTAAGGTATGGGGTCTTCCAGAAAGAAAGGGAGTAAATGATGAATTTATTGCAAGAAACTATAGGGAAAATTGAAAAACCGGATGCAACAGCCTATGAAACTGTAAAAAAGAGCTTGGCCCAGACTGTATATCCTGCGGGGACGCTGGGGCGGTTGCCGGAAATGGCGGCGACCTATGCAGCGGCCATTGGGAGTGCAAAGCCGCAGGAATTAAAGCCCTGCATGGTCATTGCCTGTGCGGATCATGGGGTGGCCAGGCGTTCTGTCAGCGCTTACCCCATAGAGACAACGGCGCAGATGACCATTAACTATGTGGCTTCTAAGGGAGCTAGCGCCAATGCATTTGCTAATTTTTGCGGTGCTGATATGGTGGTAGTTGATGCTGGCGTAGCGGTGGATCTACCATCTTTTCCAGGGCTTTGGGAGCGGAAGATCGCCTATGGTACGGAAGATTTTACCCAGGGACCGGCTATGACGCAGGAGCAGGCTGTAAGAGCATTGGAGATTGGCATTTCGATTGTGCAAGAAAAAGTGCAGGAAGGATATCGCTGCTTTACTTTAGGTGAAATGGGCATTGGCAATACAACCAGCAGTGCGGCTATTGTGGCGGCTATATCCGGCGAAGACCCGCTGCAAACCACTGGGCGGGGCACGGGAATTTCCGATCAGCGTTTGGCGGACAAGCGCCAATATGTCCGGCAAGCGCTAACGGTCAATCAACCCCAGGGAACTGACGGCTTGGATGTTCTGAGCAAGGTGGGCGGGTTGGAACTAGGCGTGCTGGCCGGTGTGGTGCTGGGCGCTGCGGCGCATAAGTGCCTAGTAATTGTTGACGGGCTGAATACAACGGCGGCGGCCTTGGTGGCGCAAGGCATTCATGCGGACAGTGCCAGATATTTGCTGGCGTCCCATTTGTCCGGTGAACCGGCGCACCGCATTGCCTTGCGCCAGCTGGAGCTGGAGGCGTGTGTGGATTTGGGAATTCGCCTTGGCGAGGCGATTGGGGCATCGTTAGTGGTGGATATGCTGCAGATGGTTTTGGCTATGCTGCAAGAAGCGTATGCAAGAGCAGAGGAGGGGTTGGCGTAATGAGAAAGAAAAAAATGATCGAACAGATTATTGCGTCAGTAGGCCCGATGGATGCAGCGGCGTTAGAACGCTGCCAAAGACGCTTGGATAATTTGACTAAGCCACTAGGTAGCTTGCATCATTTGGAGTTTTTAGCGTTAAAGTTGGCAGGTGTAACAGGGCAGCATCGCCCGGCATTGGAACAGAAGCAGTCCCTTTTGGTTGTGGCGGCGGATCATGGCATTGCAAAGGCGCTGTGCGAAGAGGGTAAAACAACAGCGCAGCGTGTAGAGGACGCCTGTCGTTTGAATAGTCCTCTGCGCATTTTTGCAGTGAAAAATGCTGCGGAAGTGGTCCTGGTGAATGCGGGAATGCGCGAAAATTTTGTACACGAGCGGTTGCGGCAGGCTTTCTTGTCTTTTGGCACTTGTGATTGGCGCCAAGGGCCAGCTATGGAGGAAGAAACGGTTTTAAAGGCGCTTTGTTTAGGAATCTCTCTGGCTCAGGCGGAAGCGGACAAAGGCGTGCGAATTTTAGGTCTGGGCAGTATTGCCAAAGGCGGTATGCTGTCTGCATTGATTTTGCTAACTGTTTTAGGAGGAGGCGTCCCAGTTTCATTGCGACAACAAGCGGCTGCAAGCGAAAGGATCGCGAACCAGTTGGCATTGGTGGAAGAAGCTCTTGCTTTATGGAATGGAGAAATAGACGCAAGGGCAGTGCTAGGTCATTTCGGCGGCTTAGAGACGGCTGTTTTATGTGGAGTGATTTTAGGCGGAGCGGCCAGCGGGATGCTGCTGGTTCTTGACGGAGTAGAGACGGCGGTGGCGGCATTAGCGGCGGCTCAAATGCAGCCGTTGATTAAAAACTATCTAATTGCGCCGCATGTTGCTGCGGAACCTGGTTTTCAGGAAGTTTTATTTTTACTGGGCCTGCCGAGTTACTTGCAACTGAAGCTGCAGCAAAGCGAAGGAATCGGCGCTGTGTTGGGCATGTCTCTTTTGAGGGCGTCTTTGCATATGCTGAATGATATGAGAACCTTTGGCGAGGCGGCCGTGGCGGTGGCCCAGGACGGACCGGGGGCCGAGCGGCAGAGTCATGCAGTGCGAGACTAAAAACACTGAAAAACATAGGAACACAGCACTATTTTAATAAAGAAAATTGAGCAGGATTGTCTAAGCTTGACGGCGAATTTTCAATATACGTATAAATATTTTAGGATGCCTTTAAAGGAGGCGAAACCATGGAAACGCAATGTGAAAAAATGTCGCTGGCGTGGGCTATGACTTGTTTTTCCGCTGAGGAAGCGGCGAAGTGGATGGGGCGGCTTACGTTGGAAGCGCAAACTAAATGGCTGTTGGCCTTGGATGAGTTGTCTCCGGAAATGCTGCCGGAGGATATTCGGGAAAGTTGGCAGGATTTTTCCTCGCTGCGCATATTTGGACAACCGGTTCGGCAATTGGGGGCGGTGCTGATGGCAATGGCCCTGCGCCGAGGCGATTCGGAAACATTGCGTCTCATGGACCGTTTGGAAGAACTTCGGCCGGGAATCCGCAGCCGAATGCGCTCGCATGTTTTGTTTTTTGAAGAGCTGCAAGGTCTGCGGGACCGGGATCTTCAAGAAGTGTTGCGTCGTGAAGGGCTGCATCCATCTCTTATGTTTGGCACTAGCGAAGAGCTGTGCGCGAAATTGCTGCGCAATGTTTCGCGTCGGGCTGCCTCGGATGTGGCGAATACGCTGCCGCCGCCGGAGAAACGGGAAGAATCGGTTGCTGTACGCCAGCGTAAGGTGGCGTTTACACAGGTAGTACTGTCCTTGATGGAAGCGGGAGATATTTTGGGGCCGGCTCACGTTTTAACCAAAGATGAAGGCTGGCAGCTTTTGGAGTTGCGTAATGAGGCTTCAGGTTGGCTCAAAACCAGAAGCGATGAAGAGTTGGCTTCGTTTTTGCGAGATCGGCTGCAGTGGGTGGACGTGGCGATCTTGCTGCGCTTGAGCAGCGGTGCGGAAGCTAAACTGCTGCAAGAAGTACTAGACGAGACTTCGTGGAAGATGCTGCAGGAACTGGTGGAAGCGGAAACCGAAGCAACTACCAGCCGTGGATTGGATGGACTGCGGCGTATGTGCCGGGAAATACGCCGCGACGCAGAAGAAAACGAAGAAGAATGAACAAGAGTCGCGAGAGTCACGGGAGGGTACGCATGAGGGATACGGAGCTCAGCTTTTTAACAGGAGTATAGGGAGTAGATGGAGGGTTCGAAGGAGTAGGAATGGCACACAGCATGACAGCATAAATAGAGATTGCTTCGCTTCGCTGGCAAAGACGAAAGTTAGTTTGAGAGACAAATACTTTGCTTAGTGCATGTTAGCCAGCTTAGACGTCGTTGCGAGGAGCGGGGCGACGTGGCAATCTCCTAAGACTATAAAAAAAGCTGCGGCGACTTGAAAACAAGTTGTCCGCAGCTTTTTTGCATATTCAAATTTTATAAACAGTAACCCTCGTTCGTACCCTCACTTTACTCCCTCTACTCCTTGTTTAATTTATATCGTTAATAGGTTTGTTCCAAAAGAGCAGATTTTTTTCTTTTAACTCCGAGCGGGTAGCTTCTTTGGGCCAGAGTTCATGTACGGAGTCTTCGCGCATGGCAGCGGCCAAATGGTCGTAAATGGCTGGATTTTGCGAAGCCAGAGAAGCGATGAGTTCCTTAGTGGCTTGGCGCTGCGTTTTGCCGTTAAAAGGGCAAGGGTTGGGGATGGGTTCTTGACCGTGCAGCGTCCAGGCCTTACGCAGTTCCTCTTCGCGGAAAAAAAGCAAGGGGCGAATTACGGTGACGCCACTGCGTTCTAAGATTGTTTTCGGTAGAAACGTGCCAATTTGCCCGGAATGGAGCAGGTTCATCAGCAGGGTTTCTACGGCGTCATCGTGATGATGTGCATAAGCGACTTTTTGAAAGCCGTGTTCGGCGGCAAAACGGTTAATGGCGCCGCGACGGAAAAAGGCGCAAGTAAAGCAAGGATCTTTTCCTTGGTTTTCTTCAATGATGGAGGCAATGTCCGCCTGAATAAAATGAAAGGGAATATCCAATTTGGCGCAAAAAGAGGCTAATGTTTCCTGAGGGAAGTTTGGAGCAAAGCCGGCGTCGAGAGTCAACGCCGCCAGTTCAAAACGCTTGGCCGAAACTTTTTGCAGCGCCGCTAGGGCAAAGGCTAAAAATAGGCTGTCTTTGCCGCCGGACAGGCCGATGAGGATGCGGTCGCCCTCCTCAATCAGATCAAATTCAAGGACGCTGCGCAGCAGGCGGCTGAAATAGGCTTTCGGCAAGTTGTGAATTGTCGTCGTCATTTCTCTGTCGTACCCTCCGGTTACTCCGTTACTCTTGTTTGCTTTTCTTTATTATACAGCCTGGCGTCAAGGTACGGGGTTACGGAAAAGGCTGGAATAAGGTATAATAAAACTAATTGCATTTTTTTGCAGGCAAACCAGAACGAGGAGTGTTGATTCGATTATGGCGAAACCGATTTATGCTATTGGACATCGTAATCCGGACACGGATTCGATTTGTGCTGCTATTGGCTATGCGCATTTAAAGCAAGCGCTGGGGGAAAATGTGGTGGCGGCCCGGGCCGGCAAGATTAATGCCGAAACAAAGTATGCCTTAGAACACTTCCGCATAGAGGAACCGCTGCTGCTGCCGGATCTCAATCCGCGGGTGAAAGATATTATGTGCACCGATTACCTTTCAGTGGCTCCGGAAACGACGTTGCGTGAACTAGGGAAACTGATGCAATGCGGCAATGTCAAATCGGTGCCTGTCGTAGTCGGGGACAATCAACTGGTCGGTATTTTATCAGTAAGTGATTTGGCAAAATTGTATTTTAACGAACTGCAGATGCCGGATGATTTGGCGGAAAGCGGCGTAGATTATGCGGCGGTGCAGCGTGTGCTGGACGCTAAAGTACTTTGTGGCGACGATTTGCTGAAGCGTACGTTGGCTGGGCGGGTGCGCATCGCTTCGGGAACGTCGGCGGCTGTGTCTCGCGTCATTAAGGCGGGAGATATTGTGCTGACGGCGGATCGCCGAGAAGCGCATTTGTCTTGTTTGGATTTGAATGTAGGCGCCTTGGTGGTTACTGGAGACTATGCGGTGGATGAGGAAGTATTGGCAAAAGCGAAGCAACAAGGTGTGCTTGTGCTGCAAACAGCCTATGACACGTATACTTCGGCGCGGCTGATTAATCAGAGTACGCCGGTGAGGGCGATCATGCAAGGCAAAGTGCTTTCTTTCAAACCTACCGATTTGATTAACGATATCACAGGACCCATTGCGGCGACTAACTACCGTAATTATCCAGTAGTGGAAAATGGTCGTTTGGTGGGCCTGGTGGATCGGGACAAGCTGATCATGCCGGAACCGGAGCGAGTTATTTTGGTGGATCATAATGAAACAGCGCAAGCGGTGGAAGGCATTGAAGAGGCGAAGATTCTAGAAATCATTGACCATCACCGTTTGGGCGGGCTGACAACCAGCGAGCCCATTCTGATTCGGCAAGAGCCTGTGGGCTGTACGTCGACCATTGTAGCTAATATGTATTGGAATTTAGAGATTGATATTCCCAAGGAAATTGCCGGCGTGCTCTTGTCCGCCATTATTTCCGATACGGTGCTCTTTAAGTCGCCTACGGCAACCGCTGTGGATCGCCAGGCTGCGGAAAAGCTGGCGGGTATTGCGGGGGTTTCGTTGGAAGAGTATGGCATGGCTATGCTGAAAGCGGGTTCCGGGCTGCAGGATATGACGCCGCCGGAGATTACGCAAACAGACTTGAAGGAATTTCGCATGGGCGATTACCGCATGACCATTGCGCAGCTGTCGGTGATGGATGTGAGCGAGGTGCTGGCGCTGCGTCAGGAACTGCTGCACAGCATGGAGCAGATTCGGGCCAAGGGCGGCTATGACATGGCGCTTTTGATGATCACCGATATCTTGACTGAAGCAACGCATTTGGCCTATGTCGGCCAGCCGGTGGAATTGATTGAACGAGCTTTTGGCAGCAAAGGCGAAGAGCAGGTAGTGTATCTGCCAGGTGTTATGTCACGCAAAAAGCAAATTGTGCCTCCTTTGACAGAAGCGGCCAAAGTATAAGCTAAGCGTGCAAAGTAGTAAAAAAAGATTAGCGGCGGACCAACGTCAACGTAGAGTGTGGCGTTGGTCCGCTCTATCGATTGTAGGAGTTGTGTTATATAGTGTGGATTTTGCTGACAGGATTAATTTTCGGTTTAGGGGCGGTACTGCTGGTGGCGCAAGGAAACCCGGGGAATTACGGCTTTTGCGCAGCCTGCCATTTGAGGGATATTGCCGGTGCATTGGGCTTACATAAGGCAGGGGCGCTGCAGTATGCGCGGCCTGAAATTCTGGGCATTATTTTAGGCGCTGCCGTTATGGCGGCTTTTCGCGGCGAGCATCGTGTGCGCGGCGGTTCGAAACCAATGATTCGGTTTTTCTTAGGCATGGTCATGATGATCGGCGCCCTGGCATTTCTTGGATGCCCCCTTCGGGGCATTTTGCGCTTGGCCGGCGGCGATTTGAACGGCTTAACCGGCTTGGCTGGCTTTGCCAGCGGTATTGGCGCGGGCATTTGGTTTTTGAAACGGGGTTATAATTTAGGCCGCTCCCATTCGCTGGAGCGCAGCGCCTGGAAACCGGCTGGCTATGCGACGCCGTTGGCGGCTGTCGTACTAGCTGTTCTTGTTTTTGTCGGCGGCGCCGGAGTGCTGGCCTTTAGTAAAAGCGGCCCTGGGTCCATGCATGCCCCGATTGTGATGAGCTTGGTTTTTGGCTTGCTGGCCGGGGTGGCGGCGCAAAAAACGAGAATGTGTCTTTCCGGGGGGATTCGGGATTTTATTTTAGTGAAAGATACATACTTGCTGAAAATCTATGGCGTGCTTTTTTTAGCCGCCTTGGCGGGTAATTTAGCTTTTGGCTTTTTTAAGCTTGGTTTTGATGCGCAGCCGTTGGCGCATACCATGCATTTGTGGAATTTTTTAGGACTGATGCTGGTAGGCTTGGCGGCTACGCTAGCAGGAGGCTGTCCTTTGCGGCAGCTGATCCAGGCTGGCGAAGGCAATCTGGATGCTGCTGCCTGCGTGTTGGGCATGCTGGCGGGAGCGGCAGTGGCCCATGGTTTGAATACAGCTGGAAGCCCGGCTGGGCTGGCTTGGAACGGGCAAGTAGCGGTAGCGGCTGGCCTCGTTGTTACGGCGGCCATCGGCTATTTGCATTGTAAAGAAGCGGTCTAAGGAGGAAACTGTGCGATGAAGCGACTGGATATGAGAGGACTTAGCTGTCCCATTCCATTGATGAAAACCAAAGAAGCCATGGATGCCGGGGAAGTGGAACTTGAAGTCTTGGTGGATGAACCGGCGGCTTGGGAAAATATTGGCAAGCTGGCCGCCTCTCAAGGCTGGCAATGGATTTGTGCCGCCGGAGAGGGCGAATGGACGCTGACACTGCGCAAAAATGTCTAAAAAGGCGAAGGATACCTTGGAATCCTGGCGTTAAGCGGCATTTTTTGCTATACTATATTAGTTAAGGCGGATCGATTCGTAGAAGAAAAGAGGAGACACGATGCCGTATTGGGTAATCACGTTTCCTTCGGTGTATCAGGCGTATCGGGCGGAAAAACTGTTGCTCCAGGCAGGATTGCCTGGAAAGTTGATCGCGGTGCCGCGACAGCTAAGCGGTTCTTGTGAAGGTTTGGCAATGCGCCTGGATTCGGAAGAGGCGGCGCGCCAAGCGGTAGAACGTTTAAAGCAGGCCGGAGTGCCGTTGTTGAAGGAAGCGTTTTCGATTGCAGAATGAGGAGGACAAAACGTCATGAGCCAACTGTTAGAAGGTCTTAATCCAGCACAAGCGGAGGCGGTGCGCCATACAGAGGGGCCGTTGCTGATTATGGCTGGTGCCGGTTCCGGCAAGACGCGGGTTTTGACCTGCCGGATTGCTTACTTGTTGGAGCAGGGCGTGGCGCCTTCCTCCATCCTAGCTATTACCTTTACGAACAAAGCCGCGCTGGAGATGAAAGAGCGGGTTAACAAAATGGTGGGAGATATGTCGCGCCAGTTGTGGCTCAGTACCTTCCATGCTTTTTGCGCGCGCTTTTTGCGGCTGGAAATTGAAAGTTTGGGCATGTATAATCGCAATTTCGTCATTTATGACGCTGGCGATACCTTGGCGATGATCAAGGAATGCTTGAAAGAACTCAATCTTGACGACAAGCAGTACATTCCTCGAAGCATGCAGGGCCTGATTTCTAATGCCAAGAATGCTCTGCAAGATGCAGGGGAATATGCCCGAAATGCCGATAATTTCCGCGCCAAACAGGAAGCGGAACTGTATGAACTGTATCAAAAGAAATTGGTACAAAACAACGCTCTTGATTTTGACGACCTGCTGCTCTTAGCGGTGCGCATTCTGGAAACAAAGCCGGAAGTGCTGCAACGCTATCAGACACGGTTTTCCCATATATTAATTGACGAATACCAGGACACCAACCGGGCGCAGTATTTGCTGGCCAAGCACCTGGCGGCGCATCATCGCAATCTGTGCGTAGTAGGAGACGCCGACCAGAGTATCTATGGCTGGCGCGGTGCGGATATCCGTAATATTCTCGATTTTGAACGAGATTATCCAGAGACGAAGGTCATCAAGCTGGAGCAAAATTACCGCTCTACGGAAGTGATTTTGGAAGCGGCCAATGCCGTGATTGCCAACAATTCCAACCGCAAGCCGAAAGACCTCTGGACAGACATCGCCGGCGGCGAGCCGATCACCTGCTATGAGGCGGTAGATGAACGGGACGAGGCGCGCTTTGTGGCGGAGAGCATTCAGAAGCATCGCAAAGATGAAAGCTTGCCCTATGGGGATATGGCGATTTTGTACCGCACCAATTCCCAGTCCCGCGCTCTTGAAGAAGGCCTGATGAAACATGCCATTCCTTACGTCATGGTGGGGAATGTGAAATTCTATGATCGTAAAGAAATTAAAGACATTATCGCCTATTTGCGAGTGCTTTATAACCCCAATAGTTCGCAAGATTTGCTGCGTATTTTAAATGTGCCTAAACGCGGCATCGGCGATACGACGGTGTCTAAATTAACCGACTATGCAACCCGTTCCGGCATGACGCTCTTTGAAGTCATTTCTAATCCGGATCTGGAGACTGGCGTATCCCCTCGGGCGCGCAAACATCTAGATGAATTAGCCGGCTTGCTTTTTGATTTGATGGGCCGCACGCCGACGGTGTGCACCTATGACTTGGTGAAAGCCGTCATGGAAGAGTCCGGCTATGTGGCGGAACTGCAGAAAGACGAAAAAGGCGAAGACCGGTTGGAAAACCTCCAGGAGTTATTAACGGTGGCTCGGGATTTTGCTATCGGTGATATGGAAGACAATCTGGAAAATTTCCTTACCCGCGTAGCTTTGGTGTCGGATGTGGATGACGCCGAATTGGGCGACGGGCGGGTTACGCTGATGACCCTTCATGCAGCGAAAGGCTTGGAATTTCCAGTGGCCTTTTTGACGGGTCTGGAAGAAGGCATTTTCCCGCATGCGCGGACGTTGATGAACGAAGCGGAAGTGGAAGAAGAACGGCGCATCTGCTATGTGGGTATTACGCGGGCGCAGAAAAAACTCTATGTGTCTCACGCGATGAGCCGCAATATCTATGGTCGCAGCACGCAGTTTCCTCCGTCACGGTTTTTGCAGGAAATGCCGGAAAGCGGCTTGGATCACCAAAGCGGACGTGCTCGTTTTGCCGCGGCTAAAGCGGCTTTGCCGCCTCGGCCGGTGGTGCCGCTGCATCGCGGCGGTTCTTTGGGACTGACGCCGCATACGCAGGCGCGCGATAGTGAAGCGACGCATGAGGTATGGCGGCCTGGTGAGAAGGCTAAACACGGCAAATGGGGCGTAGGCACCGTTGTCAGCGTTAGTGGCAGCGGCGAGGATCAAACCTTGAAAGTGGCTTTTGAAGGGCAAGGCATTAAGACCTTGGCCGTGAAATTTGCCCCGATCAGTAAAGCATAGTATTGGAAGGAGTGGCAGGATTGACTGCCTCGCAGGAAGGCGCAGCGCGCCAAGAAATGGAAGAGCTGCGGCAGCGGCTGCAGGAATACAGCTATCATTATTATGTCTTAGATGCGCCATTGGTGGAGGATGCAGAATTTGACAGTTTGCTGCAACGGTTGCAGCAACTGGAAGAAGCTTATCCGCAGTGGAAAACGGCGGACTCTCCTACGCAGCGCATTGGAGCGGCGGTAGCCAGCGGCTTTGGCAAAGTGCGGCATTTAGAGCCGATGAAGAGCTTGGCTAACGCCTTTAGCGCCGCAGAACTGCAGGCCTTTCACGGCCGCGTGACAGGGGCTTTGGACCGCCAGGATGTGCAGTACGTTGTGGAGCCCAAGATTGACGGTTTGGCGATCAATCTTTGCTATCAAGACGGTGTGCTGCGCTGGGCGGCTACCCGGGGCGACGGCGTAGAGGGTGAGGACGTGACTGCCAATGTGCGGACCATTCGCTCCATTCCTTTGAAACTGCGTCCGGTGAACGGCATAGTGCCGGCGCTCCTTGAAGTACGCGGCGAAGTATTTATGCCGCGAAAATCCTTCCAACGTCTGAATGAGGAAAAAGAAGAAAACGGCGAAGCTCCTTTTGCCAATCCGCGCAATGCGGCGGCTGGTTCTTTGCGCCAGATGGATCCGCAAGTGACCGCCGACAGGGAATTGGACGCTTTTTTATACGGTCATGGAGCTTGCGAAGGGTTAGCGTGGCAGGCGCATTCGGAGTTCTTGCGCTACTTGAAGGAAGCGGGCTTTAAAGTAAATCCGCTATATCGGCTTTGTGCTGCGATGGATGAAGTAATAGCGCGCTGTGAAGAATGGGACACTTTGCGCCATGAGCTGCCGTATGAAACCGACGGCTTGGTGGTGAAGGTGGACTCTCTGGCAGCGCAGCAGCAGTTGGGGAGTACGGCGAAGGACCCACGCTGGGCTATGGCTTACAAATTTCCGGCGGAGCAGGCGCTGACAGTGCTGCTGGACATTGAAACCGGCGTGGGACGTACAGGCGTGCTGACGCCTACGGCGGTACTGGAACCGGTGCGGTTGGCGGGAACGACGGTTAGCCGGGCGTCGCTGCATAATGAAGATTATTTGCGAGAGAAAGACATCCGCATCGGGGATACCGTGCGCATTCACAAGGCCGGGGAGATCATCCCGGAAGTGTTGGCGGTGCTGCCGGAAAAGAGAACTGGCGCAGAACGCGTTTTTTCGATGCCGAAAGAGTGTCCCGAATGCGGCGGACCGGTAGAAAGAATGGCGGGGGAAGTCGCGCATCGCTGCGTCAATCCGACGTGTCCGGCTCTTTTGCGGGAAGGGTTGATTCATTTTTCCTCTCGCGACGCTATGAATATTGACGGCCTGGGACCGGCAGTAGTGCAAGCCTTGCTCAAGGCAGGCTTGGTAAGAGACCCTGCCGATTTTTACGCGCTGAACGTGGAAGCGGTAGCGGCGCTAGAGCGCATGGGTGAAAAATCGGCTGCTAATCTCTTGGCGGCCATTGAGACCAGTAAGCAGGCGGGCTTGTCCAGGCTGCTTTTTGCGTTAGGTATGCGCCATGTAGGCGTCAAAGCGGCGCGGACGCTGGCGAGAGCCTTTGGCTCGATGGAGGCGCTGCAGCAAGCGGATGAAGCGACGCTGACGGCATTGCCGGAAGTGGGCGCTAAAATGGCTGCGAGCATCCTGGAATATTTGCAAAAAGATGCGGTTAAGCTATTGGTAGTTCGGCTCCAAGAGGCCGGCGTAGTGATGACAGAGGAAATGACCCGAGAAGCAGGCGCCAATCGTTTGCAAGGTTTGACCTTTGTGCTTACCGGCACGCTGCCGTCGCTGAGCCGCCAGGAAGCAGGCGCGCTGATTGAGGCGCAAGGCGGCAAGGTCAGCGGCAGCGTCAGCAAAAAGACCAGTTATGTCGTGGCCGGCGAAGCGGCGGGAAGCAAGCTGGAAAAGGCGCAAACGCTGGGCGTAAAAGTCTTGGATGAAGCGGCGTTCTTGGCGCTGTTGGCGGAATAAAAATGTGCTATAATGAACCAATATACCCTTTAAACTGTCAAATAGGATGGTGAGAGTACAAATGAAAATTGATAAACAAGACGTAGAAAAGGTGGCTCTCTTGTCGCGCCTGGAGTTTTCCGAAAGCGAACTGGAGACCTTTACCGGACAGCTCAATTCCATTCTCGATTACGCGGAAATGATGGAAAACTTGGATGTGGCGGATGTCAAGCCGACGGCGCATGTACTGCCTTTGCAGAATGTGCTGCGTAAGGATGAAGTGCGTCCTTCTTTGGATCATGATTTGGCGCTTTCTAATGCGCCGGAAGCCGAAGACGGCTACTTTAAGGTTCCTAAGATTGTAGAAGGTTAGAAAGGGGCGATGAGCATGCATTTGTGGCAGCAATCCTTGCACCAATTACATACCCGCCTGGCTCAGCGCGAAGTGACGTCTGAGGAAATTACGCGTTCCGTGCTAGAGCGCGTAGGGGCGGTAGAAAACGATGTGAAAGCCTATGTGACTCGTCTTGATGAGGCGGCGTTGGCTCAGGCGAAAGCGGTAGACGCGAAAATAGCCCAAGGAGGCGCGATATCTCCTTTGGCAGGTATTCCCAGTGCGATTAAGGATAATATGTGCACCAAAGGCGTGCGTACGACCTGCTCGTCGCGCATGCTGGAGCGCTTTATCCCTCCTTATGATGCGACGGTCATGAAAAAACTGGCGGCGCAGGATTTTGTCATGGTGGGCAAGGCCAATATGGATGAATTCGCTATGGGCGGCTCTACGGAAAACTCCGCGTTTTTTCCTACGCACAATCCCTGGAACTTGGCGGCAGTTCCCGGCGGCTCCAGCGGCGGCTCGGCTGCGGCCGTTGCGGCAGGGGAAGCCATCTGGGCTCTTGGCTCAGATACAGGCGGCTCCATTCGTCAACCGGCGGCGTACTGCGGTATTGTAGGCTTGAAACCTACCTATGGTCTAGTGTCTCGTTTTGGATTGGTAGCATTTGCCTCCTCTTTAGACCAGATCGGACCGTTGACGCGCAATGTCACGGACTGTGCGATAGTGCTCAACGCCATTGCCGGGCACGATCCCATGGACTCAACGTCCATCAACCAAGAAGCGCCTGACTATACCAAGGCGCTGGTGGAAGATATTCGAGGCTTGAAAGTGGGCATTCCCAAAGAATACTTTGTGAAAGGGATGGATCCGGAAGTAGAGAAGGCGGTGCGCGCCTCTATCGCCCGCCTCGAAGAACTGGGCGCTACTTGCGTAGAAGTATCCATGCCGCATACGGAATATGCGTTGACTGCTTATTACCTGATTGCTCCGGCGGAAGCCAGCTCCAATTTGGCTCGCTATGACGGCGTCAGCTTTGGTCATCGCAGCGCCGAGGGCAACGATATTGTCAGCATGTATAAGAAAACTCGCAGCGAGGCTTTCGGGGCGGAAGTAAAACGCCGCATTATGCTGGGCACCTATGCCCTAAGCTCCGGTTATTACGACGCCTACTATCTGAAAGCGCTCAAAGTTCGTACCCTGGTCAAGCAAGACTTTGACAAGGCTTTTGAAAAAGTAGACGTGCTGGTGACTCCTACTGCGCCGACGACGGCCTTCAAAATTGGTGAAAAGAGCGGCGATCCGCTCTCTATGTACTTGCAGGACGTTTGCACCATCCCCGTGAACTTGGCTGGCGTTCCCGGCATTTCCGTTCCCTGCGGCTTTGCTCAGGGCATGCCTGTGGGCTTGCAGTTTATCGGTAAGCCTCTGGCGGAAGAAACGCTGCTGCGTGTGGCCTATACCTTTGAACAAAGCCATGATTATCACAAGCGCCTGGCGCCGCTCGGGGAGGGTAAGTGATGAAATACGAAACAGTTATTGGTCTGGAAATCCATGTGGAGCTCAAGACCAAGTCCAAGATTTTCTGCGGTTGCAGCACCGAGTTCGGCTGCGGTCAAAACACCAATGTTTGTCCGGTGTGCCTTGGCTTGCCTGGCGTGCTGCCGGTCATCAATGAAAAAGTAGTGGAATACGCTATTAAAGCGGGTTTGGCGCTGAATTGCAGCATTGCATCTTTTAGCAAGTTTGACCGTAAAAACTACTACTATCCGGATTTGCCGAAAAACTTCCAAACTTCGCAGTACGATTTGCCCATCGTTGGGATGGGGCATCTGGACGTTGAGGTGGAAGGCGAGACCAAACGCATCGGTATTACTCGGATTCATATGGAAGAAGACGCAGGTAAACTGGTGCATTCCGGCAGTACCATTACCAGCTCGGATTCGGCTCTTGTCGATTACAATCGTACCGGCGTGCCGTTGATTGAAATCGTGTCGGAACCGGATATTTCTTCTCCGGCGGAAGCTAAAGCGTATCTGGAAAAAATTAAAACCATTCTGGAATACTTGGATGTTTCCGACTGCAAAATGGAAGAGGGCAGTCTGCGCTGCGATGCCAACATTTCCATTCGTCCGGTGGGCGCTAAGGAATTGGGCACGAAGACGGAGATTAAAAACCTTAATTCCTTCAAGGCGGTGCAACGCGGCCTGGAGTATGAAGTGGCCCGCCATATTGACGTCATTGAAGACGGCGGGCGCATCATTCAGGAAACCCGTACTTGGGATGACGCGAAGGGTATGACTCTTTCCATGCGCAGCAAGGAACAGGCTCATGACTATCGGTACTTCCCCGAGCCGGATCTGGTGCCGATCGTCATTGCCCCGGAAATGATTGAAGCCATTCGCGCTACCTTGCCGGAATTGCCTGATGCACGACGGCAGCGCTTAATGGATGACTATGGTCTGCCGGTTTATGATGCATCCATTCTTACCTCTAGCCGAGCGCTGGCTGACTACTACGACGCCCTCGTAGCCGCGAAAGCCGATGCTAAAGTAGCGGCGAACTGGGTTATGGGCGAATTTGCCAAGCATTTGAATAGCTCCGAGTTCACTGTGGCAACCGCTCCGGTCAATCCGGTCGCGTTGGCGGGTTTGATTCAACTGCTGGATAAAGGAACCATCTCCGGTAAAATCGCTAAGGACGTCTTCCAGTTCATGTGGGAAAGCGGCAAAGACGCGGAAACCATCGTGAAGGAAAAAGGCCTAGTGCAGATTTCCGATACCGGCGCAGTAGACGCCATTGTGGAAGCAGTGATTGCCGCTAATCCTCAGCCTGTGGCTGACTTCAAGGCTGGCAAGCAAAACGCTTTGGGCTTCTTGGTAGGTCAGGTTATGAAGCAGTCTAAAGGACGCGCCAACCCCGGCATGGTCAACGAAATGCTAAAGCAGAAGCTACAATAAGTTTATAAGGTTCTATGTCAATGGTTGGGGTAAAAGCATAAAGTAATGTTGGCAGCGAGGATGCAAGTTCTCGCTGCTATCTATTTTTAGTACCCGCAAGATAGAGGATACGGTTACGCATTCGCTCAAAATTACGCAGGCCATAGCAAGTTCGTTTTAAGACTTTGGTTCGGTTGTTGCAGCCTTCGATATAGCCGTTGCTGTATCCGGTTTCAAGGGCGGCCACAATTTCTTGTTTCCATTCGATTACGGTATTCATCAATCGAGTAAATTGAGGAAGATTATGCTGTAAAACCTCTTGTTGCCAACGCTGAAATCGCAAAGCATATTCTTTGCTGCCGGAGCTGTCCATCGCTTCATAGAAAAGTTCTTTTAAGCGATAGGCGTGCCGTAATCGTTCAGACACTTGCAGCATCAAAGAGAGTTGTTCTTTATCCTCGTCTTTTATTAGGTTTTTATGTCGTTTCAGAAGTAGGAAACGACTTTTCTTGAAATACTTTCTGCGATGGTCCGAAAAGTCTTTTTGCACGTCTTTACGCACCGCTTCCATAGCCCAATTAGCAAGTCGACAAACATGAAATTTATCGGCTACAATTTGGGCATTCGGAAAGCTGGTTTTTACCACGCTGCGGAACAACTTGCTAAGGTCCATAACCACATGTTGAACGTTCTGGCGCTGCTCCAAGGGAAACTCAGTAAAGTATTCATAAAGGTCTTCGGATTTGCGATTTTTTAAAATATCCAAGGTGGTTTTCGTTTTGGGATTCGCCAAAATGCATTGAAATTTCTCTTTTGCAGCATTTCCTTTAAACTCGTCAATCGCCAGTACCTCTGGCAGCAGTGGTTTAGGATAGGAAACATGATCGAAAAGGCGCAACGCGGTAGTGACGGAAATATGGGCCTGCCTAGCAATTTCAGTGGCGGATTTCATATTGGAAAACTGCGAGATGACAAATTGTTTTAGCAAGTGGCTCATACGCTGAAATTTGCCAAGAAAAGGAACAGTTTCCGCAAAGCGCTTCGTGCAATGAGGGCAATAATAGCGGCGCTTGCGAAAAAACAGTTCGTAAGATTTATGCAGCAAGGGAATGTGTTTCACCTTTTGCAACCGATAATCGTGGATTTTATCAGTGCGCTGTTTACAAACAGGGCATATGTGGGCTTTGCGAGGCATTTCAATCGTAAGAGTCGTAGCTGTAGAATCAATTATATAGGCCTCTTCTAAGTTTAAGAGAAATGTAGTACACTGAATATCGAGCATAAATGAATAACTCCTTTCGATTAGTGTGTAGCAACTTTAATTGTATTTGAGTTATTTACTTTATGCTCGTTTTTTGTGCAAATAAATGTTGGGGTAAACATGCTTTCGCGTGCTTACCCCAACATTTATTATAGAACCGTTTATAAGCCAAGCTGTGCGGGAGTACTTCTCGCACAGCTTTTTTAATTTGAACAAGAGTCTAGGGAGAACTTGAGGGCACGCAGGAGGGCTGCTGGGGACGGTTTTTGAACAAGAGTAGAGTGAGTAGATGGAGGTTGTCCGAAGGAGTAGAATAAATCATGTTCTTTTGTATTTGTACCTAACCGCTAGTTAACAAAACAAACAATTAGTATCGTTGTGAAAATAAAAATGTAATTTTGAAATTTACACTTGACTATGAATGCAACGCGATGTATACTAAAAACAATTAAAAAATAGAAATGCGAAGAAGGAAAGAGTAGCTTTTCTCAACTGTGCAGAGAGCGGATGGTTGGTGAAAATCCGACGGGGCGGAAAGGTGAAGTTCATTCCGGAGCAGCGGGCTGAAAGAATAGCGAGTAGGCTTGGCCGAGTTCCCGCGTTAAGGGATTTAAGTGGGCTGTTGTCAATAAGGGTGGTACCACGAGCGCAAGCTCGTCCCGGTTACTGCTTCTTTTTTATTTGCAAGCCAGAAGGGGTGGTACCGCGAGCGCAAGCTCGTCCCGGAGTAGCATCCTTTTTTGTTTGTCAGCAGCCAAACAGGGTGGTACCGCGCGAGTCGCTCCTGAATTTTGGGAGCGGCTTTTTTCGTCCCTGTGTTCTGCAGTGACAATCGATTTTTAAAAAGGAGGAAACAAAGATGGTTATTGTATTGACGCCCGGGGCTAAAGAAGAAGAGGTAGCGGTGTTGCGCGAGGTGCTGCAGGAAGCAGGCTGCGAAGTGTGGCCGACAAAAGGCGCATTTCAAGATATTTTGGGGCTTGTCGGCGAAACCCATAAGGTGGATCGGGAACAGGTCATGTCCTTCCGCTGCGTAGAAAAGGTATTGGCGGTTCAAGATCCTTATAAGAAAGCAAACCGACTGTTCCATCCGTTGGATACGGCGATTCGGGTAGGCAACAGTTGTATTGGCGGTGGCGGGCTCGCAGTGATTGCCGGACCTTGTTCGGTGGAAAGCGAGGAACAGATCGTCGGCATTGCCAAACAAGTGCAAGCTTCCGGCGCGACCTTCCTGAGAGGCGGCGCCTATAAACCAAGATCGTCACCGTATAGCTTCCAGGGAATGCAGGAAGAAGGTCTGGAGCTGCTGAAGCTGGCTCGGAAAGCAACGGGCTTGCCTATTGTGAGCGAGCTGGTTTCTACAGACCAATTGGACCGTTTCGTCGACGATGTCGATGTGATCCAAATCGGCACCCGTAATATGCAAAACTATGAATTGTTAAAAGCCGTAGGGGAAGTAAATAAGCCGGTGCTGCTCAAGCGCGGTCTGTCCTCTACCATTGAAGAATGGCTGATGTCGGCAGAATACATTATGGCGGGCGGTAATGAGCAGGTCATTCTTTGTGAACGAGGCATTCGTACCTTTGAGACCTATACGCGTAATACCTTGGACTTGAGCGCTGTGTTGGCAGTCAAGCATTTGAGCCATCTGCCGGTAGTGGTGGATCCTAGCCATGCCGCTGGTATGTGGTGGATGGTGGAAGCGCTCTCCAAAGCGGCGGTGGCTGTCGGAGCGGACGGCCTGATGATTGAAGTTCACAATGAGCCGGAGCGAGCGCGCTGCGATGGCGCGCAGTCTTTGAAACCGGAGCGCTTTGACCGCCTGATGGGGCAATTGCAACGGCTGTCTGCCTTAGAAGAAAGCGCTATGTAATAGCAAGGAGCTGCTGATTTAACTCAGCGGCTCCTTTGTTTTTGGTATCGAGAAGGATTTCTATTTTTTTGAGTCGAATACAGTGGCAAGACAGAATGTTCGGAACATCGAAGGAGGTTATGCAGCATGGCACAGATCCAAGAATTGCCGCTGGAAAAATTGCGTTTTCATTGTGATGATTGTCTGTTTGCTTTTGAAACAACGGAGAATATACCGCCGCTGGAAGTCATGATAGGCCAAGAACGAGCCGTACGAGCCGTGCGTTTTGGCTTGGCTACCTCCAGCCACGGATATAACTTGTTCTTATCCGGCCTGACTGGGACCGGAAAAATTACGTACGCCAAGTCGGCGGTGCAGGAAGTGGCTTCCAAAGAAGCAGTTCCTGTCGACTGGTGCTATGTGAATAATTTTGATTCTTCCAGCCAGCCGTTGGCGATGATGCTGCCGGCGGGCATGGGGCGTATTTTTAAGCAGGATATGCGGGAATTGGTGGATGATCTAAAAACCGATATCCCTAAAGCTTTCAGCGGCGAAGAATACGAACGGGCCAAAGCCACGCTGATTAAAAGCTATCAAGTCAAGCGGGCGGAAATTGTCGAACGGTTCAATGAAATGGCCGAAGCCAATGGTATTTTGCCGCAGTGGAGCACAACCGGTTTTGTCGGTGTACCTACCATTGAAGGTAAACCGCTGACGCCGGAGGAATACCAAAAGCTCGAAAAAGAAGAGCGAGAAGCCATTGAAGAAAAAATGCTGATGATGCATGAACGGGCGACCGAAGTGGTCCGGGAAATGCAGCATCTGGAGAAAAGCATCCGTGAAGAGGTCAAAGAGCTGGACTCTAAAATCGGCTTGTATGCGGCAGGGCATTTGATTGAAGCGCTCAAAGAAAAATACCAGGACTATGATCAGCTTACCACCTATCTGGAAGCGGTAAAAAACGACGTTGTTAAACATATTCATGACTTCCGTCCGGCATCGGAAGAGGAGCAGAACAATCCTCTGATGCTCTTTAAGAAACCGCAGCAAGATGGCGTTAAAGATCGCTATGCCGTCAATGTGCTGGTGGATAATCACGATTTGGACGGCGCTCCGGTATTGGTGGAAACCAATCCTACCTTCTATAATCTTGTAGGTCGCGTAGAATATGAAGCCCGCATGGGCGTAGCCAGTACGGATTTTACCATGATCAAGGCCGGCGCGTTGCATCGGGCTAACGGAGGCTATCTGATTCTAAACGTCAAGGATGTCCTGATGAATATCGGCGCTTGGGAAGCCTTGAAGCGCGTTCTGAAAACAGGCTGCCTGCAGATTGAGAATTTGGGCGAGCAATATGGCATGCTGGCCATGTCTTCGCTGAAACCCCGGCCGGTCCCGATCAGCGTAAAGGTCGTGCTCATCGGCAGCGCTCAGATTTATCAGCTTTTGTACGCCTATGATGAAGATTTTCGCAAGCTTTTTAAGGTTCATGCCGATTTTGACGTGGAAATGACGAATGACTCGATCAATTTGCGCAAACTGGCGAATTTCGTCAAAACCACGGTGGAAAAGGAAAAACTGCGTCATTTTGACCGCAAGGCGGTATCGAAAGTGGTCGAGTATTCCTGCCGCTTAGCAGGGAGCCAGAAAAAGCTGACTACTCGCTTTAACGAGCTGGTGGAACTGCTGTGCGAGGCGGATATTTGGGCGGCCCTGGATGAAAGCAAGCTGGTACGCGTGGAACACATCCGCCAGGCCATTGATGAAAAACGTCACAGAGCCAATAAGTACGAAGAAAAATTGAAGGAAATGTTTGCAGAAGGTAAGTTTCTTATTGATGTCAGCGGCGAAGTGGTCGGTCAGGTGAACGGCTTAGCGGTGCTGGGTATCGGTGAGTATATGTTCGGTAAGCCTTCACGCATTACCGCCAATACCTATTTAGGGCGCAGCGGTATTGTCAATGTGGAACGGGAAATCAAAATGAGCGGCAGCAGCCACAGTAAAGGCGTTCTCATTCTTTCCAGCTACCTAGGTTCTAGGTATGCGCAAAAACAGCCCATGTCCCTGACGGCTAGCTTGACCTTTGAGCAGCAGTACAGCGGCGTCGACGGAGACAGCGCCTCCAGTACGGAGCTGTACGCCTTGCTTTCCAGCCTTTCCGGTTTGCCTATTAAACAATCCATTGCCGTCACCGGTTCGGTCAACCAAAAAGGAGAAGTGCAGCCTATTGGCGGGGTGACGCAAAAAATAGAAGGCTTCTTCGCCGTCTGCAAGATCAAAGGCCTCACAGGAGACCAAGGCGTTATGATTCCGCATCAAAATGTGGATGAACTGACGTTGGATGACGAGGTGGTCGAGGCCGTACGGCAAGGTGTGTTTCATATCTATCCGGTGCGGTCGATTGATGAGGGCATTGAGCTATTAACCGGGACGCCCGCTGGCGAAGAGCAAGAAGACGGAGCTTATCCGGAAGGAACGGTGCACGCTCTTGTCAGTGCGAAACTCAAAGAGTATAATGATATTCTGCTGAGCCTTGGAAAAGACGGGGACGGCAAGAAAAACGGCGATAAAAGCGAAGAATGAGGAATGTTGGATGGCACCTGTAAGTCAGGGAGAAATAAGAGAAATTGCTATTTCCGGTTTGGGCCATAGCGGTGAAGGCGTGGGGCGAATCGAAGGGTTTACCGTATTTGTAGAAGGCGGGCTGCCGGGAGAGACCGTGCGCTGCCGCGTGGGCGTAGTGAAAAAGCAGTATGCCAAAGGGAGCCTGCTGGAAGTACTCCAGCAGGCTCCGGAGCGTGTGCAGCCGCCTTGTCCGGTATATGCCGCCTGCGGCGGCTGTCAACTGCAGCATCTGTCCTATGAGGGGCAGCTGACGGAAAAACGGGCTCAAGTGCAAGCGGCGCTGCAGCGCATCGGCGGTCTTAGTGATGTGCCGGTGCACGCGGTACTGGGTATGGAAGACCCTTGGCGATATCGGAACAAGCTGCTGCTGCCCGTAGCGCGCGGCGCCAAAGGAGAAGTGCAGATTGGCTGCTTTGCGCCTGGGACGCATCGGGTGGTTCATACGGAAGACTGCTTGATTCAGCAAGAGAGGAATAATGAAGCAGCGGCTGCCGTGCGCCAAGTGCTGGAGGAATTATCGATTCCTTTATATGATGAGAAAACCGGACAGGGCGCTGTGCGTCATGTTTTGGCGCGCACCGGCGTGAATACCGGCGAACTGATGGTAGCCTTGGTTACGGCGACGCCAACCTTGCCGCGCAAGACGGAAGTCATTGCCAAGCTGCGCCAGCGTTTACCGCAGCTGACATCATTGATGCAAAATATCAACAACCGCCGCACTAATGTGGTAATGGGTCCAGTATCGAAAAGACTGTGGGGCAGTGAGTACATTGAAGAAACGCTGGACGGACTGACCTTCCGCATTTCTCCGCTGTCTTTTTTTCAGGTAAATACCTTGCAGGCGCAAGTGCTCTGCCGCCAGGCACTGGCATACGCCGCCTTAACAGGCAGTGAAACTGTAGTAGACGCCTACTGCGGCGCTGGCTCCATCACATTGCTTTTGGCGCGCCAGGCAGCTAAAGTCTACGGTGTTGATGTGGTCGCGCCTGCGATCGAAGACGCTAAGAAAAACGCCGAGCGCAACGAGCTGCAAGATAAAGCCAGCTTTGTAACCGCCGACGCGGCCGTTTGGATGCCGGAACTGGCAGCCAAAGGCCAAAAGGCG
This sequence comes from uncultured Anaeromusa sp., assembly GCF_963668665.1. Lineage (NCBI taxonomy): Bacteria > Bacillati > Bacillota > Negativicutes > Selenomonadales > Sporomusaceae > Anaeromusa > uncultured Anaeromusa sp. Next base: position 51,594 of record NZ_OY764901.1, on the reverse strand, counting down.
GACGTAGTCGTTCTTGACCCGCCTCGGGCGGGCTGCGACCGCTCGGTCCTGGAAGCGGCAGTAACTATGCGTCCAGACCGCATCGTTTACGTATCCTGCAACCCGGCCTCCTTGGCTAGGGATGCCGCTATTTTGGCGGAACTGGGATACGCGGTGCGGGAAGTACAGCCTGTTGATTTATTCCCAATGACGCATCACGTCGAGTGCGTGGCGTTGATAGAACGGAAAAAGCCTTAAACCATAAGGTTTAGGACTTCTAGATAAATTAAATATGTGTTTCATTTGTTCGCCTAGACGTTAGTTTAGGCGGATTTTTTCTTTTAGGGGGGAATGGATTTGAACCTTTACGCGAAAGTCAGGAAGTTTTGCGTAAAAGTATGTGGTTGCTTGCCTTGACTTTCTTGCATACTATTGATGAAATTATATGCAAGAAAGTCAAGAAAGAGCGGAATTAAAACGAGGTGACAGCAATGAATTATGCTGAGCAAATAATGGATTTGGCAAAAACGAATAATGGCGTGATTACATCGGCGCAGGTTACTCAAGCGGGCATTCACCGTTACTACTTAAAAATGCTTGCGGATCAAGGCTTGCTGGAACGCTCGGAACGAGGGGTATACATTCTACCCACGACGTTTGATGATGAAATGTTCAATCTCCAAAGCCGTTATAAAAAGGGGATATTTTCCCACGGAACGGCTCTCTTTTTGATGGATTTGACCGACCGGACGCCGAGCAAGTATTCCATGACTTTTCCGCTGCAATATAACATTTCAGCTCTTAAGACGGAAAACGTAAAATGCTACCGGGTCAAAGATGAACTTTATGAACTTGGCGTCACCAGGTGCTGTTAAGGCAATATTACAATATTTACAATTATTAACATTGACTAATGATTGTAAACAATCGATACACGTCGAGTGCGTGGCGTTGATAGAACGGAAAAAGCCTTAAACCATAAGGCTCAAGGCTTTTTGCTGAAGTGAATATGTGTTTCATTTGGTCGCTTAGACGTTGTGTTTAGGCGAATTTTTCTTTTAGGGGGGTAATAAGTTTGAACTTTTACGCGAAAGTCAGGAAGTTTTGCGTAAAAGTACTCCGAGACAGATAAGACTTGAAAAATGGAAAGGTAGCTTCCTGTGTAAAGGCAGCTTACATTATTGTAAACTCCCTTTTTGGATATGCGTTTATTGATGTTGAGAATGATCTTCTTGTGGTTGCGAATCGTGTTTTTGCATCATCTCATGCATCATACTTTTCATCATATCTTGCATTTCTGGTTTCTGCATCATTTCTTTCATCATGTCCATCATCATTGGCTTCATTTCGGGAGAAGTCATCATTTCTTTCATCATATTCATCATCATACTTTTCATTTCGGGAGAGGCCATCATATCATGCATCATGTGAGACCTGTGTTCTGCAGTCATCATAGGGCAATTAACGGGAGGAGAAGCAGTAGTGGTAGTTGGAGCGGCTGAAGCCGAGACTGCCATGCCAACTAACAATCCAGATAAAATCAGTGAGCGGGTTAACCGGACTAGATGTTTATTCATGGTACATCGCCTCCTAATATTGTTTGAATTATTTTTCGATGCAAGAATGGGTAATACCTCCTTGAATAGAGTGAAAAGTAAATCTTTTCGTCCTGAAGAAATTTGAAGCAGGGAGACAGGCTAATTGAATTTCAAATGCTATGGCTACTTTGACTTACTATAGGAATGCGATTACTGTAGTATTTCGTTAGTTGCCAATCCATGTTTACTATTTTTGATAAATGTTTTGTAGTGCAGAACTTAATTTGGGAAACAGAAAAGAGTAACCCAGCTTGGTTAACCGTTCAGGCAATACCTGCTGACTTGGTAGCAATAGTTCTTTTGCCATTTCGCCCATGAATAGACGGGCAGCCCAGGCGGGTAAGTTTGTCCAAGACGGCCTGTCAAGAGCTTTGCCTAACTCTTGCATGAAGGCTTTCATGGTAACTGGCTGCGTAGTCGTGGCATTATAGATACCGTTCATTTGTTCGTTTTGTATTGGCAAAAGGAGGAGTTGCAGTAGATCATCAAGATGAATCCAGGAAATAAATTGCTGGCCACTTCCGATGTTTCCTCCCACACCCCAGCGAAATGGCAGGGACATTCCTTGGAGTACGCCGCCACCGGGACCGAGCACATGACCAAAACGAAAAATAACAACCCTTACGCCGTTGGTCTGAGCCCGTAAAGAGGCCTCCTCCCATTGACGGCAAACAGATGCCAAAAATCCAGTTCCCGAGGGACTGGTCTCGGTCTGAACCCACTGTGCCGTAGTACCATAATATCCAATAGCTGAAGCGCTTATTAAAAGTCGGGGATAAGATAATCCCAATGCTTGGTTTCGCGCAAGGGAATTGACCAAGTTATTGGTGATAGACAGGCGGCTGTTTAGAATACGCTCCTTGACGTCCTTATGCCAATATTGACCAACTGATTCTCCGGCCAAATTGATGATAACCTGCGTCTTAGATAAGAGTTCCTCGGGTAATAGACCCTGGGAATCGAGCGGGACAAATTGAGCACCAGGGACGGATTTTCCACCGCGGGATATAATCCAGGGGTGTTCACCAATCTTTATTAGTTTCTTCGTTAGTGCAGCGCCGACAAAGCCGGTTCCACCGGTTATGATAACTTTCACTTTGTTCACCCCTCATCCATCATGAATGAATACGAACCTTCAAGGTAGTATTAGCTGCTTAGATGAAAGTTGAATCACCCTGCCGAAACGCCGATGCTGCGATTTCAAAAGGTCGCTCGTATATTAGTTAGACAATTGGAATTCGAATCCTTTTTATAACTTCGAAAGAAGTTAAAATATGTAAAATAATTACTTGAAATGAAGGAATTAATGAATTAATTACTGAATGTTTGCATTAATGTAAATGTTTTCAGAGATGAGGTTGGGTATAAAAATTAAAAGTGATGGTGAGTATAATGAAAAATGCAAAGCAAAAAGGCGTAGTTAATAAGGCTGGGCGAGATCATTTCCCTCGTAGTGGATATTGGTTACGTCAATTGGCGGCAATTTGTTTGCCGTGCGGGGTCTATGTATCGGAAAGCAACCCTTGCAAACGGCGGGAAAAATTCTTATTGTCCGTCGTTTTAGCTGATTTTATCAATCGAATTATGTGGGGAAGCGTTATTAGTTTACCGTTGATTGGGCTATTATTGCTGCCGTTTGTTGCTGGGGATGGACTACTTGAGAAAACCATTGCAATATGGCTGTTTATTATACCGCTCATTCCAGGGGCTTTTCATATTTTGTTTATTGGTAAAATACCTGCAAATCTTCCCGAAAAAATCGGTACAAAAGCCTTGCACGTGAGGATTCACTTCTTGATTTTTTCCACGTTTTTGCTCTATCTGCTGCCTATGCTCTACGAAATGGCAACCCAAAAACTCATGCCTTTTCTTTATTTTTGAGTTTGTCATTTTAAAATTCCAAGTTTCTTACACAGTCGGTACGTTTTCTTCTTATTGATCACCACTTGGCGTTGGCGATGCAATGCTTTTATCAACTTACTATAGTCATATCCGTCTTCTTCTCAAGCAATAAAGCTCATAAGCCAATATTTGATAAGCACTAAGTTGCTTACTGATCTTATCGATAGAATATCTTTTGATTGGTTAACTGCGTTGACTTCTATCTTTCAACACGCAAATCCATGTTCTTTTTGATGAGAATAGTAAGTTGACTCAGCAATCACTAAAATGCTCAGTACAACCACTCCAGAATAACTTAGCTGTATCCAATTGAAAGCTATTTAAATCTATCCGATTGAGAGACAAGATGTCAACTCGATTAGGGGAAATAGAAAGTGGCTTATCTGCAATAGGGAGGGTTAATATGGGAATGGAACGGTTTACCCATCTAGGACGTCCTGTTGATCTGGCGTATCCTACAAATGCAGCGATTGCGATACTATCGGTGGCAACGATGATAGTAGTTAGTCTGTGGCACTTGATTTATCTTGCTAGCGAGTTTATTTTAGCTTTAATACAAGGCGGCCAAATAGGCGGAGTTGTGTTTTTAACTTGGGCTTTAGGTAGGGAAGTTGATCCTGATGCCAACGTTGTAGCGTTTTTAGCAATTGTTCCTGCGCTTGTTTTATCAGTCTTAGTAGGAGTGCCGGATTTTTCATTATTGTTTTTAGCTCTGCTTTTATTTCGGGTTGTCAATCGTAGCATAGGGCTCCCTGCAAAGCGAAGCGATTCGTTGCTGGTACTGGTTTTAGCAAGCTGGCTTGCGTGGTCTGGAGCCTGGTATGGATTGGTTTGTTCCACGGTTGCCTTTCTATTGGATTCAATTTTAGTTAATCCATTGCCTCGCCATCGTTGGTTTGGTAGCGGCTGTTGCGGCGATGTTGAGTCAACCGCGCTTCTTTGAGGGGAACCAAGCATGGTCTGGCTTGGTGACAGGGCTAGTGGCAGTGGGAGCAATTGGTTTAATATTATTACTGCTCTTTACGCCGGCTCCGCGCTCAGTAGGTGATTTACTGGCGTTACCGATCAATTGGAAACGCTTGCAAGCGGCGCGTATTATAGGCTTTTTTTTAGCTGTTTTTGCGGTGTTGAATCTAGGACTGCAAGGACTGGCACAACTTTCGACGGTGTTGGCAGTAATAGCCGTTGCCGGCTGTTATCGATTGATTGTTTGGGTGAGAAGTTGACGAGCAATATAAGCGTAAAGAGTTTATATATCGATTCATATTCAACTTGACAGCGAGACGGGATCCACCACATATAGCGGGTTTTTCCAGTCCGGTTCTGCGAGGTTTGGGGGGAGGTCTACTCCCACCTACCTTGCTACAGAAGAGAGCACAATTAAAGATATTCACGATAAAGAAATCGTCGGCTGAAGCGTCGAATAGCACATGCGCGCTGAACTATGATTAGCAGAACTAGAAATTGTGGTAAAGCGACGTCGACCTATTCCACGCTCAGATCGTGGCTTGCAGTGATGCGTATAAAGAAAATCTAAAGTTACATAAAATGAAGTGCAATATGAGTCGTAAAGGAAACTCTTGGAAAACGCTTGTGCAAAAAAAATTCTTCAGTACGCTGAAGAGCGAGCGGATACGCGGTAAGAAATATAAAAACCTCGATGAATTACGTCGAGACTTATTTTAGTACATCGAATCGTTTTAGAATAGAAATCGCCGACATGCAGCTCTTGGCCAATTAACCATTCCGGTCTTTAAAAAACTGGCTGTTGAACTTAAATTTGTGACATAAAATCAAAAGCCAATAAACCTAGACTCACTAACTATGAAGTGTCCAGTTTGTCGAGAACTCCTCATCGGAGAAGCCTTACCTTTTGCATCGCCCGACCATTTCTAGTTGGGCGGCATTCAAGTAGGGAGTATGGGTCTGGGCCTTTTCTAGATGCTACGCGGTATAAAGCTAAGGACGCTCGTATGGCAATGACATTTTAAGGTTGGACGAGCCAAGGTTGAAAAACCGGCCGTTGTTTTATAATTTAAAGTAAATGGAGAAGACGATGCAATTAATGTTAGACGTTTTTAATTTATTAGTTGAAAGAAGAATTTTTTTCATCGAGCTACTTTTTCAACATATTTATTTATCAACTATAGCGATAGTAATTACTACAATTATTGGAGTTACAGCTGGCATAATTATGACAAGACATGAGAAATTAGCTTCTTTTATTATGTTAATAATTAATTTCGTTTATACTATACCTTCGATAGCCTTATTCGGTTTTTTGGTAGCCATTACAGGGATTGGATCGAGTAGTGCACTAATTGCTCTTGTTATCTATGGCTTGTTGCCTATTATAAGGAATACTTACGCTGGTATCAGATCAGTTGATTCAGAGGTTGTAGAATCGGCTGTGGCTATGGGGAGTACTGATTTTCAACTTCTCGTTAAAGTTCAGTTACCTATGGCAATGGCGATTTTGATGGCAGGCTTTAGAACAATGGTTGTTATGACCATAGCCTTGGGGGGCATTGCTTCGTTCATTGGTGCGGGCGGCTTGGGCATTGCTATTTGGCGGGGAATAACAACGAACTTTCCTCAAATGACAGTTGCTGGTAGCTTAATTGTAGCACTTCTTGCCTTGACAGCTGATTTAGCGATTGGAGGCTTGGAAAAGCTGAAAAACAAAAAAATGTAGAAAAGGTGGTAAGAAAATGAAAATGAAAACGCAAAGCATTGTTTTCATGTTGCTCGTTATGCTAATGGTGACTGCTGGCTGCGCCAAAACAGAAATGAAAGTTACAGTAGCCTCTAAGCCGCATACAGAGCAATATATTTTGGCGGAAATTATTTCACAACTTATTGAAAATAAAACTGATATAAAAGTAGAAAGAAAGATGGGTATTGGCGGAGGAACGAGCAATATTCATCCTGCAATGTTGAACGGTGATATAGATATATATCCTGAATATACAGGTACAGCCTGGTTATTTGTCTTAAAAGAAGATCAAGGGAAGACTAAGGAACTTATGTATGATGCTTTAAAAAAAGCATATTCGGAGAAATTTCATATTAAATGGCTGGGGCGTTACGGGTTCAACAATACTTATACTCTCGCACTGCCGGAAAAAATTGCTGTTGATAATAACATAAACACATTTTCTGAGTTGGCCAATGCTAGCAGCCAGTATGTTCTTGGTGCCGAATATGATTTTTTTGAAAGAGAAGACGGTTATAAAGGTTTATCAAAAATGTATGGCTTTAATTTTAAAAATACGAAGGAAATAGACATCGGCTTAAAATATGTGGCGATAGCCTCTAAAAAGGTTGATGTCATCAATGCTTTTTCAACCGATGGATTATTGCTTAAAGAAAAATTAAGAGTACTTAAAGACGACCGTAATTATTTTCCTACCTATGAGGCAGCAACTTTAATCAGGGAAGAAACGCTTAAAAAATATCCGGAACTAGATAAACTGTTGGGACAATTAACAGGGAAAATTTCTGATGAAAAAATGATAAAAATGAATTATGCCGTAGAGATAGAGAAAAAAGATCCATCCTTGGTAGCCAAGGAATTTCTGCGAGAAGAAGGTATGATTAAATGAATATGGTATCTTTTCAGAATGTTTATAAATCATATGATGCGCAGAATTACGTTATCAGTGATTTAACGCTTAACATTCGGAAGGGAGAAATGGTTGCTTTGCTTGGTTCCTCTGGTTGTGGGAAGACAACCTTGCTGAAAATGATTAACCGTCTTCACCGACAAGACAAGGGAGAAATTTATATAAAGAACAGACTGATTGAGGATTGGGATGTTATCGAATTAAGGCGTGGCATTGGATATGTTATTCAGAGTACAGGGCTATTTCCTCATCTGAGTATTGAAAAGAACATATCCTATGTGTTGGAAATTATGGGAATAGCTGCAGAACGCAGAGAAAAACGTGCCACAGAATTGATTGAGTTGGTTGGGCTTGACAGTGCCTTTTTATCTAAGGTACCAAAGGAACTTAGCGGCGGACAAAAACAGAGAGTAGGAGTGGCTAGGGCATTGGCCGCTGATCCAGAACTTATTTTAATGGATGAGCCTTTTGGAGCTGTTGATGCCTTGGTTAGAAAAAACCTTCAAGAAGAGATTAAACGATTATTTAAAAATTTAAATAAAACCATTGTTTTTGTAACTCACGATATTGAAGAAGCTTTTAATATGGCAACACGCATTTTTCTGTTAAACAAAGGCAGGATTGAACAGGAAGGTACGAAAGAAGACCTTATATTCAGACCGAAAAGCGACTATGTAGCTTCATTCTTTGGAACGAAGCAGTATGGAGCTTATCTGAATGCAGCTAAAATTAAAGATGTAATGGTTTTTCAAAACGGGGGACAATTTGATAATGCTTTGCCTACTATTGATTATGAAAATACTTTAATGGAGGGTATTCGTTTAATGGCAGAGTTTGGTGTTGAGAAGCTTAATGTGCTTAATTCCAATAATGTTATTTGTGGTGTTTTCACGTTATCTTGCATATATCGGAAAAATGTTACGAATATTGATAAATGATGGTTTTTGCGCAGTCAATCGGCATTGGAAGCTGTGTAATAGGTTATGCTGCTCATGCTCATAAAGCGTTGGAAAGAGTATTAAAGGTACCAAAGGGATACTCGATTTTTTCAACAGGAATTTTTGGTCATCAAAAATACCAATACTTAAAAGAGATTAGATATACAAAGAAGCCTGAAATTATGTGGAGATAGTATACTCGAATGTATTAAAACTAAACAGGAGTATGAGGCGGGCTTGTTGAAGTTCTAACAGCACTATAAAGAGAAGGAACATGATTTTTTATGCCGATTACAGCTTACGCGCCTATTTCTAATATTTGGTTTTACCTCTTGGTAGCAGGAATCATCATTGCATTGGCTACTTATATCTGGCAATTTCGTGAAACGTCTGGAGCCATCGCGCAGGTCTGTGTGCAGCTGACAAAGGCTGCTTGGCTGTGTTTTAGTGTGCTGCTTAGTACCAGCAGCACACTTTCGGATAAGCTGTTTTGGTTTGAACTGCAGTACATGGCGACCTGTCTTTCGCCCTATTTATGGTTTATATTTACGATAAAAATCAGCAAACAGGAAAATGAGTTGCCGTCCATTCTAAAGTATATGGTACATGGCAGTGCTGCCGTACTGTATGCGTTCATGCTTACCGATTCCTGGCACCATCTGCTGTGGCAGCGGGCTTTTTTGGAGGGGGAGGTCTTGAGGCTTGTTCCCGGCGCCTGTCAAAAGGCGATTTGGTTAGTACTTTCAGCGTTTATGGTCATTACGGTTAGTTTGAATTTTCGCTGGATCTTTATTACGAATGGCATGCGCAGGAAACAAGCCTGGTGGTATACCTTGGTTGGACTTTTTACCGTGTCAGGGGCACTGCTAAGGCGTATTCCTTCTATCCAATGGATATCCCCGTTTCCTTTATTCTTTTTGCTGGCAAGCCTGGCTGTTGCTTGGGGGTTTTATCGTTGGCGGGTGTACAATATTTCTTTGCTGGCCGAAGAGACGGTCGTTAAAAATATGATTGACGGACTGGTGGTCGTAGATGAGTATGGCTGTATCGTAGAGGTTAACCCTATGGCGCAAACGATCTGTACAGGCTTGCCGCTAGCCGTGGGCGAGAGATTTTCCCGGCTTATCGCAGCTTGGCCGGCTCTTTCTGAGGCGGGGAATCAGCCCAACGTATTGGATATAGAGGTAATGCGGCAGTTGTCCGGGGAAACCCGGTATTATCGTGTGCAGGTTACGCCCTTGTCTGTGAATAATCATTTATTGGGAAAAACCGTTGTGCTGCAGGATATTACGCAGCAAAAACGCAGCCAGGCTGCGCTGATAGAGCAGCAAAGGGCAGCCGCCGTAATTCAGGAACGGGCTAATTTGGCGCGCGAACTGCATGACGATTTATATCAGGTACTGGGGTATGTAAACGTACAGTCCCATACCATTATGAAACTTGTCGCTGACGGAAAAATGGATAAGGCAGTAGCCGACTTGAATCGTTTAGTGGATATTAGTCAAAAGGCCTATACTGATATGCAGGAATATATTCGCGGCGTGCAGGTGGTAAAATTGGCAGAAAAGGGGCTGGCGGAAGCACTGGAGACTTATGCCGAATGGGTAAGGGAAGCTTATGATATAAAAGTGGAGCTTGCGATTAAGGCAGATATTGAGCGGATGCAGATCGAGCCGGTGGCTGCGTTCCAACTGATGCGGATTGTGCAGGAAGCTTTAAATAACGTTCGTAAGCATGCCAAAGCTCGGTCTGTCCGGCTGGTGCTGACCATGGACGAAGCCTTTGTCCAGATCCGTATCGCCGATGATGGCGGCGGCTATCAGTTAATAGATGAAAACAAAGGCTTTGGTCTTACCAGTATGCGCGAACGGGCAGAAAAAGTGGGCGGAAAATTAACGATTACCTCAGCCGTAGGCCAAGGGGCCGAGGTCGTTGTAGAGGTTCCGCGTATGGCCGGATAAAGGTTGTAGAGAAGGAGATTTTATTATGCGGGTAATGCTGGTCGATGATCATGCGCTCTTTCGGGAGGGTATGGCCAGTCTGCTTAGTGCTCATGACTTCATGGTTGTCGGTATGGCCGGTGATGGGTTTGAGGCCCTAGAGATAGTGCGTCAAGTAAAGCCGGATGTTATTTTAATGGATATATACATGCCTAAGTGTGACGGACTTTTGGCTACACGGTTGATTAAAGCGGAAATGCCGCAGATCATCATCGTCATGCTGACAGCCTCGGAAGAAGATGAGAAGCTGTTGGAAGCGATTAAAATCGGGGCTTGCGGCTATCTTTTTAAAAAACTGCAGCCGAAGGATTTGCTGGAACTGTTTAGTAGTATCAAGCAGGGGGAATCTCCATTGACGCCGGGGATGATGCAAAAGGTGCTTATGGATTTTCACGGCGAAAGTGAGCTTAGCGAAGCGTCGGCTAAACCGCAAGCAAGGAGTGAACTTACACCGCGGCAAGAAGCCATATTGTCCTTAGTAGCTTCCGGGCAGACCTATCGTCAAGTTGGCGAGACCCTTAGGTTTAGCGAACGGACGATAAAACATGAAATCAAGCAAATTTTAGAAACGCTGCAGCTAAAAAATCGCAGCCAAGCCATTGCGTATGCCGTAAGTCAGGGTCTGACCGACCCCCAAACGGAGTAAAAGAATAAAGAACGAAACAAGACTGCCGTAGTAGCGATAGGATAACGCTGATACGGCAGTTTTTTATTGTCAGGCTAGTGCATGCATTTTGGCACTTTCGTACATTGCTTTTCAAATTAGCTTTTTTATACAATAAGAAAAGTTGCAAGGAAATTTCTGGCTAGAGGTGGCGGATAGAAAATGACGGAGGTAATTCTCTGCGGCCGGTCTATGTATATGACAGGGCTTGCCTATAGTTTGCAACAGAGCAAAGAATTTACGGTGACTGTTCTAGCCGGGCTAGGTGATATCCATACCTGTCAGCTGCCGGGCGTTATTATTTTTGATACGCTGGAATTTCCGATTCAAGACATTACCCGTTTTGCCGCCCAATACCAAGGCGCCTTCCTGATTGGTCTAAACCCGGAGAATAATGCCGTTTTAACTTGCCGCTTCCCGAAGGGGGAGACAGCATTACTCAGCGGGCTAAAAAAAATGCTGACAGAATCTGTGCTGCAGCAATATTGGCAGTGAATTGATAAACGAAGGGAACCTAGCATGAAAAACAATACACTACATCGTTTTAAACAGATTTTGGGGGCGTCTTTATTCTGCCTGATGGCGGCGGATATGCCGGCTTTTGCCGCTGTGCCGCCGACCAGCGGCACACTCCTCGATGGAGTCAAACCGCCGCCGCAGCAGGTGGAGCAAAATAACAAGCCATCGGTTACCATTCAACAAGACGAGCAGCCAGACCAAAGTAAAAGCAAGGAAAAGATCGCCGTCAGCCGCTTTCGTCTGAGCGGGGAACTGCCGCTGCTCGAACCAGAACTCCTTAGTCAGCTAAAACGCTACGAAGGCCGTGAGCTGACGCTTGACGAGCTAAATCAGGCGGCCGGTGACCTTACCGGGTATCTGCGTCGGCAAGGCTATTTGGTGGCGTTTGCTTATCTCCCGGCGCAGTCCATTACCGATGGCGTCGTGGAAATTGCGATAGTTCCCGGTAAATACGGCGAGCTTATCATTAACAGCGCGGCGCATAGTAGCCCCAGCTATCTTAAAAATATGCTGCGCTGTGTAAAGCCGGGCAGCATGATCCGTCAGGCGCCGCTCGACCGAGCCTTGCTGTTGCTCAATGACCTTAGCGGTATTCGCGTCAATGCCAGCCTGCGTCCAGGCAAAACCAGCGGTACGGCTGATCTGGTCTTAGAGGCCGGCGATACGAAAAGAATTAGCGGCGCTATCTATAGTGACAATTGGGGCAACCCTTATAGCGGACGGGTACGCAGCGGAATTGAGCTTAACGTCAACAATCCTGGCGGTCTTGGAGACCAGCTTAGTCTTGGCGCAATGGTTACTGAAAATACCGAGCTAAAAAATTATAACGCTCTTTATAATCGGCCGCTTGGGGTTAACGGAGCGCGCCTTAGTATTAGTCACTCCCGCATGGATTATACGTTGGGCGATATTTTTTCATCGGCTGGTGCAAGCGGCGTCGCCAATACCGACAGCGCAAGCGTGAGCTATCCGGTAGTGCGTAGCCGCAGCTTTAATCTATCCGGCAGCCTTGGCTATGATCAAAAGCATATGGCAGATGACATAGTACAAAGCAGCAGCTATGCCAGGAAAAATAGCAGCGTATGGAATGCAGCCCTAACCGGTAATTTTAGCGACAATGTATTAGGTGGTGCGTTTAATAGTTTTTCGCTAAATCATTATGTAGGCTCACTTTCGCTTCAAGATGCCGCGACGAAAGCCGTTGATGATGCTACGGCCAAGAGTGCAGGGCATTTTTCTAAAACACTCCTTAGCTATCAGCGCCAGCAATACCTGGCAGACCATTTGGACTTTTTCTTTAGCTTCACGGGGCAACTGGCTAACACAAATCTTGATTCCTCCGAAAAACTCTACCTTGGCGGAGCCAGCGGTGTACGCGCTTTTTCCCAGGGCGAAGCAGCGGGAGATCAGGGATATCGCCTGTCAGGCGAGTTTAGGTGGCAACTCAAAGGGTTATCAAAAGGCGATCGGCATGTGCAATTGGTAGCCTTTTATGACTATGGAAGCGTCATGTCCAATAAAAATCCTTGGGCAGGTGCAGGACAAAACCGCCGCAGCCTGATGGGAGCGGGCTTTGGTCTTCGCTGGCAACAGGACAATGTTTTTTCCTATCGCTTGGATTATGCGTTTAAAATCGGGGATGAGCCGTCCGCCAATGATACGAATAAAAACGGGCGCTTATGGCTGCAGGCCGTACGGTATTTGTAAAGGAGGAGTTATTATGCAACGAGCATGGAAACGGCACTGGCAGCGCCTTGCGAAGAGTGTTTTACCGTCGGTGGCGTTAGGGGCGCTGTTTATCAGCAGCTATACCCCTGTATACGCAAATCCCACAGGGGGCAGCGTGACAAGCGGCAGTGCCGCTATTACGGCGAGCGGCACTGCCATGACCATCCGGCAAACGACCGATAAGGTCGGCATCAACTGGCAGAGCTTTTCTATCGCACCCGGCGAAAAGGTACAGTTTATTCAGCCTGGGGTAAATTCGGTTGCACTCAACCGGGTCGTCGGCAATAACGCCTCCAGTATTTACGGGAGCCTAAGCGCAAACGGCAAGGTATATTTGATTAACCCCAGCGGCATTTTGTTTGCGCCCGGTGCTTCGGTACAGACCGGAGGGCTGGTGGTTTCGACGCTGAGTCTTTCTGATAGTGACTTTCAAAAAGGACGCTATGCTTTTACCCAACAAAACAGCGCGGGTGCGGTCGTCAATCAGGGCCATATCAGCGCCGGTGAAGTGGTGCTCCTTGGGCCGCAGGTAAAAAATGAAGGCGTCATTAGCGCGAAAGTAGCGGCACTGGCGGCAGGCAATAAAATAAGCCTTGATTTTAGCGGCGACAGTCTCCTAAACGTCACGGTAGATACCGGCATCCTAAACGGCAGCGCCGTAAACACAGGGAGCATCAGCGCGAGCGGCGGCCTCGTGCTCATGAGTGCCGGGACCAAGAACGCGCTGTTAAATACCGTGGTCAACAACAGCGGTATTATTCGGGCCGAAAGCATACAGCATAACGGCGGCAGCATTGTCCTGGAAGGGAATCGTGCCGTAAACAGCGGCACACTGGACGCGAGCGGCAAAACCACCGGCGGCACGGTCAAGGTGCTGGGCGATGCCATCCATCTAAAAACAGGATCGCTCATCGATGTATCGGGGAACCAAGGCGGCGGCACAGCCCTGATTGGCGGCAACTTTCACGGACAGGGCAGCGAATATAGAGCCAAAACCGTCAGCGTAGATCAAGGAACCCTTATCAAGGCGGATGCCCTAACTTTAGGAAACGGCGGACAGGTAGCCGTGTGGTCAGACGGCGCAACGAATTTTGCCGGAACCATCCGCGCCCAAGGCGGAGCGCTTTCAGGCGATGGCGGACAGGTAGAAACGTCCGGCAAAAAGACGCTGACCTTGACAAAAGAAGCCAGGGTCATCACAACCGCTCCTAAAGGCAAAACCGGCAGCTGGCTTCTAGACCCGTCTGACTATACCATCGGTACAGGCGCGAACGGGACGAACTACATGAATAACAGCGACCTGCAGACCGCGCTAAGCAGTAGCTCCATTACCATAAAGACAGACGCAAGCGGCAGCGAAAAAGGCGATATCCATGTCAATGCGCCGGTAGCCTGGAGCTCGGCCAACCAGCTGGAGCTATCGGCTGCTAACAATGTAAATATCAACGGGGCGGTTACCAGTACAGGCGGCGGCGCGCTGACCGTCACTACCGGCGCAAGCGGCAACCTGCTTGTCGGCACAAGCGGCTCGGTGACCTTTAGCGGAAGTACGAAGGGGAAGCTGACGATTAACAATCAAGAATATAAGCTCATTAATGATATCAGTGAGCTGCAAAACATGAATAACAATCTAAATGGCTATTATGCCCTCAATGCCGATATCGGCAAAGCGAATATCGACCCAGACGATGAGGCGGATAACGGCACAGTCGGCGACAATTGGAGCAATCTAAATAGTGGTGCAGGTTTTACACCCATTGGAAATAGTAGTGCTAGATTCACTGGCAGTTTCGACGGCTTGGGGCATAAGGTTAGAGAGTTTACGATGAGCGGCACAGGGCGAAGCTATTTTGGCATGTTTGGTGCTACTGATTCAAGTGCGGTGATTCGCAATGTAGGATTAATTGGCGGCAGTGTGAGCGGGAAGGACAGTAGTTACAACTATGGCAGCCTAGTGGGGGATAATGGAGGCAGTATAATCAACTGCTATAGTACTACTACGGTATTTGGATTTTACTCTAGTCGTATATACGGCGGACTAGTGGGGTCTAATAGTGGTAGTATAATCAGCTGCTATAGTACTAGTCGTATGGAGGGGGGGGCTTTAATAGTATGTACGGCGGACTAGCGGGGACTAATAGTGGCAGTATAAGCAATAGCTATTACAGCAGCGATCTCACTTTGATCAGTTTAGAGTGTAATAGCGGTTTCGGCGGACTAGTGGGGAGCAATAGTGGCAGTATAAATAACTGCTACAGTACAGGCAGTGTGAAGGGGGATAACACAAGTCTTTATTTCGGCGGACTAGTGGGGACTAATGGTGGCAGTATAAGCAACTGCTATAGTACGGGCAACGTAATAGGAGATAACGAGAGTTATAGTTTCGGCGGACTAGTGGGGAGCAATAGTGGCAGTATAAGCAACTGCTATAGTACGGGCAACGTAAGCGGGGAGAACAACAGTTTTACTTTCGGTAGTTTAGTGGGAAGTAACGGAGTCACTATTACCAACTGCTTCAGTACCGGCAAACTGATTGGATCTAGTTCGGGTTCTAGTTCGCCTAAAGGAGTAGGTGCTAATACAGGGTGGATTTATTCAACTACCTGGGACACTACTAAGCGGATTATCTCCGGCACGCTATCCGGCGGGCAAAGCGGAGATCATGTTGCTGCGTTCTTTGGTGGTTCAGCAGCCGGTACCGGGACCGTGTATGACAGTACAGGTTTTTTCTATATCCCAGTGGCTCAAAGTAAGCTAACCAATAGTACCAATAGTTTTCTGTTGTCCGCTTCGCGCGGCGCTAGCCCGTTTAGCGGCGCCTATTACTCCGGAACGGCAGGCATCAAAGATGCCGCGGGGATCATGACTATCACCGGTAGGAACCTTGCAGCCGATACCCTGACGCTGGAAAGCAGCAGTGCCGTAAGCAATGCCACTATTAAAAGCGTTTTAGGAACGGAGACAGCCATGTATAGTGTCGATGCGGCAAATCATCTTACTGTCGAGGGCCATCTCGTAACCGTTGCCGGCACTTCCTACAATCCTGGCGGCAGTGTTACAACTAACTGCAATCAGACGTATAACGGTGCGGTGACGGCCAATCCTGGTTCTACGCTTAGTTTGGTTACTAAGGGCGGCAGCATCAGCGAGGGAAGCGTCGGCAGTATCACTGCCGACGCACTCAGCCTCAACACCAGCGGCGGTAGTGTAGCTTTAGCGCAGTCCGGCAACCGGATTGGTACGCTGACCGGCAGTACCGGGGCGATCGCGCTCACCAATGGTCAGACTCTCAATATCGGCGATACCACACCAGGGAGCAGTGGCCTAGTCTCAAGCGGTAATATCAGTCTGACTGCCAACGAGGCCGCTTCGGATATAGTAATCAATCAGCCGCTGCAGACGACCGCTTCCAGCGGTGTGATCACCTTAAATGCCGGTCGAGACATCCGCCAAGGCGCGAGTGGCACTGTCACCGCGAATACCCTAGCCCTTACGGTTGGCGGTTCGGTGGATTTAGCAAAAACCGACAATGCAGTGGGTACGCTGACCGGCAGTACCGGGGCGATCGCGCTCACCAATGGTCAGACCCTCGCTATCGGCAGCGCGGCAGGCGGCAGCGGCCTGGCCTCTACGGGTGCGGTCACCTTGACGACCGTCGGCGCAAGCTCGGATATCGTGTTGAATCAGCCAATCAGCGGCAGCAGTATTGCGCTTAATATCGGCAATCCTAATAGCAACATCAAAAATAACAACTCCAATCTGCAGCCTAGCGGCAGCGGCACGGTTAACGTGAAGGTGGCGCCGACACCAACACCAACGCCGACACCAACGCCAACACCAACGCCAACGCCGACGCCAACACCGACGCCGACGCCAACGTCGCCCGTGCAAAACATCGGGTTAGACGTTTTACGTGGTACCATAGGCTATAGCCAAAACAGTATGGATTCTAGTGCGTGGCGGAGTTGCCAAAATGCTGAACTCAGGAATAGCGTGAATACGGTCGACGACTTCGTCCTAACTGTCGACCCTCTTCTTACCCGGCGTGGGCTGGAGGTAACCCCAGCCGGTCAGGAAAAGGATAACGCCGACCAATCGCAGTAAGAAAAAATGGCGGCAAATATATCAGAGTTGTTTTATGACTTCCCTGCGATGTTGCCAAGTGAATTCGTTTTAACGCCTGAATTTGAAATACTATGACTGTAAATAGTCAGCATTGCATGATAAAATATTGTTAAGCGTGAAGATAATCGCCGTGGAAGTGCGGCGGTGGTTTTCACCAAAAAAATTTGCCGCAACCAATAGGTATGGTTTCCTACATTTCTGCTGGAGTTTTTGGGGACCATCTGTCCGCTGTAGGCATAGAAGGAGTAGACATATGAAAGTAGTCGCTGAGACGAACATTAAAGAATACCCTATGATAGCCAAGGGGAAGGTACGGGACATTTATGAAATTGATCAGGAAACACTATTGTTGGTAACCACCGACCGCATGTCGGCGTTTGACGTGATTATGGATAGACCCATCCCTTTCAAGGGAGTGGTTCTAAATCAGATAACCTTGTTTTGGATGGAGAAATTTCAGAACATAGTCCCCAACCATATTATTTCCGCTGATACTAAGGATCTGCCTGACAACCTCAAGCCCTACTGTGATGAATTGGAAGGGCGATTCTTGCTGGCGAAAAAAGCCAAACCATTACCGTTGGAATGCATTGTTCGCGGACACATCACCGGGTCTGGTTGGAAGGATTATCTAGCCCAAGGATCGGTTTGCGGACATGTCTTGCCAAAGAATCTCGTTGAATCCGCAAAATTGGAGGAGGTTCTCTTCACTCCCTCCACAAAGGCGGAATTGGGAACTCACGACGAAAACATTACCGAGGAAGAGGGGGAGAAACTCATCGGCAGTGAGTTGTATAAGAAGTTGCGCGAAACTTCCGTTGCTATCTTCAAGCAGGCACGCGCCTATGCCGAGACTCGAGGCATCATCATTGCAGATACCAAGTTCGAATTTGGTCTTCTTGACGGGAACCTGATATGGATCGATGAAGCCCTGACTCCGGATTCTTCTCGCTTTTGGCCACAGGAAGGGTATGAGCCTGGTAAGTCCCAGCCGAGCTTCGACAAACAAATTCTGCGCGACTGGTTAACTAAACAACCTTGGGACATGACGCCGCCTCCTCCGGCTCTGCCAGACGAGTTGGTTCTTGAAACCGCAAAGCGTTATGTTGAAGCATACCAACTGCTCACTGGTAAGGAGCTTGGAGTGAAACTGTAGACTATATTTATCTAGAACCGCCATTGTGTACGAAGTAATTCGTATGCAGTGGCGGTTTTGTTGTATAGATGAAAGGTAAAGAAGGAGATTGCAGAAAATAAGAAGAAGAAAATATTGGCAACAAGGCGCAAGGGGATGAAAAGGAACGTCCCGTGCGCCAAGAAGCGCACGGAGTATAGCGGGTGGAACTCCTGCCCGGGAAGGTCTAGCCAGCCACCCGGTATCCAGCCTTGGGACTGAAGCGGTAACGCCAGGTCTAAGCGTAGGTAGGAAAGGTAGTAGGCCGAAAGCGTAAGCTGAAGATGTGGAATCCCGAAATCCCTCTTGGGAATGGTCGATGCATGGGACGAGCAGAAGACAATACTGGGTTTAGCGATAAAGGCGAGCTAAGCTTGGCGCCCCGGGATCGTAGGTCTTGGCATGCTACACAACGTTACTCCGTGTGAACTTGGGAGACCCTGCCGCCCTCAAAAGAGAGTATGGCCAACAAGTTGATGACGAGGAAGCCAAATAGACGGCGGGGAGTCGGATTACGCCATAGTACTGAGGAAGCAGGGTAATGCCTGTAGAGGGAAGGGCGTAACATAACAGTGCCCTTGAAAAGGGAAACAATGCTGCACTGGAGGCAGAGAGAAACATTGGAAACAAAACTGACAAGGATAGCCGATTTAGCCAAACGAAGACCAAGAATGAAACTGCAAACACTAATACATGCTCTTGACGAGAAGAGTCTGAAAGCCGCCCATAGCGCATTAGCAGCAGATAGAGCAACCGGGATTGACGCCGTAACAAAAGAGGAATACGATGATAAACTACAGGAAAACATCGATAATCTTCTAGAGAAAATGAAGCGGCAGGCGTATAAGCCTCAACCTGTAAAGAGAGTATATATTCCGAAAGGTGACGGTAAGAAAAGACCGTTAGGATTACCAGCCTACGAAGATAAAATAGTACAGAAAGTACTCAATGAAATCTTGACTGTAATCTATGAAGTGGAATTTCTGGATTGCTCGTATGGATTTAGACCGGGAAGAAGCTGTCATGATGCGCTGAAGAAAGTCACTAAAATCATCGAAACCAAGAAAGTCAATTTTGTTGTAGATGCGGACATTAAAGGCTTCTTTGATAACGTAGACCATGGGTGGATGGTGAAGTTCCTGCAAGAACGAATTCAAGACCCGAATCTACTGAAGCTGATACAGCGATTTTTGAAAGCTGGAGTCATGCAAGAGGGCGAAGTCTATGAAACCGATACTGGAACGCCGCAGGGAGGAATTATCTCCCCAGCGTATGATTGGCAGGCAATATTTTGGAGTATCGGTTTTCTAAGTTTGCTGGGGTGGTTAGCCGTTGCGCGCTTGCTTTCGGCTATGTATGGCGAAACGCCGGTTCCTTTTAGTAAGCAAGTTTCCCTTTTGAAAAAACCGAGTATTGCCGCTGCCCTTGGAGTGACATTCTTTGTATTTATCAGTTATTCTGTGGTTAATACGTATATCACTCCATTCCTGACTTCTCTATGGCCAATGAGTGAGCAGGAGATGAGCAGTATTCTGTTTGCTTTGGGTATCGCGGGTATGATAGGTTCCAAACTTGGAGGCATCTTAGCGGATCGGGTTGGAACCGCTCGTGCGCTCATAGGCAGCATGGCCGTTCAAGCAATTTCTCTTTCTCTCGTGTCTGTTAGCTCTGCCTCGACAATGACGGATATTATGTTAATTATGCTTTGGACGACTTCCGTCTGGTGCTTCGCGCTGATGCAGAGCTTTAATATCGTATCGTTAGCTCCAAAGGCTTCTGGTATTATGCTTAGCCTCAACAGCTCGTTTGTACAACTCGGCTATGCCGTTGGTGCTGGCATTGGCGGATTCGCGGTAGAAACTTCATCGATCACGATAGTTAGCTGTATCGGTGTTATCTCGGTTGTTTTTGCATTTTTCGTGTCGGCATTTTCTTTAGCATTTTTCCGTTTGAGGTGTCAAGCGTGCAGTGATTAAAACGTTAATAGCTGATCGGCGTTATCATTGCTTGGCCATGTTGTAACCTATATTGATATCCTTGACAAGCATCATTTTTTGAGTGATTAATGCTTGTCAAGGAGGGGATAAGCGTGACAAATGGACACTTGAACAAAATAGTTGCGGGCGGAAGAGAAAATATTGTTCATTAAGTTGTAAAAGAGAAGGGGAAAAGGAGCATCGAAAAGCATACGCCCTTAACTGTGAATATTGCGGGAAAGAATTCAAATCGTTAGGGGTTGGCTGGCGTAAGTTTTGTAGCCAAGAATGTTATCTAAATAAAAAATATATGTGTTTTACTTGTCCGCCTAGACGTTGGGTTTAGGCGGATTTTTCTATGACTGGCTTCAATGATTAATGGTGAATTTTAGGTAATTGCTAAAAAATATAGGGGGTTGGCAGGAATTTGAAAATGAGAATTGTATAGTTAACCGTGGGCTCAATATATTGGACAGGTAACATTCAAGGCTCAATGGCAGAAATAAGTATTGCTAGTTGATTACGTAGCTGATTGTGGGATGCTGCTGTTTTCAGTGAACTAAAATAGAACTTTTATAATATGTGCCAAGGAGGTGCCTTATGGAGCCGGAAAATCCTGATTTTACCGCTATATACCATGAGTTTGCAAAACCTATAGAACGGTATTTGCTTAGGTTTTTGGAGCCAAGAGAAGCTGAAGAAGTTACACAAGAGGTTTTTTTAAAAGTAAATTCAAGCTTGGCAGACTTTCGGCATGAGGCAAAACTTTCTACGTGGATCTATAAGATTGCTACTAATATGGCAATCGATCGACTAAAAAAGGCTTCTTATCGCTTTGAGACAAAACAAATTTCGCTGCAAGAACCGGAACGAAGTGTGCCAATGGAAGCGCAACATGCGAATTCAGTGGAGTCAAATACAATTCATAAAGAAATGAATCAGTGCATTCGAGGCGTTATTGATAAATTGCCGGAGAACTACCGGATGGTAATCGTATTAAGTGAGTTAGGGGGATTTTCAAATCAAGAGATTTCCGAGGTGTTGGGATTGAGCGTTGGCGTTGTGAAAACGCATCTTCATCGAGGCAAAAAGCGGCTTAAAGAAGAGCTTACAAAGGCCTGTGACTTTTCTTGGGATGAAAGAAATGAGTTCTCCTGTGATCCCAAAAGGGGATGAATTGTTTCCGTTGCTTATAAAATACCGTCTGTCTTATAAAGGCAAGCGGTATTTTTTTGTTCAAGTGTATCTTTTTCGGCCTGTTTCTCGTCTATATAAGAAAAGGAGGTGTAATATATGGCTATTTCTGAACAAGTTCGCTCTTTAATCTCCATTGGTGTTTCTGTAGGAGTTAATTGCCAGCCTTGTTTGCAGTACCATGTCGAGAAAGCAAAGGAAAACGGAATTGACGAGAGTGAAATTCTTGAGGCGATTGCAACAGGCAAAGCAGTACGAAAGGGCGCAGCTTATAAAATGGATGAATATATTAAAGAAATTTCTGGAAAAAACACAACAAGGACGGCAGAGCGGGAATTGCTTGTTAGCCATAGTTGCTGCAAAAGTTAAAGAAACCATTGTATAAGAAAGGGGGATATAGATGTTAGGAGAAGAGAATAATGAGTTGGTTTTGCTTTTTGCATGCGCGGGAGGCTCTAATGTAGGACAACTGGCAAATGAAGCGGGTAAAGCATTAACAATGGAAGGCAAAGGAAAGCTATTTTGTTTAGCTGGAATTGGCGGACAGGTAGAAGGGATTGTAACGGCAGCAAAAAAGGCGAAGCAAGTGATCGCTATTGATGGATGTAGCGTTCGGTGTACAGGAAAAACTCTTGAAAAAGCCGGAGTTGTGGTCCATCGCCATACTGTGTTGACAGAAGTTGGTTTTGAAAAGAACAGCAACTTATCGATTAGTGATGAGGAAATTGCAAAGGCAAAGATGCATATTTAGTAGTTTGAAGTGAGTAAAGAGGTGAATCGAATGTGGTGGAGTTCAGCGAGTTGTCTGAACGGAAGTGAATGGTTGTTTTGTTTAGCTGTAATGCTGGTGGTCACAATGTTTTTTATGGGTGTTTGCTTTTTCTTTAGAAAGAGAATGGGTATGCTGTGCTGCTGCGGTTCCAATGATCGCTCGCATTGCGGCGGTTTTTCTAAACTAGATACAAAAGACAATGACCAAGGAAAATAGTTGGAGCTTAAGGAGGCTGTTGTATGGGTGCTTGCCATGCGGGAAATAGCAATGTACGGGTTTGTCCGGAAGGAGCTCGATATGTTGAGAAAAAGATGGAAGGAGAATCAAAGATAGCCATAATGGCCTGTGAGGGAGGCTGCATCAAAGGTGAAGTCGCTAGAGTAGCTGCCAATATAGTAGCGTATCAACGAGCAAGAGAAGAAACGATTAGGATTTGTTTAGGAGATGCAATGACAGGGGAGTCTGGTTTTAGAACTATAATTGAAAGAGCTCCTCGCGTGCTTGTTATTGAAGGCTGCTTCTTGCATTGTGGAACCAAAATGATGCAAATGCGTCTTCCGAGTTTTTCTCCTAGCATAGTTGAAGCAGCAACTTTATATGATTTCGATAGGGAAAAATATTTTGAAATATTTGATCTTCCGAGGGAACAGATTGAAGGTTTTGCCGTGCAGGTAGCTTCCCAGGTTCAAGAAATGCTTGCAGAAAAACCAGAATAGAGGAACAGAAGCGAGCAGTAAGTACAGTACAATCAAAAAGCGATCTCTTGCGGCAGTGGGCAAGAGATCGCTTTGCATTTAAGAGGTTATATGGTGCTAATAAAAAAGGACATGACATGCAGCGTGGTGGGAGAATAAAGTTATCATACCTATTCATCGCAAGGAGCTACAGACATGTCCCGGAGAGGATGCCAACTAGAGGAGAGAACTAAAGAAATTGGTCCATGGGTACGTGGAAGAAATGCTAAACAAGAAACTTATTTTGAAGAAGGTTTACTTGCTCGGATAAAAGCGCTTGCAATCGAATTTTCAAGATTTGCTTGCTCATCTGCAGTTAGTCCTGAATATATATCACTAGCGATTTCGGAAAACTCATAGGTCTGCGTAATTTCAACATCAACTTTTTCGAAGCCTGCTTCAAGTAGTTTGCTTTGGTATTCTGAAATTGTCATAGCGCCGGAAATACAACCGGCCCAAGCTAAGAGACTTTTTCTTATCTTTTCGGGTAATTCGCGAAGAATTACAATGTCAGAAACGGCAAAACGCCCTTCGGGCTTCAATACGCGGAATGCTTCTTTGAGGACTTTGTCTTTATCGCCAGAAAGATTGATTACACAATTGGATATTATTACATCGACTGTGCTGTTTGGGAGGGGGATTTCTTCAATATGACCTTTGAGAAATTCTGCATTTGTAAGACCGGATAACTCTCGGTTCTTTTCTGCAACTTCCAGCATTTCATCGGTCATATCAAGGCCGTACGCTTTTCCGGTTGGTCCTACTCGTTTGGCAGAAAGTAATACGTCGAGACCGGCTCCACTGCCTAGATCTAGTACTGTTTCACCTGCATGAAGTTCAGTAAGAGCAGTTGGGTTGCCACATCCAAACGAAGAAGCGAGTATATCTTCGGGCAATTCGCTTACTTCTAAATGCGTATATAAGTTGCTTGTGATTTGACTTGTGTTTCCGGCGCCACCACAACAAGAAGAACTATTGGAGCCGCAGCCAGTTCTATTTTTAATGGCCTCTGCGTATTTTTTCTTAACCGTTTGCCTGATTTTATTCATTATTTGATCCTCCTTTAACTTGTTTAGAGATTAAGTCTTCGATCGTAGTGTCAAACATTGTACTTTCTGAAATCGCTTTTAGTAAATGTGGCAGAGCTTCATACACTACATTTCTATTTTCGCTAGGAATTGAGGCGATAATTTTCGAGTAATATGCCTCCAAGTTTTCGTTGATCGAAGTGAATACTTTCCGGCCCTTATCTGTTAATTCGATGGTTACGTATCGGCGATCTTCGGGATTTTCTTTTCGATTTACCAAGTTGCTTTTAACCATGCTATCAAGAGTGCGACTTATCGTGCTTCGGTCAAGGTTTAGCAATTTTGCGCATTCGTTTGCTGCGATTTCTCCCGCGTTACCTATTTCAATTAAGGCGTGACATTGTGTGAGGGTGATTCCACAGCAAGAGGTTTCTTTTTTTTGCAGATATCCTTGTTTTCTTAATGACATTCTTATGATATCTCTAAGTAACATAGCTCCTTGTTTCGAATCCATAGTAAGCTCCTTTCTT
Organism: uncultured Anaeromusa sp.; assembly: GCF_963668665.1. NCBI lineage: Bacteria > Bacillati > Bacillota > Negativicutes > Selenomonadales > Sporomusaceae > Anaeromusa > uncultured Anaeromusa sp. The sequence continues at coordinate 27,107 of NZ_OY764901.1, read as the reverse complement.
TAAAACTTGTCTGATTGATTGTAACATGCATTGATTGCAAAATGCAATTATATTTATAAAGAGATTGCAATCAATTTTTAAATACCATTTCAATACAGAGAATATCTGAATTTGAACTAAACCTGTTTTTGATTGACAAATTAGAAAAAATAAAATATGATTAAAATTGAATATAAGCATACGGAAGACTGATAAACGTAGCTTTGCATAGGATCTAGCCATAGATGATTATTAAGAGGATGCATGTATGATAAGAATAAGAAGCCTTTTTAGGCAATATAGTCTTACAGTGAATGAAAGGAGTAATGAAGATGGGACTTTATGATATTCATGTTCGAACCATTGAAGGTAATGAGCAGTCTATGGCCGAGTATAAGAATAAAGTTTTATTAATCGTCAACACTGCTAGTAAGTGTGGTTTTACTCCGCAGTACAGAGAACTGGAAGAACTATACCAACTATATAAGCAGGAAGATTTTATCGTATTAGGCTTTCCTTGTAATCAGTTTTTGAAGCAAGAACCAGGCAGCAATGCGGAAATTCAGACGTTTTGTCAATTGAATTACGGTGTTAGTTTTCCGATGTTTGAAAAAATCAAGGTAAGAGGTAACGACGCTCATCCTTTGTTCAAATATTTAACCGAGCAGGCGCCTGGGTGGTTCGGAGATGCGGTGAAATGGAATTTCACTAAGTTTTTAGTTGACCGTCAAGGTAAGGTAATAAATCGTTACGCTCCCACTACAAATCCGAGAGAAATTGCGCCGGATATAGAAAAATTAATAAAAAATGAAGAATAATATGAGAAGTTCCGTTGTTCGCCTAGGCATTAGCCCTAGGCGAATTTTTCTTATGTGCGTAAGCATTTTGCTCAAGCAACGTCAGTAAGAATTGGGCTGCTGTATGTCGTAAAACGAAGGGCAAAGCAGGAGATTTTAGAAAGCGAGAGAATGTTATTAATAAAGAATCGTAAGAAAAATGTATTGTTGAATTCCAGATAGACCTAATAGGGAAAATAGATACTGGCAATTTAGAATGCAAGTACAAGGAAGGTGATTGCTTATGAAAGATATTACGGTGCTTATAACAGATTGGTGTCCTCATTGCAAAAGAGCAATTAACTGGATTGATGAGGTAAAACAGGAAAATCCGAAATATCAAGAGATTAAAGTAGAAATTATTGATGAAGAAAAAACACCTTCAATTGCAAAGCAATACGATTACTATTATGTGCCAACGTACTTTGTAGGAACGCGTAAAGCCTTTGAAGGCGGCACTACGAAAGAGATTGTGCGTAAAGTGTTTGAAGAGGCTAGTGAAATGGAAGCTTAGTTTTGAAGAGGTGGTCATTTTGAAATAACTTGCATGGAAAAAGGAGGAATTGTTATGGAATACCGCATAGAAAAGGACTCGATCGGGGAAATAAAAGTGCCTGTTGATAAACTATGGGGGGCTCAGACACAGCGGAGTTTCGAAAATTTCCGTATCGGTACTGAAAAAATTCCACTGGAGTTGGTAGCGGTATTTGGCGTGCTGAAACGAGCTGCCGCTGCTGTAAATAAGGACCTAGGCTTGCTGGATGAAGTTAGAGCCGACGCGATTATCGCAGCATGCGATGAATTGTTAGCGAATAAACTGGAAGGTAACTTTCCTTTGTCCGTATGGCAAACAGGCAGCGGTACCCAGTTTAATATGAATATTAATGAGGTGCTGGCCCATCGGGCTGAGCAAATTTTAGCGGACAAGGGGCAAGAAATAAAAGTTCACCCTAATGACCATGTGAATCGTTCGCAAAGCTCTAATGATATTTTTCCCACCTCCTTGCACGTGGCAGGATTGACGCTGATTCGGAAACAGCTCTTACCGGCATTAGAGGCATTATTGCATACGTTGCAGTGCAAATCGGAAGAGTTTAACAGCATCATAAAGATAGGGCGGACGCACTTAATGGATGCGACGCCGTTGACGCTCGGACAGGAAATCAGCGGCTGGGCGGGTATGCTGGAGAGAAATCAAACGATGCTTGTTACAGGCCTGGATTTTTTACGCAAGCTGGCTATGGGCGGGACTGCGGTTGGGACGGGAATCAATTCTCATCCTGACTTTGCCGTTGCCATTGCAGCCGAAATTAGTCGGCTTACGGGAGAGGATTTTGAGACGTCACCCAATAAATTTCATGCTCTTACCAGTAAAGATGAAATGGTGGCCGTACATGGCCTATTGAAAGCCTTGGCCGCGGATTTGATGAAGATTGCGAATGATGTCCGATGGTTGGCCAGCGGACCGCGCTGCGGCATTGGTGAAATTACGATACCGTCCAATGAACCGGGAAGTTCAATAATGCCCTCCAAAGTGAACCCCACCCAGGCAGAGGCGCTGACGATGGTAGTAACGCAAGTTTTTGGCAATGATACGACGGTGTCTTTTGCGGCGAGTCAGGGGAATTTCCAGTTGAATGTGTTTATGCCGGTTATTGCGTATAATTTTATACAATCCGTCCGGCTGCTTAGTGACGCTATGAATTCATTTAACGAAAAGTGTGCAGTGGGGATCGAGCCTAACTTGAAAAAAATTGACCATAATTTGAATCAATCCTTAATCTTGATTACTGGCTTAGTTCCGCTGATTGGATATGATAAAGCGGCTGAAATTGCCAAGAAGGCGTTTCGCGAAAATATTACCTTAAAAGAGTCGGCTATGGCGACTGGCTATGTGAGTGAAGCGGATTACGATTTGCATATGGACCCTTCTAAATTGATAACGGCGCATAGCTAGAACCTATCAAAAAGAGCAACAGGACGGTGCTGTTGCTCTTTTTTTCGCTCTGTTTTAGTGCAAGTGCGTTTGCCTCTCTCTTTCCTTGATGAATTGTAATATGGCATTGACAAGTAAACGATCGTTAACTTAAAATAAAAGTAAACGTTCGTTTACTGGGCGAGGAGGGCTTTTCAATGGCCGATACCAAAGTGAATATTTTACATACGGCGCTTCGGTTGTTCGCGCGGGATGGCTATGAGGCTGCTTCGGTTAGCGATATTGCCGGAGCGCTTGGTATGACCAAAGGCGCCTTGTACAAGCATTATAAGAATAAGCGAGAAATATTCAACAGCATTGTGGATCGTATGTATCAAGTGGATGCAGAGAGAGCGAAAACATATGAAGTGCCGGAAGAAACATTTGCGCAATCGCCGTCTGCTTATCGCCAGGTCGCTATGGATAAAATCAAAATTTTTATCAAAGCGCAGTTTCATTTTTGGACGGAGGATGAATTTGCCAGTAATTTTCGGAAGATGCTAATCCTAGAACAATATAGAAATCCGGAAATAATGGAACTGTATCAAAAATGTCTTCTAAGCGGACCGATCAGCTATATGGAAGACGTATTTCGTGAAATGATGGAAGAACACAATGCCTGGAGTAAAAGCGATCCCAAGCAGCTGGCCCTTGCTTTTTATGCGCCATTTTATTTATTACTAAGTATGTCTGATGCAACATCTGATAAAAAAGAAGCTGCGGAACTATTAGCAGCGCACATAGAACGATTTATAGATAACAACTTCCCTGAAAGGTGCGGCTGACAACTGCTGTATGAGCCAACGAATGAACCCCAAGAAAATTGAACGGATAAGGAGCATATACCATGGAAGACGGAAGCATTCACGAATTTGACTTTACCCTCATTAATGAATTTTTTACAGGATTAGAACGGCAAGGCCCGGGGAGCGCGGAGGAAACCATTAAGGCATTAGGCTTTATCAGCCCTCTTTCCAGCAAAGAAAAAATAGCCGATTTGGGTTGTGGCACAGGATTTCAAACCATGGTGTTGGCGCAACATACAGTGGCGGAGATTACCGCGTTGGATCTGTATGCCGGATCTATTGATAAGCTGAACGCAGCAGCTGGAAAGCTCGGTTTGCAAAACCGGGTCAAAGGCATAGTCGGCTCAATGGATAATTTGCCATTTCAGAATGAAGAGTTTGATCTTATCTGGTCTGAAGGGGCGATTGGGAATATCGGTTTTGAAAAAGGATTGAATCATTGGAAGAAGTTCCTTAAAAAAGATGGTTATCTAGCCGTATCCTATGAGTCCTGGTTTACGGATGAACGTCCCGCTGAAATTGAAAAGTGGTGGGTGGACGCGGTTCCAGAAATCGGAACCATAAGCCATGCTATTTCCATTATGCAAAAAACGGGATATATTCCTGTGGCCGCCTTTGCACTGCCGGAATCTTGTTGGCTAGAGCATTATTTTATTCCGCAAAAAGCGCGACAAGAGGAATTCTTAAAAATCCATGCAGGCAATAAAACGGTTGAGAATATGATTGCCTTTATGAGGCGCGAGGCGGAGTTGTATTTGAAGTATAAACAGTATTACGGCTATGTATTTTATATTGGGAAAAAGATATAGAATAGGAAGGGCGTATGGCTGCCAAACTTTATTGTTACAATAAAGTTTGGTCACGGCCGCGGTTGTTTCGAGAGAGAGACAATGGAGGAAGTCTATCTATGTTATAATACTAAATAGCCGCTGGCGTGGAGCATGGGATGCTGTAATTGTGTAGGTTTACTGCGAGGAGTCGTGCATATGAAAAAGCATTATACGATTGGTGAAACAGCAAAGCTGCTCGGTGTTACAACACAAACCTTGAGGCATTACGAAAAAATAGGCATCTTAGGGCCAACGCATATTGATGCTCAAACTGGCTATCGATTTTATGAATTCAATCAATTCCATATGATTGATCGCATTAAATATTTGCAATATCTAGGTCTGTCGTTAGGAGAGATTGGTTCCATTCTCCAAAAGGGAACTGTTGACGGCTTATTGCCAGCCCTTGAAGAGCAGTGGCAGCAAGCTAATCGAGAATTGGAAGCCGTTCGAGCCCGTATTAAGGATGTGGAATGGTATATTGATTATTTTACCTATTTGAGCAAAATGGATGCGGCTAAAGTATTGTATCGCATGCATTTGGAGACGCGGCATTTAATTCAAGTGCCTTGTTATGAACAGGATGAGCTGGCGGAGATGGAGATTCGTCTGGCGGAAGCGCGCAGCCAGAAAAAACTGCATGATTTATCCTACCGGCGTCAGTACGGGTATGAGTTGGCAACGAAGGCTTTGTTTGAACGACGATTTAAACCTAAAAATTACTTCATCTACATAAAAAGCCGACCTCCTTTTTTTACTCCGCATTACAAGGAATTACCCGCAGGCGAGTATTTATGCTTTCGAACCAAACTGCTGCAAGAGACTTGGGATACGACCATTTTGAAGAAGTTTTTTGATTCATTTCCTCGGCCAACAACAACCATTGCCTTGGAATTTGAAGATAATTTAGTAGAATTTATGAATGCTGACTATGAAGTGCAAATGTTATTGGAATAAGGGCTACTCGCGTTGTTTATCGACGGGACTATGTAATAAGTGAGAAACCTTGTGGCTGCTGCTATTTTGCAGAAGCCGCAGGGTTTCTTTTGGTTTTAATGATGCATAGTAATCTGTTTTGTCAGAAATTTAGCGTTGACTTTTTTCTAGGAATAAGGTTTATGCTTGAGACTGTAAGCAACTCGACGATTAGGGAGGAGATCTTGTTGAAAGACAAAGAAGTACGCCGGGAAACACATATTCTATACACGGGCAGTGAAACTACGCTGCCGGTTGAACGACCAGAAACACCGCCTATTTATCATTCTACAGCCAATATTATTTGCGATATGGACGATTATGATTTTGCCAGCGGCGGCGGGAAGTACTACTACTGTCGGACGGCCAATCCCAACCGTGACGGCGTAGCCGAGGCAATATCCTATCTGGAGCGAGGCGAGGCGTCCCTCGTTTGCGCATCCGGAATGGCGGCTATTTCCACTGCGCTAGTCTCGTTGGTAAAGGCTGGCGATCATATTGTGGCCAGTCGCTCCATTTATGGAGAGACAATAGAGCTTTTTGATCGCGTGCTGACTAAATTGGGAGTGGCAATAACGTATGCCGATTTTACGAAAACAGAGCAAGTAGAGAAGGCTATACAAGAAAACACCACAATTTTATATACGGAAATCATTGCTAATCCTTTAATTGAGGTCATTGATCTTGATGCAATTTCAGCGATCGGACATCGTGCAGGAGCGATGGTGTTGGTGGATAGTACCTTTACAACCCCGTTTGCGATTCGGCCTCTTGAACATGGCGCTGATATCGTGTTGCACAGTTTGACCAAATATTTCGGCGGGCACAGTGATATTACCGCCGGTTCGATTACTGGTTCGCAGAAGGTCATTAAAAAAATATACGGAGACTTTTTGTTGCTGGGCGGGTGCTTGGACCCCAATAGCGCATGGTTAATGCTGCGCAGCATTCGCACGATGGAAATGCGGGTGATGAAGCAGTTTGAAAATGCGAAGAAAATTGCTAAAGCCCTTGATGCGGACGCTCATGTACGGTATGTGAACTATCCGACGCTTTCGAATCATCCGCAAAGAGAACTGGCGGCTCGGCTGATGCCGCAAGGCTGTGGGGCTATGCTAAGTTTTCGGGTGGAAGATGACCGCGAGAAAGTCAATGAATTTATGCATCGTTTGCAGTTGGTGAAATACTTAGGCACCTTGGGTGGTTACCGCACGACGATTGCTCATCCGGCTACGGCTTTCCGCAATGAGTTTACACCGCAGCAGTTGAAAGATATGGGCATGGAAGAAGGCTTGATTCGTATTTCTGCGGGCGCTGAAGCGACGGACGATTTAATTGCCGACTTTAAACAAGCATTGACGGTGTTTGCATAAGTGTAAGGAAGAAGGGGGCGCAGCATGTTTAAGAATATTAATTTGCCAATCGCCTTGCTGGCGGTAGGATTGTTGATTGCCATGGTGATTCCGATGGCGTTGTACCCAGACGCCAGTGCGGCGGTTATTAATATCTTTTATTCGATTATGACGCTGAACTTACCCTGGTTGTTTTTGCTGATTGCCTTTTTGAGTGCAGTCTTCGCTGTTTTTATCATGTTTTCCAAGTATGGAGATATTCGGCTGGGCGGGGCTGAAGCGAAGCCGCATTATCCCTTTTTCACTTGGGCGGCAATGAATATGTGTTCCGCTGCCGGAGCTGGAATCTTGATTTTCGGTATGGTGGAATGGATGTACTATGTGAAAACGCCTCCATTCGGTCTGGAACCTATGTCCATTCAGGCATATGAATATGCATCGGCGTATGGCATGTTTCACTGGGGCTTTTCTGCTTGGGCGATTTACCTTCCGGCATCGTTGGCTTTAGGCTATATTTTTTGGAACAAAAAAGCCGATTCTTTAAATCTTTCGGATTTGTGTCAATCGGTGCTGAAGGGTGAAAGCTTGCCGGTGCGTGTATTGCGTACCTGTATTGACGGCGTTGTGGCTTTCGGCTATATTGGCGGCTTGGTGTGCACCGTAGGCTTGGGAACCGCCATCTTGGCGGAACTGCTCGGGCATTTGCTGGGAATGCCGGTGACCTTTGAATTGCGCATTGGCGTTATCTTGGTGTTCTTCTTGTTTTTTCTTCTATCGACCTCAAAGAGTATTGCCAAGGGAATCGGCATTATTAGTGATTTTAATGTAAAATTGGCGATTGCATTTTTCTTGTTTGTATTTCTCGTAGGGCCGAAATCTTTCATTTTGAATAACTTCGTCATGGCGATAGGGACTAATATTCGCGAATTTGTTCATATGAGTTTTAATACGGACTCGATTGCGCAAACTGGTTTTATTCAAGAGTGGACGGTCTTTTATTGGGCCTGGTACGTGGGCTGCACCATTTCGGATGGTCTTTGGCTGGCTCGAGTTTCTTATGGACGGACCTTCCGCGAAATTGCGATTGTTCGCTGCATCTGGACTTCCTTGGCGTGTTGGCTGGCCTTTGCCGTACTAGGCAACTATGGTATCAGTCTTGAATTAAGCGGTGCTCTTAATTTATCGCAACTTGTAGCGGAAAGCGGGAATAATGCTGCGGTGTTAGCGGTCTTGAAAACACTGCCTTTTTCTGGATTGGCAATTACCGTGTACATGGCGGTTGTGTTTATTACGCTAGCGTGCGGCGCTACTGCTGCTTCGACTGTTGTTTCGATGCTTACCTCGAAAAACCTGAAAAGCGAAGAAGAACCAGCAAGCTGGTATAAAGTTTTTTGGGCGTGCTTGGTCTTGCTGTTGCCGGTAAGTATCTTGTTTTTAGAGCACATGGTACCCGGGTTAAATGTTTTGAAAACAATTCAGTCGGTTACTACTGTATTTGCAATCCCCATGCTGTTTGTCATTGCTTTATTATTGTGGACGTTCTACAAAACCTTGAAAGCGGATATTGAACGTCGCAATATCCCCGTTGCAAAAAGTAAACTCATTAAATGGAACTAGGCTTTCCTCTTAGCTAGTAAAGAGCCAGTATATACGAAGGGAATTTCGTATATACTGGCTCTTTTGTTTCCTTTTTGCAAAGGGGTATTATGGACGTTTTAAAAGAGTTGTTGACAATACGAAGGTACCTTGCTATTATAAAAACAAAGGTACCTTCGTAAAATAATTCAAAGGGGAAATGAAAATGAAGAAACCAGAAACACTTACAGAGCACTTTATTGTTCTTAGCCATTTGATGATGCATCGTCATCACCACCGGAAAGGGCCTGCTATGCACAGCCCATTTCGAGGACAAGGAAGAATCTTGTCGCTTTTGCAGATGGAACCGGAAATGAGCCAAAAGAAGCTGTCCTTCTTATTGGGAACTCGGCCGCAATCTATCGGGGAATTGCTAGCTAAGCTAGAGCAAAATGGACTGGTTGTGCGTAAGCCTTCCGAGGAAGACCGGCGTTCGATGATTGTACAACTGACGGAAAAAGGGAAAGAAGAGGCTGTTTCTGAAGAAAGCCTTCATGAGTACGAGAAGAAAGCCGATGAAATCTTCAACTGCCTTACCGAAGAAGAGCAAAGTCATCTAAAAAGCTATCTGGAACGAGTGATTTCGAGCCTCAAGGAAACCATGGGAGACGAAGGAGAATTCATGGAACGCCATATGCATCACCATGGTCATTGCATGGGCGGACACGGTCATCACAGGAGACCTCATGACGGTCCTCATGGACACCACGGTCCTCATGAAGAATCCGAAGACGGCGAATAGGCATTAGCTGAAAGCTGCGTAGAAAGGGGGCGAACGATATGGGATTGTTAAAGCGTTTGGCTTATCTCTTATACGGGAGACAGGGCGGACATCGAGGGCGTCATGGCGGAAAGTTCCACAAGCGACACCGGGGAAGGACCGTAGTGTCGACACCGAACGCTGTGTTGGTTTCTAGTGAACTCCAAGCTGAAGTTTGCCCTATGTGCAAAAATCATTGCAGTCTTGCTACGCCAAAATGTGATAAAGGAAAGACCTATGCCCAAGAACAGCAAATCCAGGTTAAAGGCATATCATAGCTAAATGCAACTAAAAATAGGAAGGCTTTCGAGATATTCGAAGGCCTTTTTGTTGTTGATGGGGTATAATTAAGATATCTAATTTAAATTGACAATTGTGGTATCTCGGATCGTTACTGGAAAGGAGAACAGCATGAGCACTTCTTTGGATTTTATTGAATACGTTTGTGAGCAAATTGCAGGAGTAGGCCAAATTCGCTATCGAAAGATGTTCGGAGAGTACATGGTGTATGTGAATAATAAACCCATCCTGCTGGTGTGTGATGATACGGTATTTGTGAAGCTGCTTCCCTGTTTGGATGAAGTCATGCGCGATGCGGACAAGGGAATTCCGTACAAGGGCGCCAAGGAGCATTATATCTTGGACATTGATAACGCAGGTATTTGCAAAGAAGTGATTGCCATTCTGGAACCCATAACGGCAGTGCCAAAACCGAGAAAGAAGAAACAATAAAGACTATAAAGCTTTATCTAGGCTGTTGCAAAATGTTGCACATGCGGAATAGAAAGCGCCAGTGTGTACGAGAAGAATTCGTATGCACTGGCGCTTTTTTGTTCGTTCGCAAAGAGGAACAAGATAATATGGTTTTGGCGTAAGTCAGTCTAAAGAACAAGCGTTATGCTGGTTTATTATTTTAGTGAAATCTTCTTTGAAAGAGCGAATGGCTTCTTCCTTGGTAGCCCATGACGTACAAAAACGAATACAGGTATGTTCGTTATCCGGCTTGCTCCAGATAGAGGTAATATATTTTTGAGATATCGCGTCTACTAACCAGTTAGGAAATATGGGGAATAGTTGGTTAGAATGAGGTTCAGCAACAAAATCGAAACCGGCATCCTCGAAAAATTCCTTCAGCAAATAGGCCATTTTATTTGTATGCGCTCCCAATTTGAAATATAAATCATTCTTGAATAGCTCTTCGAATTGCATACCAAGAAGCCATCCTTTGGCTGAAATGGCGCCACGCTGTTTCATATTGAAGCGGAAATCTTTTTTCAAAAAATCATTAATAATGACCAAAGCCTCTCCGAATAAAGCTCCCACTTTTGTTCCGCCAATATAGAATGCATCGACAAGTTTTGGCAAATCGGCAATGGTAATGTCATTTTCTCGAGCGGTTAAGCCCATTGCTAGCCTAGCCCCATCTAAATAGAGCAACAGATCGTTTTCCTTGCAATATGTAGAAAGCGCTTCAAGCTCTGCTTTAAAGTAGATGGTGCCAACCTCGGTCGGATTGGAAATAAAGACAATTTTAGGTTGTACCCAATGCTCATCTTGATGTTGGTCAAGAACGGGTTGAATTAGTTCCGGCGTTAGTTTGCCATTCGGGGTTACAATATCGAGGATTTTATGCCCGCTGGCTTCGATGGCTCCCGTTTCATGAATGTTAATATGACCAACATCTGCAGAGATGACAGCTTGGTAGGGTCTCAGAGAATGGGAAAGAAACGTCAAATTAGCAATCGTTCCGCCAGGAAGAAAGTGGATATCCGCATTTTCATATTGAATGGCATTGCGAATCAAGGCTTTTGCATTTTCGCAATGCGAATCCATGCCGTATCCGTCGTTTTGCTCAAAGCCGGAAGCAACAATCGCTTTTAGGATATTGGAATGAGCGCTTTCACTATAATCGTTTTTGAAACTATACATTGGATAATCCCCCTTCGAAATAAAGTCATTGGATGGGTAAACTGTTTTATTGCTGTAACACCATAACCTCCTGTGTCTGAAGCCTCTTGGCTTGTATACTCTTCATAATCCTGATAATTATTGAATTATTATCAGCTTTGGCATAGTATAATAATAAAGCCGCTATATGTATAACAGTCAATGTTGGTGTATAACACTAAGGCGTCTGGAGGAAAACGTTGAATATATCGATTGATCGACATTCAAAAACGTCTATTCAAGAGCAGATTAAGCTCGAAATTGCCCAGCGCATTCGTTCGGGCCTGTTGGAAGAAGATTGTGCGCTCCCGTCGGTTCGAGAGCTAGCACGCGGTTTGAATATAAGCTTAGTTACCGCACATAGGGTATATAAATCACTTGAAAAAGATGGACTAATTAAAACCATTCGCGGAAAAGGAACGTTTGTAAAATGCCATAGCGCTATACAAAACGGCGCTCCGCAAGATAATGACCAAAACGGTGTTTCCCCGTACAATTGGCATGTATCGATTCAAGATTATCTTCCGCGGGCAAGCTTTTGGAGCCAGAGCAGCGTAAGACTTCCTTCTCAATTTCTGGATATGGCTACCGCTTCTATACATCATTCCTTATTTCCCGTTACCATGTTGCAAGAATCCATACAAGAAGCGCTACAGAAATACCCTCAAGCGCTTGGAAGCCGCTCTCCATACCAAGGCGACCCAGAGCTGCTAAAGCAAATTTGCAACTATTTAGCAAACCAGGGAATACCAACTCAACCGCATCAACTGCTGGTTACGAATGGGACCCAACAAGGAATCGATTTATTTGCTAGGACTTTTTTAGGGCCCAAGGATGTTGTGGCTATGGAAACTCCTTGTTTTTCCGGAGCTATTGATGCATTTCGCTTCAGTCACGCCGTAATTCAGCCAATACCCATTGACGACGAGGGAATCCGAATTGACATACTAGAAGAACTTGCAACACAAACAAAAATTAAAGCCATATACACAGTACCAACGTACCAAAACCCAACCGGCGCAATCATGTCGCTTCGACGTCGCAAAGACCTGCTTGAGTTTGCGGAAAATAATAATATTCTGATCCTCGAAGACGATCCCCATAGAGAGCTGTCGTTTCCCAATAGTCTTTCCGCCATGAAAACACCTCCAACACTTAAATCATTAGATCGCTCTGGACGAGTAATCTACCTAAAAGGATTTAGCAAATTTCTTTTTCCCGGACTTAGATTAGGAGTTATGGTGGCCCATGGGACTATATTTAATCGCTTGCTGGCGGCAAAATCGATTTCTGACCTGGGATCTCCCTTGTGGCTTCAAAAAGCGCTTGTTCCGCTCTTTGCCAATCCACAGCTGGTCACTTTTATAAAAAACTTGAATCAGAAATTAACGGCTCGAAGCAGCTTGGTTAGTAAGAGTCTTACTGAAAATCTTCATCCGAGCTTTAAATTTAAAAAAATCTGTGGGGGAATGTATCTTTGGCTCACGTTGCCTCCTGAAATATCTGCCGATGACTTGCTTAGTACGGCTCATAACCAGGGGATTCACTATTTGCCAGGTTCTATTTTTTATCCTGGGGAGCCGGAACTCAATCATTTGCGAATTTGCTGGACGAATCTTTCCGATGCAGACCTACCTAAAGCACTGGATATACTTTGCAAGATACTTAACCAGGCCATCGTAAATCCATAAGTTGTATTTTGGCAAAGTCGGTATGAACTCGCGAACCGCTTGAAATTATCATAAAGAACGTAAGAAAGCGCCAATGCGTACGGTCAAAATCCGTATGCATTGGCGCTTTTTTGAATAACTGGAAGAAAAAAACAGGAGGTTGTAGAAATCAAAGAGAAGCAATTATGAAAAAAAGATAGAACGGACGAGATTAAACGCGAAAGGAGATAAATAAAGAACATCCTATCATTTTCAGGAAAGGAGGAGCTTGCAGGGGAATCTGAAAGTTATTTGAATATATAGGAGGGGTATTAATGAATATTGATTTTCATTTTGGAACAATATATGTTTTATCAAGATGGGTGGGGATTAATTCAAATAGCTCTAAAATCATTGCTAATAGTTCATAATTTGTAGATGATAATTATAATGAGAATCCGCTGTACTTAAGGGATGCAATGGTGCCTTGTACGTTGCAGGATGGTATCGCATACAACGCTCGCTTTTCTGGACGTGAATTATGGCAAAATATTAGTGAAGAAGGTAATCGTCATATATCTGAAAAATTGATATGTAAGAAAAATAGTGAGCTTGCTAATAAGATGATAGAAGATGTTTTTTTGAGTCAAAATGAAAATCGTTTGTATTGATTAGGTGTGGCGCTGCATGTTTATGCCTATACGTGGGCACACCGAGAATTTCTTGGGATGATCGATCCAGAAAATGAAGTTACCGGATTGAATGTGTTAGAATCTACTATCAGTGTAGAAACAAGAATAGTAGATGGAGTTTTGGCTGAAGCGGCTAGCAAAGCCCCTGTGATTGCGTCCGTTGAAACAGCTATTGCCGCGGAATTTGGTGTTGCAATCTTTAATGAGCAGGTGAATATGGTGAATAGTGGTGGTATCATTTTAGTAATAGGATCCATTATCTTAATGAACCATAAATCTACTCTTTCTCAAAAGTGGACTAGAAAAAACGCCGCATAGAATTAAATCGCCTGTAGGGGGAGCGTAGCCGAGAGCGAAAGGTTGAAAGGATTAAATTAGTTCAGAGGACAGGGACATGTTTGCAGTTTCTTGCGATGAATGAGTGTAGTGACTCTATTCGTCAGGGAATGGCTTGCGTGTCTTTTTTCTGTTTCTGATTTGCAAAACCGTAGTTGCTTTATCAAAGAAGGCAAGACTAATCATTATTTATTAGAGAAAAAAGAGAAAAAATAGGTTAAATAAAATTGAAAGCGAAACAAAACTATAAGTGTTTATTTATTTGCAAATAAACTAAAAGTTGAAAAAACAGCAAATAGATCAACACAAGAAATTATAAGGAGGAAACAGTGTGGGAAAACGAATAGTAGCGGCCATTTTAGGAACTCTTTTTGTTTTAATGTGTGTGGTTGGTTGTGGAAAAACAGATCAGGCTCCAAAGCAACAAGCGGCGGCAGAAGCGTCGAAACGCGATGTAACTGCAACTCAAGGGGTTGTAGCAGCTGCGCATCCGCTTGCAGCACAGGCTGGTCTGGAAGTATTGAAAAAAGGTGGGAATGCATTTGATGCCGCAGTAGCGACGGCATTTACTTTAGGCGTGGTAGAGCCTAATGCTTCGGGAATTGGTGGCGGCGGTTTTGCTATTGTTTATGTAGCAAAAGAACAAAAAAGTTACGTAATTGATTTCCGGGAAGTTGCACCTCAAAAAGGGAACGCAAATTTTTACAAGAGAGATGAAAAAGGAAAAATACTTGATGATGCACTGGCGACAGGCTGGTATTCTGCCGGCGTGCCGGGAGAAGTTGCCGGGATGGATATGATAAATAAAAAGTTTGGCTCTATGAAATGGGCTGACTTAATGCAACCTGCCATTAAACAAGCAGAAGAAGGTCTTGTAATTTCTCAAAATTTGAGCAAAATTACGACCGATGAATTTGATCGTATGCAAAAATTTCCCTCTAAAGCATTTTTCGAAAAAACCTTTATTAAGGACGGCTTGCCAGTACAAGCTGGAGATAAAGTCATAAATAAAGACTATGCGAAAAGCTTGAAAAAAATTGCTCAAGGTGGGGCTGAAGTTTTTTATAAAGGTGAACTTGCAGATGCAATAGCCAAGGATTATCAAAAAAATGGTAGTGGGTGGATTACTAAAGAAGATTTGGCTAACTACCAAGCTGTATTGCGTGAACCACTTAAATCTACCTATCGTGGCTATACAATTGAAGTAGTTCCTCCGCCGTCTTCTGGCGGCTTGACGGTAGCAGAAATACTTAACGTGTTGGAAGGCTTTGAAATTACTAAAATGGGAGCTACTTCAGCGGATTACATTCATGATTTTATCGAAACGCAAAAACTTGCTTTTGCAGATAGAAGTAAGTATATGGGAGATCCTTCTTTCATTGAAATACCGTCGACAGGGCTTCTTAATAAAAAGTACGCAGCACAAGAACGTGGTCAGATTAATCAACAGAAAGCCAGCGATGACAAAGTGGCCCCGGGAAATCCTAATCCCTATGAAGCTGGAAGCACTACATCTTTCTCGATTATCGATAAAGAAGGAAATATGATTAGTGTTACCAAGTCGATTAATCATTTTTATGGTGGCGGCGTTGTTCCGGAAGGAACCGGAATTATGATGAACGATCATATGGAAGATTTTGATGGCGCTTTAGGAAAAATCAATTCACCGGAACCTGGTAAAAAACCATTGAGCAGCATGTCGCCAGTTATTGTATTAAAAGATGGCAAACCATTTATGACCTTAGGATCGCCGGGGGGGCCTAGGATCATTTCGGCAGTTGCTAATGTTCTAGTTAATATTATTGATTTTGGCATGGATATTCAGGCTGCCATTGAAGCGCCAAGATATCATAATCCGAATGCCAAAACTACAGACATTGAGTCAAGTGTTTCGCAAGAGGTAATAAAAAATTTAGAAGCGCGCGGGCATAAATTTACGATGAAAAATCCTTTAGATCTTTTCTTTGGAGGAGTACAAGGCGTGATGTACACTCCTGACGGAAAGCTCCGAGGCGGCGCGGATCCACGGCGTGATGGAGTTGCTGTTGGGTATTGATTCAATGGGGGCAGCAGATAAAAAAGAGAAAATATAGGGAATCAAAATGGATACAGTGAATTAGCTTAAAGAACCACGTGGGTAGTTTTATTTTGAAAGGGGTTATTATAGGTGAAAAAAGGTATTTTACGCGGGTGCTCTTTGGCGGTGGCTTGTATCTTTTCCGGCCTGCTATTAGCAGGCTGTGGCGGCGGTGGAGATGCAAAGCAATCACCGGCCAAGCAGGAGCAGCAAGCTGCGGCAAGTGGATTGAAAAGTGCAGAATTTGAACAACCGATCCTTCTCACTTCTATTGGACAAAGTGCCGATGCACAGATGGTTAAAGCTCTGGTAGAACGAAATGGCTTGAAGTGTGAGTATAATGTAGCTGCAAAGGCGGATGCATTGGCTAACGAAAAAACACTTGTTTTGGTAATTGGCGGCAGTTCGAAAGGCATGGGCGCTGCTGGAGTTAACCAAGCGCAGGAAGAGCAAAGAGCTAAGGCTCTAATTGCCAAAGCGAAAGAAAAGAACATTAAAATTATTGCAATGCATGTGGGTGGATCTTCGCGCAGGGGAGAATTGACGGATCGTTTTATTCCCTTAATGAACGAAGCCAACTATGCGATTGTCGTTGCTGACGGCGACACAGATAAAGCGTTTAGCAAAGCAGTAGCCGGAAAAATGCCAATCGATTTCCCGGCTAATATTGCAGACACAGGAAAGTATCTGAAGGCGGCATTCAAGTAAAACGGCGGCAGGGAAGCACTACAAATGGCAGCTCAGACTATTCTGAGCCGCCATTTGTTTCCTAAAACTTAAATTTGCTTAAAGAGGTTTTGAGGAGGAGAGTTTTTGATGGAGTTGCTTTTAGTTCTGCTAATGCTAGCCTCTTTCTTAGGGTTAGTTATGTGGGGTAAGTTACCTGTAGGTATTGCCTTAGCTGTTACAAGTGTTATTTTAGCGGTGGCTGCAGGACATATAAACCTAGAAATATTTGAACATGTGGTAAATGGCATGTTTGGGTACCTTGATGTTTCTTTAGTGCTTATTACAGCCATGATTTTCATGAAAGCCATAGAAGAAAATGGCTTGCTTCAGTCGTTGACAAGGGATTTGATTATTCGTTTTGGTCGTTCTCCCTTGACTTTGTTAATTGTAATTACGTTATTGATTATGTTTCCAGGAGCTATAACCGGTTCGTGTTCTGCGTCAGTATTGAGTACCGGTATTTTATTGGCTCCGGTATTAATGCAGCTTAACATGCCTAGGTATATTGCTGGGGCTATTATTACCATGGCGTCTGTTTATGGGATGATTGCTCCGCCTGTTAATATTATTGTAATGATTATTGGCGCGGGAATGGATGTCCCTTATATTGGCTTTAATAGTGTTTTATTGATGATAACGCTGCCGCTTGCCATAATCACTACCTTGTATTTGGGATATAGCTATGCTAAAACAGCTAACTTAGAAACCATTGTAGAAAACTATAAACAGGAAAAAACAGAAAGCGGACTTTTGTTGTATTTGCCACTCTTGGTGATGTTAGTTTTAATGGTGGGGCCTAAAGCTTTTCCAGAAGCCCTTCCAGACCCGGGTCTGCCGCTGACCTTTTGTGTAGTGACTATTTTGGCTTGTTTAAGTGGGAAAAAGTTTTCATTGCCTAAGGTGGCAAAAGCAGGTATTACAGAGATTTTACCGATTGTAAGCCTTTTGATTGGTGTAGGTATGCTCATTGAAGTTATGACGCTAATCGGGTTAAGAGGATACATCGTTGTGAATATGTTAAGTATCCCTTCTTATTTGATGCTTTTGGGTATGGCTGTGTTCCTACCGGCTTTTGGAGGAATTTCTGTTTTTGGTTCAGCCAGTGTGCTTGGTGTTCCTTTTGCGCTGGCCTTGTTAGGATCAAATCAGATCATTACGATCTCCGCTTTGTCTTTGATTACCGGTATGGGAAGCTTTACCCCCCCTGTTGCCTTGACGCCTGTTGTCACGGCCCAAATTATAGGTGAAAGTAATTATATGAATATTATTCGTCCGTGCTTAGCGCCCGTAATTGCAGCTATAATCATTGGTTTGGTTATTATACAGTTTGCTGAACCGATTGCCAAAATTATTTTGTAGGAGGAAAATACGCATGATGAAGTTGGTCTATCAACTGATTATAGCAATTATATCTGTTTTGTTAGTGTGGGAATTGTTTACTCAAAAGGACATCAAAGTGCAAATTATGGCTGGGATGACATTAATACCGTTTATTTTACGTCTGATTATGGTCGTGTAAGGAGGGGTGATGATGAAAGGTTCATACAAGACTGCTGGAGTATTGCTTGTTGTTGTTGGAATTATTATTGCCATTGTGATTCCTCAATTTACTAGCAGAAGAAATCTAGAAGTAATTAACAAAGGGCCTGGCGTAACCGCAGTTAAACAGTTAAGTGATTATTTTCCAGGCCTTGCTGGTTCGGCTGGAGATACGGAAGTATATATATTGGATAGTGGCAAACCTGGCGGAACCATCATGGTATTAGGCGGAACACACCCTAACGAACCGTCTGGATACTTGGGCGCAATTTTGATGATTGAAAATGCCAAGCCTACTGAAGGAAGAATGATTATTATCCCTAGAGCCAATAATAGTGCATTTAGTCATTCCGACCATATGGAAGGAACGCCTGCGTATCTTCAGCTGCAAACAAAGAGTGGAGAAAGAACCTTCCGTTATGGTTCGCGAGCTACGAACCCAATTGATCAATGGCCGGATCCAGATATTTATGTACATGCAGGCTCGGGGCAAACCTTGGCTGGCAGCGATACGCGGAATCTCAATCGTGCGTATCCGGGACGTCCAGATGGAAATCTTACTGAAAAAGTTGCGTATGCTATTACACAAATAATAAAACAGGAACATGTTAATATATCTATTGATTTGCACGAATCCTCTCCAGAATATCCTGTAATTAATGCTATGGTAGCCCATGAGAATGCAATGGGTATTGTGGCTGAAGCCGCTATGAATTTACAGCTGGATGGCGTAGAAATGAGGATTGAACCGTCTCCTAAAAACTTGCATGGCCTTTCACATCGCGAGTGGGGCGATGCGACAGATACTTTAGCGATTCTTATGGAAACGGCAAATCCCTCGCAAGGTCGCTTGAGAGGTGAAGTCAGCAGTGATAGCATTATAAATGGTAAAGATGCATTATATGTTCAAGCGGCAAAGATTGGTCGCTTATTTGTTCCTTTTACTGACGAAGGACATCCGATTGAAGAGCGAGTTGCTAGGCATTTGTCCGGTATTGCTGAGATTGTAAATGTATATAATCAGAAGATGCCGCAGCACATTCAGTTTACTAATTTGCCGACATACCAAGAGTTGTTAAATAAGGGAATTGGCTTTTACTTATAAACAAGAATCTGCCGCATAAGCCGTTTATGCGGCAGATTCTTCTGGTTTGCCCGGCATGGGCAGTAACTAGGCGGTGAAAGTCCGCTATGGGCTTGGTAGTGGGAACCATTAGCTGAACAGCAAGGGTGTCCATCGTGAGGTGGAATCTGAAGGAAGCTGAAAGCAAAGTCCTGCACCGACGAACAGAAACCGCATATAAGGCAAGTGTGGAGCGGACGAGTTTGCCAGACAAAACGAAGTCCAACACTACCCGAACTCCATGGTGTAGATGCGGCGGTGACATGGGATGAAAGTTACTGTTCTTAACCGGGGAGGTCTTGCAAGGCTTCGAAAGACATTGGCAACCCCATGACACCCGAAGAACCCATGCAGTGATGTATGGCTCAATTGCAAGAAGTCAGCAGAGGTCATAGTACCGAAAGTTTTTTTTTCGGGAAGGACCGAACAATAACAGCTCTTTTGAGCGAGAAGAAGGTGAGGCAATGCGAAGAGAGCAGAAAACGACTAAGGTCGGCTGCCGCTGCGAGGGTATGTTGGAAACAGAGAGTAACAGCGGAGTGCAGAGTATTGCCACACTGGAAACCGCAGAGAAAGACGGTGCAGAAGACCTGCTTGAACAGATACTGCATAGAGATAACCTAAACGAAGCCTACAAGCGGGTAGTGAAAAACGGCGGAGCTCCTGGCATTGACGGCATGACGGTGGGCGAAATGCTGCCGTATCTGAAGGAACACAAAGAAGAACTTTTAAGGAGCCTGCGCGGAGGCTGGTACAAGCCCAAACCGGTCAGAAGGGTGCAAATCCCGAAGCCGGATGGAGGAACAAGAAATCTCGGCGTACCCACCGTAATCGACCGAATGATTCAACAGGCGATAGCGCAGGTATTGACACCAATATTTGAAGAGAAATTTAGCGACAGCAGCTACGGATTCAGACCAGGACGTAGTGCGCATCAGGCGATTAAGAAGACGGAAGAATACTACAAGCAAGGCTATGTGAAAGTAGTTGACATAGACCTCACGCAGTATTTTGACACGGTCAACCATGACATCCTAATCGAACAAGTAAAGAAAGTCATACAAGACCGAGCCGTTATCAATTTGATACGCAAATTTCTCAAGAGTGGAGTCATGTTCAATGGGCTGGTTAGTGCGACGACGGAAGGAACGCCGCAAGGCGGGAACCTGTCGCCACTGCTGTCGAACCTCTATCTAACGGCGTTTGACCGAATGCTGGAAGAGCGCGGGCACAAATTTGTCCGTTATGCAGACGACTGCAACATATACGTCAAAAGCCAGCGAGCAGCCAAACGCGTGATGGCCGGTTGCAAAGATTATCTCGAAAAGAAACTGAAACTCAAGGTGAACGAAGCCAAAAGCAAAGCTGGAAGCCCGCTAAGACTAAAGTTTCTAGGTTTCTCTATGTACAAAGTAACCAAAAGCATAGGGATACGCCCTCATGCCAAAGCGATGAACAGGTTTAAAGGACGATTGAGGCAATTGACAAGCCGAAAGCAAGCTAATTCAGTTTCTGACATTCTAAGTAAGTTGAAACGGTATACGACAGGCTGGCTTGGGTACTATTCGATAGCAGCCATGAGTTTCAAGATGAAAGAACTGAACGAATGGCTGCGAAGAAGAATCCGGCAAATCTTCTGGAAGCAATGGAAGAAGCCGTCTGCCAGATATGAAAACCTAAAACGTCTTGGCATCGACAAGTCGAAAGCAAGGGAGTGGGCAAATTCCCGACGAGGCTATTGGCGAGTTGCCAGGAGCTGGATTTTAAGCAGGTCATTAACAAACGAATACCTCGTATCGAGTGGTTATGATGACATAGCCGAACGATACGAGGTACTGCACTCAAGTTATTGAACCGCCGTATACCGAACGGTACGTACGGTGGTGTGAGAGGTCGGCTGTTCAATTAATGGGCAGCCTCCTACTCGATCCTTTTCTCAACTGTTTTCCTGAAAGGAGAAACTATGCATGAAAGAGAAAGCTATCTCTCTTTTGCTAATGGCTTTGTTGCTTTTTACGATAAATGGCTGCGCGAAAAACTTTCATGATACGAAGGACCCAAGCGTCGGCAATGCCCAGCCTAACACGGCTATTACCAATATGCGGGTTATTTCTATTCTTCCAGAGACTCCATATGCTACGAACGCCTATGTTTATGAGTCTTCCAAGCCCGGCCCTGCTGTAATGATTGTTGGCGGTGTGCACGGAAATGAGCCAGCAGGGTCCTTGGCAGCTCAAAAATTCTGTGAAGTACCGGTAAAAAAAGGAACGCTAATTGTTGTTCCTAGAGCGAATGCCACAGCATTAGCAGCGAATGTTAGGACATTGCCAGAAGTTGGAGATATAAATCGTGCCTATCCAGGAAAGCAAGATGGTACGTATGCGGAGAAAATTAGCTTTGCTATTGTTCAGCTAATGAATCAATATAAAGTTAGTATGGTTGTGGATTTGCATGAAGGCTATGCGTTTAATGCCTTGGATTCTAAATCGGTAGGCGAGACAATACTTCCCGGCAAGGACGATACCAGTGTATTATTAGCCATGGATGCAGTTGAGGTAATCAATCAGAAAATCAAGGAGCCGTATAAGCGGTTTTCTGTACTGGCTAATCCCATTGTCGGCAGCACAGCTCATTATGCCAATTCGTATCTACAGGTGCCGGCGTTTACTGTAGAAACTAGTGATAAACAAGCATTAGATGATCGAGTGGAATATAGTTTTCAGATTGCAAAATTCTTGATATCTAGCCAAGGGGTTATTGAAAAGTGATTATAAAAATTTAGCTGTAGTGAAAGGTGATAGTCTGCAATGGGCTATATTGCGTTATACAGTACCGTAGTAGTGTTTTTGGTTTTGTATTTATATGTTGAAGCGAGGCGTCATCAAGAGAATGTGAATGCGGTTCCTCTTCGTATCCATGTCAATGGAACAAGAGGTAAATCAAGCGTAACGCGCTTGATTGCGGCGGGATTAAGAGCCGGAGGACATTGTGTATTAGCTAAAACTACGGGAACAGAAGCTAAAATTATATATCCGGATGGCAATGAAGAAAAAATAGTAAGACGCGGGCCTGCCAATGTGCGCGAAAATATTAAAGTCGTGGAAACCGCAGTTAAAGTCGGCGCTACGGCATTAGTTGTTGAATGTATGGCTATCAATCCGGAATTACAAAAATTTTGTGAGGAAAAGTTGATCAAGTCTACCATAGGCGTAATTACTAACATTAGAATGGATCATGAAGACGTCATGGGCAATAATATTGAGGCGATTGCTCGTGCTCTTAGCAATACAGTGCCTGCTTCAGGCATGTTGGTAACTACTCCAGAGGCGGAACGGTTGCTGGGAAAATATAGTAAGGCAGATAGACGAGTTACTACTTCAGAAAGAGATATGGATAACAATCTGCTGCAAGGCTTTAACTACGAAGTAATTCCGGCTAATGTTGCCTTGGCATTAAAAGTATGTGAACTTGCGGGCGTGGAAAGAAAAACGGCTATTGAAGGTATGCGGTTGGCAACTCCGGATGCAGGCAATCTAAAAGTAAATATCGTTGCGATGAAAAATGGAAAAGCGAAGTTTATTAATGCGTTAGCGGCCAACGACCCAGAGTCGACAAAATTATTGTGGGATAACTTTGTAAAAGAAGACGAATTAGTGATCGTATTTTTGAATTGCCGCAAAGATCGTGAATACCGTACACTTCAGCTTGGCAAGCTTTTTAGCCAGATGAACATCGGATATTTTATTTTGGCGGGTGATACTGCAGGGGCTAAAGCGATGTTAGTGAAACAAGGGGGCGATGCAAATCAGATTTTCTTGTTAAAAGCAAATCCTGTATTTGAGGATTTATTATTGATAATTAATAACTTGCCAATTAATGATGTCACTGTTTTTGCAGCTGGAAATGTAAAGGGCCTATCCAGTCAATTTGTGTCGCAGATGAACGGAGGATAGTCAGATGCATCTTTTTTTGTTTGTTGGCATTGCGGTTTCATTGGCTCTAACCGAAATAACCGGATTTTCCCCCGGCGGAATTGTTATTGCTGGCTATTTAGCTATGTTTATAATTCATCCTCAATGGATACTGGGAACGTTAGTTGCCGCTTTACTGACGTACGGAATTGTTGAATTTGTTAAATCACATACATTGTTATATGGGCGCAGAGCCTTTGCTGTTTACCTGCTTACGGGAATTTTGGTTGCTCAAATAGCGGCATGGCTGTTTATGCGTACTTCTTTATATGATTGGGGCATTTTGGTGATTGGTTATTTGATTCCGGGGCTTATTGCCAGAGACTTTTCCAGGCAGGGCATTGGGATGACTGTTTTATGGCTGACAATTGCTGTTGTATTTACACAACTTATTGTAATGGCAGGAGAAGGGTGGCTTTGGGGGTGACAAAAGCAAAGTTTATAAGTTGCTTAGCGGTTATAAACCTATTGTTTTTTTCTTTTTGCTATCAAAATACATACTTGAAAAACAGCGATCAGTATGAAGTCAAATTACAAGCTATGGCTAAAGCCAAAGCGGCGCAAGCAGCCATTGGCGAGCGGCTGCTTGGAGAAGAATATACATCGATTACCACCACATTGGGAGCGCATGACGCGAAGGTTTTATCTACGAATCCTGCCTTTGCGGCAGTAATTATCGATATGCTTGTTGAGGCCGGCGTTCATAAAGGTGATGTGGTTGCTGTTACTATGTCGGGATCTTTCCCGGCGTTGAATATCGCTACGATAGCAGCGGTTGATTGCATGGGAGCTAAGCCGATTATTATAAGCTCAGTAGGAGCTTCCACGTGGGGAGCCAATCGGCCAGAGTATACGTGGCTGGATATGGAACGGACCGTGCTTGCTGCAGGAATTTGGCCGTGGAAGTCTAGTGCGGTAAGCATTGGCGGCAGTAGCGATCAAGGCAGAGGGCTTTCTGAAGAAGGTGTGCAGCAAATAGAGCAAGCTATAAAGAGGGCGGGTGTTCCGTTTTTGGAAAGCCACTCTTTGCAAGAAGCAATCGATAAACGAATTGATTTATACCGAACCGCCAACGGGGGAGCCTTGCCTTTGGTATTGATTAATGTCGGAGGAAGTCATGTTATTTTTGGAGAACATGGACATGAAAGCTCTTTGCGTCAAGGACTGATGCTAAGCTATCGACCAGATCTGGCAAGAAATAATGGTTTGGCGGCTGCTTTTATTAATTCCAATCGACCCGTGATCCATTTGATTAATATTCATAGACTTGCTGTGGAATATAATATCCACGATAGTGCAAGCCTGGAGAATAAAGCATTACGAAAGATGGCGGTTCCAGTCTGGCTGAAGGTGATGATTAGCATTTGGCTGGCGGGGATGGTAGCGCTTTTGTACTATGGCAGGAAAAAGGCATGGTGGCAGTAATGCGTATATGGAATAAAAATAAAGCGATGATTGGCTTAGGCGTGATATGTATTGTGGGTGGCTTGATGGCGCCTTGGATTGTACAAACAGAGTTATTTGGAGTAATTGAATTAGCCGAAAAAAGCATTACAACCGGAAGTGTTGAAAACGTGCTGTTAGCGGCAGTGCGTCTAGTGGTAATGAATACCATTCGGTCCATGCCTATTTATATAGGCGTACTTCTTTTGGCTGAAGGATTGGGCTTTTTTTCAAAAATCCAGAAAAATTGGCTGTTGTTGGCTGTTTTGGTAATTGTACCCGGAATTTATCAAGGCGTTTATCTTTTTCATGGAGTTGCTTATGATTTTGGAGTACCGGCCATTACTATGACTTTGGTTATTTTAATTGTAAGCAGAATGAAAAATTTAGCGAGAAATGTCGTTCACAAACTTATGGTAGTGGCACTGTTGTTATTTGGCGTAGAGTGGCTTGATATTGTCCCTATGCTGACTCCATACCGTTTTGGCGGCGGCGTACTTTCGCTGTATGTAAAACAAATTGCTGATCTTAATAATGTAACCGATCTTTTTAATGTTATTGGACTTTCTCTATTTGTAATTCTTGTATCCAATGCATTTATTCTAGCCCGATTACTCAATGTGTATACGTTAGAAATTAAGGCCATAGAACAAGAGTTGGAGTATGAACACCTAAGCAATCAAATCGCCTTGCAGGCAATGGAAAATCGAGCTTTTAGAGAAATGCAATCGCTTGTTCATGATCTAAAGACGCCTCTTACTAGCATACAGGGTCTTGCGGGCGTTATAGCTATATCGCAAGAACATGGGGAAATAAAAAAGCATGCAAGCTATATTAGCAGCTTAGTTGATAAGATGAGTATCATGATCGATGAATTGCTTAAAGATGACTCCAGGCAAGTCATTCCTGTTAATGAATTAGTAGAATATTCATTAGCGCATGTGCCTGCGTTAGCTAAACTTTCCAAGTTCGAATTTGTGACAATGGACGGGCTATATGTGAGGGTAAACAAAATCAAAGTTGCGCGGGCTATTATCAATGTTTTGGAGAATGCAATGGCCGCAGTTGACTTGGAGCAAGGGCGTATTGGCATAATGGTTGAACAGAAGGGGGCGTTTGTCACCATTACCATTGTAGATAACGGGCAAGGATTTATTGGGGAGTTTGAAGAAAACGTTTGGAAGGCCGGTTATTCTGTTAAAAATTCTTCAGGACTGGGGTTGCCTTTTGTTCGGGACATTATTGAAAAACATAGTGGCTTTGTTGAAATTAGTAATAACAGTAGCGGGGGAGCTAAAGTTGTTATACTATTGCCGGAGGTAAAAGAGTATGAGTAAAAAACCTGTTATTTTGGCGGTTGATGATGAAAAAGATATTCTTTATACCTTGGAAGCCATAGGCAATGCGGTTGGGTGGAAGGTTTACACGGAGAATAATAGTAGTATGGCAGTGAATCGGCTTAAGGCGTTGAAGCCGGATATCGTACTTATGGACTATCATATGCCCCAGCAAAATGGTGTTATTACCTTGCAAAAAATGAGAACTGTTGATTACCGGGTTCCTATTATAGTTTTAACGGTTGATGAAAGACAAGAAATTGCAGATAAATTTTTAGCTGCAGGGGCTAGTGATTTTGCTACTAAGCCGATCCGCGTTCCTGATCTTGTTGCCCGTATTAATGTCCATTTAAAATTGGCGGAAAAACAGAGAGAAGCGCAGGGACGAGCGGTTGTTACTAAGGGGATTAATGATGCAACCTTAGCGATGATCTTAGAATATGCTCAGGATGCAGGCGAATGGTTTTTTGTTGAAGATGTGGTTCAAGGGGTTGGGCTGGCATATCAAAACTACAGTGAGGTATTTACAGCACTCTTAATCGCATTAGACAGATTAGTATTAGTAAATGATTATGGCAAAATAGGCAGGCCTCGGAATAAATATAGATTGAAATAGAACATACTGGAGAGAAATATTTGGACGTAAATAGTAACCAGGAGGGGATTCCTATGAAAAAAGTAGGCCTAATTGGTGGAACTGGGCCTGAGTCCACAATTCCTTATTATCGTGGAATTGTATATGGAGTACAAAAAAAAGGCTGGAGAAAAAGTTTTCCCTAATTTGACAATTGAAAGTATTAATGTGTTTGAGGTCCTGGAGCTGTGTGGAAAAGGAAAATACGAAGAGCTAACTAATTATCTGATGAAAGCGATCCATAATTTGATTGCTAGTGGTGTCGATTTTATAGCTTTAACCGGCAATACGCCGCATATTGTTTTTGGTGAACTGCAAAAGCGGTCATCAGTTCCTCTTGTGAGCGGTATTGAAGCAACATGCAACGAAGCAAAAGACAAAAGCTATCGCGAGTAGGATTGCTAGGGACCATTTTTACGATGGAAGGTGAGTTTTTTAAAAAGCCTTTTATGGAAAATCAAATAGAAGTGGTAACGCCAACT